>JAYPTI010000103.1:0-11974 GCA_038133505.1 Alphaproteobacteria bacterium
TTGTCAGCGCGATGGAACTCGCATTGATGGGTGGGTGGCCCACCAAGGATGAACAAGCCGGTTCCGAGGCATTCGAGTTCATCCGGACGGGGTCAGGCCAAAGCCGGGGGCGGCTGAGGCCACCTTCTTCCGGCGAGAGCCGGGAGAGATGAGCCGCCGGATCCTGGTCCGGCGGTTTCGTCGTTTCCGGGACCCGAAATGAAAACGCCCCGGCGCATGGGTGGGTCGGAGCGCCGGGACGCCATCTTGTCAGCACGGTTTGGGTAGAACCGCGACACCATTTCTAGCGGTTTCCAGGAGAATCACAACAAGGGGTGGGGGCGAGGCAGCGAAACTCTTCGCTCGTGCCAGCGAAGCCGTCTTGACCTGCGCTCATGCCGCCGGGACACTGCGGCATGCCGTCTCCCTACGAACTGCTAGGCGTCGATCGCGGCGCCGATATCGAGGACATCAAGCGTGCCTACCGCACGCTGGCGAAGGAGTTGCATCCCGACGTCAACGCCGGCGACGCGGCGGCGGCCGACCGCTTCAAGGAAATCACCGCCGCTTACAATCTGCTGGCCGACCGGAACCGGCGGGCGGAATACGACCGGTCCTTGGCGCCGGGCGCCGGCGGCGGCGGCGTGCAGCCCTGGCAGAAGGGCGGTACCTGGTTCGACTTCGAGATCGACGAAACGACGGGCGAACGCACCATCGATCTGTTCGGCGATGTCGCCGGCACCCGGCTCGGCCGGGTCAAGGGCGCTGCCGCGACATCGCTCTGGATGAAAGGCGAGGATATCGCCGAGAGCCTGAAGATCACGGAGAGCGAGGCGAGAGACGGCATCTGCAAGCTGGTCAAGACGATGACCGGCCTGACCGTCGCCATCGACGTTCCCGCCGGGACCGGAAAGGGCGCAATCATCACGCTGCCCGGTTTCGGGATCGAGGGTTTCGGCGGCGGTCCTCCCGGCGATCTGCACGTGCTGGTCACGATCGTCCCGGATCCGGCGATCGGGTCGGGAGAAGCGGGCTGAAGGCTCAAAATCCTTGACCTGAGCGCCGCAGTTGCCCACTTTCGCCGCAATTCGAAACCTGTTGGGATAGAGATGGCAAAAGAAGATCTGATCGAATTCTCCGGTACCGTGCTCGAGCTTCTGCCGAACGCGATGTTCCGCGTGAAGCTGGATAACGAGCATGAAGTCCTTGCCCACACCTCGGGCAAAATGCGCAAGAATCGCATCCGCGTCCTGGCGGGCGATCGCGTCAATGTCGAGATGACGCCCTACGACCTCTCCAAGGGCCGCATCACTTTCCGTTTCAAGTAACCGGCGATGGCCCGGGCGCCCGCGCGGGCGCGGCTGGTTCTCGCCTCGGCGTCGCCGCGACGACGGGATTTGCTGGCACAGGTCGGACTTGTGCCCGATGCTTTTCTGGCAGCCGAAATAGACGAGACGCCGCGAAAGGGGGAGCTTCCCGGACCTCTCGCGGTCCGGCTTGCGTGCGCTAAGGCCGACGCTGCGTCCTCGCTGCCGGAAGCTGCGGCTTCGTATCTGATCGCTGCCGATACGGTCGTTGGCCTCGGTCGCCGGATCCTCGGCAAGCCTGCCGACGAGGCGGAAGCGCGCAGCTTCCTGGAAATGTTGTCGGGACGCCGGCACCGGGTGTATGGCGGGGTTTCGGTGATCGCCCCCGGCGGTCGCCGGGCAGAGCGCCTTGTAACGACATCCGTCCGTTTCAAGCGGCTAGAGCGCAGCGAGATCGATGCCTATATCGCCGCCGGGGAATGGACCGACAAGGCGGGCGCATACGGAATTCAGGGCGCCGCCGGCGCATTCGTACCCGCAATCACGGGATCCTACTTCAACGTCGTCGGATTGCCGCTTTACGAAACGCTCTCGCTTTTGCGAGGATTGGGTTTCGACGCAAGTGCTGCGACGGGGGCCGGATGACTCGGGAACTGTTCGTCAACGTCATGCCGTCCGAAGTTCGGGCCGCCCTCGTCGATTCCGGAACGCTCATCGAACTGATCATCGAACGCCCCGAACGGGCAAGCCTCGTCGGCAACGTTTATCTCGGCCTGGTCCAGCGCGTGATGGGCGGGATGGAGGCGGCGTTCGTCGATATCGGTCTGGCGCGCGCCGGCTTCCTCGGGCTCGACGACAACCGTCGCAGTTCGGGAGGCGGTATTCCGTCCAGGCCTGTCCACGAGGGCGAGGCCGTCATGGTGCAGGTCGTAAAGGATGCGATCGGCGGCAAGGGCGTCCAGCTGTCGCGCCGTCTGACGCTGCCCGGCCGCTACGTCGTCTACGCGCCCCTGCAGGACCGGGTGATGATATCCCGACAGATCGAGGACGAAACGGAGCGCGACAGGCTTGCGGATCTGATGGGCGAAATTGCAGAGCCGGGCGAAGGCTTCATTCTGCGCACCGCTTCCGCAGGGGCCGTGGCGGAGGAACTGGCGGAAGACGCCGATCAGCTTCGCGATACCTGGGCCGCAATCCAGGATTCGCTCCCGACGATCAAGGCGCCTTCCTGTCTGCACGCCGATCTCGATCCGATACCTCGGATATTGCGGGACAACGCGCTCGACGACATCGAGAAAATCCACGTCGACGACGAAAAGGCGTGGCGGGAGGCGAAGGACTTTTGCGAGCGCGTTATGCCCGGCATGGCGGAGCGTGTGAAGCTGAGCTCGGGACCGCAGCCGCTGTTCGACACGTTCGGGATCGAGGACGAGATCGAACGGGCCTGCCAGACCCGCGTCGATCTGCCGTCGGGCGGCGGAATCGTCGTCCAGCCGACCGAGGCGCTTACCGCGATCGACGTGAATTCGGGCCGCTTCGAAGGCGCCGGCGATCTCGAACAGACGGCCTTCCGGACCAATCTCGAGGCCGCGGTCGAGTCGGCGCACCAGATCCGCCTTCGGAACATCGCCGGACTCATCGTGATCGATTTCATCCACATGGAGCAGGACAGTCACTGGGACGCCGTGATCGCTGCGCTCGAAGACGTATTCGCCGATGACCGAAACCCGACCCGTGTGCTGGGAGTTACGGAGTCGGGGCTCATCGAGATTACGCGCCGTCGGCGGCGCGAGCCGTTGCTCCAGACCTATACCGACCGTTGCGGGGTCTGCGGCGGCACGGGGCGCGTAAGCTCGATCGATTCCGTGGTCATGCGGATATTGCGATCGCTCCGGCGAGAAGCGCGTGTCACGCCGCCCGGCAGGTTGGTGATCTACGCTGCGGCCGAAGTCGTCGATTCGCTCGAAAACGGCTATGCCCGGGCCGTGGACGAAATCGCGGCGGCGGCTGGACGTCGGGCCGAGTGCCGCGCGGAAGCGGGCTACGGTCGCGAAAGCTTCGATATCGTCGTCGAGACCTGACCGGGAGAGGAGCGCTGGCGGAACTGGTCAAACCGAAATGTCCCGTATGCGATGCGGATCGCGTCGAGCGGTATCGGCCGTTCTGTTCGCGTCGATGCGCCGACATCGATCTCGGCCGTTGGTTTACCGGCGCCTATGCCGTGCCGACCGACGAGGTTCCCGACGATATCGATTCCGTGCTCGCCCGGCCCGACCGCGAAGACGACTGAGGCCGCCGGACTTGCCGAACATCACCTGCACCGAAACATGAACAATCCTTTCCTTCGAAACAGGGGCGATGCCGAGAAGGCGTCGGAGACCGATCAGGACCGCAACCGCCTGTGGTGGGAAGGCCTGCCCATGACGTATGCGGATTGGTCTGCCGATGACCGTCTGCCCGAATCCGACGAGGATTTCCGGGAGATCGAAGCCTATGTGCTAGATCAGGCACCCTGGCTGATGTCCTGGTTCGCCGGTATCGAACTTTCCGGCAAGAGATGCCTGGACCTTGGATCCGGTTCGGGGATTTTTTTCGTGCCTTCTGGGGCGCCGGGGCGCCAGCATGACGGCTATGGACCTCACCGAAAACGGCGTCGTGCTGACGCGGAAGACGGCGGGATTCTTTGGGCAGCATCTGGACGTCGTCCGGGGCGATGCAAAACGAAATCCCTTCGGGGGCGGGAGTTTCGACTTCGTCTTTTCCTGGGGCGTTTTGCACCATACGAACGACATGGGGAGCGCGGTAAGGGAAATGGGGCGGGTCGTCGCTCCTGGCGGACGCGGCCTGATGATGGTCTATCACCGGACGAGCGTGGTCTACTATGTCCACGGGCTGTTCTGGCTGATTTTCCGCGGCAAGCTGTTCCAAGGATACAACCTTGAACGGGTGCAGGATTTCTACACCGACGGCTATTACCACCGCTATATGACCCGCAAGCAGCTCGGCGGGATGCTGGCGCGTGCCGGCCTCCGGGTGACCGATTTCAACGTCACGCAATACAAGAAGAAGATACTGCCATTTATCCCGGCAGGCCTTGACCGTTTCCTGAAAGCGCGGTTCGGCATGTGCCTCGTCGCCCGCTTCGAAAAAGCGGAAGGCGCGTAGGCCCGAAAGACGCGCCCGGTTTACTGGACCGCCTGCACCATGATCTCTACCAAGGTACCCGGCGTCAGCGTGACGCCGACGGCGGCCCGCGCGGGCGGGCAGGCGGGGTCCATCCACTCCATCCACGCCTCGTTCATTTCGTCCTTGAGGTCCATGTCGGCGAGATAGACGACCGACGAGAGAATACGCGTCTTGTCGGTTCCCGCCGCTGCGAGCGCTGCGTCGATCTTGGCGAGCACCTGCGCGGTCTGGTCTTTCATATCTGCCGTCTTGTCGTCGGCGACGATGCCCGACAGGCAGACGAAGCCGTTGTGAATGACGGTCCGGCTGTTCCAGTCGCCCGGCTGAATGCGTGAAATATCCATCGTTTTCTCCTGTATCGTGTCGTTTCCGACCCGCGAAATCCGGTGCGTTGAACGCCGAATTTCCGCGGTTTGCCGCACGCGGGCGCGATGCTGGACAGCGAAGGCGTTATTGCCTATAAGCAGCCTTCGCTGGAATTCCGCAGCGCGCCCAGGTAGCTCAGTTGGTAGAGCATCGCACTGAAAATGCGGGTGTCGGTGGTTCGAATCCGCCCCTGGGCACCATTCCCAAAATCGATTGAGCAGGTACCGTCAGGGGCGGCGTACGTCTTCGGACCGGCTATGCGCCTGCTGTCGGCCGATGCCTAGCCGGCATGCAGCGCGCAGAGCTTGTTTCCGGCAGGGTCCCTCACATAGGCCAGGTAGAGCTTCCGGCCGCCGCCCAGGTCGCGCCAGCCGGGCGGGTCCTCGATGCTCGTGCCGCCGTTGGCGACCGCATTGTCGTGAAACGCCTTGGCTTGTTCCTCGGTGTCGCACTTGAAACCGACGGTGCCGCCGTTTGCGCCGGTCGCGGGGTTCCCGTCGATCGGTTTGCCGACGGCCAGCGTTCCCGTTGACGTCCGGTAGTAGATCCGCTGCCGCTCTTCGTTGAGAGAGCCTTCCGGCACGCCGATCGCGCTGAGCGTTGCGTCGTAGAATTTCTTGGCAGCAGCGAGATCGTCTGTGCCGAGGACGATGTGCGAAAACATCCCTTCGCCTTTCCAGTCTGTGTCATCCCATTGCCCCGCATCGGCGGTATCCCGAGCCGGACGACGCCGATGATGATCTTCCGTCTGTAGCGAGTCGAGTCCGCGAAATGCCGGCCTTCACGCAATCCGTAAGGTTGGCGTCAGCCTCGCATAGGAGATTGCGGAGTTTCAGATGCTCCCCATGGATACCGCCGAAATGCTATCGATCCCGAAGGCTTCAACCGCTGCCGCCGCCTTCCTCCTGGTCGCGGGACTGTTCGTGTGTCTGCCCTTTTCTCCGGCCAATGCCGAGGATCCGTTCGCTGCGGGCTCCGGATTTTACTTTGCCGGCAAAGGCGGGCCCGCCTTCGCCTTCGCATCCGACATCGAGAGCGGCTCCGGCAGCGCCTTGAAAGACGACAGTGCGTTCAACGCGATCGGCGCGTTCGGGATGGGCATCGGGTACACTTGGGCGAAGCAGGGCCTGCCGCTGCGGACCGAGTTCGAGTTCGTGAACCGGACGGAGGTCAGCTACAACGCAAGCCCGCTTTTCTCCTCGTCCTCGTCCAACGACGCGGTCGCCAGCGATATCCAGAACATCACCGCGATGCTGAAAGGCTCCTGGCATTTCAGCAGCGGCGACGGCATGTGGTCGCCTTTCGTCAGTGCCGGGGTCGGGCTCTCGCGAAACGCCGTGACGGGGCAGTACACGCCTGCCGGGGGGACGCCCGGCGACCTCGACGAAGTATCTTACGATCTGGCCTGGTCGGTCGGTGTCGGGGCGTCGTTCTATCTCGGAAAGAAGATCGTGAACGACATCGAACTGAGCTACGTCGACCTCGGCAGCGTCGACTGGGGGCGCCCGACGTCGACCAACCTGAAGACCGACTCCTTTGGCGGGGTCCAGTTGCTGTTTTCGCTGCGCTACAATTTCTGACGCAAGGCGCGACCGTCGGCTCAAAGCCGGCGTCGAGCCGAGTCCCGGTCAACCGTCTTTTGTGCCAGGCAGTACGGCGGTAAGTTTTCGATCCTGAGTTCGACACTATGATCGGAAACGACATGAAACCAAGCGAACGAGCGCCTTATTCCGCGATCGGCGACCGGCCGCCGCTCGCATTGCCGGACGGCGGGCGAATGATCCTGTGGCCGCTGATGTCGCTCGAAGTGTGGGACATAGAAAGGGCGATGGCGCGCACCGTCCTGCCGCCTCCCCAGCACCAACCGATGCTACCCGACGTGCCCAACTGGTCATGGCACGAGTACGGGATGCGGATCGGATTTTGGCGACTGAAGAAGCTGTTCCAGGAATTCGGCGTGAAGGGCACGGTCACCATGAACGGCCGGGTTTGCACCGAGTATCCACGGGTGGTGGAGGGGTGCATCGAAATGGGCTGGGAATGCAACGCCCACGCGTTCGAACAGGTGCCGATGCACAAGGTTGAGGACGAGCGGGAGAATATTCGCAAGACGGTCGAGGCCATTGAAGGGATCGCAGGCTATCGCCCGCGCGGCTGGTTCGGGCCCGGCCTGACGGAAACATACGATACGCTCGACTATCTGACCGAAGCGGGCTTCGAATATGTCGGCGACTGGGCGTTCGACGACCAGCCCGTACCGTTGACCACAAAGCACGGCGATATCGTCTCTCTGCCTTACAATTTCGAGATCCACGACATCGTGATTTCGCTGATCCAGAATCACGATTCGCCGGTCTACAAGACCCGCGCGATCGACTATTTCGATACGCTCTACGAGGAGAGCGCAGAGAGCGTCCGGGTGATGTCGTTCGCGATCCATCCCTATATCTCGGGCGTCCCCCACCGCATCCGCTACGTTCGCGAACTGTTCGAATACATGCTGAACAAGCCGGGCGTGACGGTGATGACGGGAGAACAGATCCTCGACTGGTATCTGGGTGAGGTCGGCTGAGCGTTGCCGGATGTCCTTGCCACGGCGGCTCCGGTTGCCTATTCGTCGGCCTCTCGCGTTACGACGGCACGACAGATGAAAACGATTTCGGAATGACAGAACCAACAATGCAATTCTGGGAAGATATCGAGACCGGGCGGGTGATCGAAACCGACAGGCTGGATATCGACGCGGCCGGTATCAAGAACTTCGCGGAAAAGTTCGATCCCCAGCCCTATCACCTCGACCGCGACGCGGCGGAGGCGTCTCTGTTCGGCGGCCTGTGCGCGAGCGGCTGGCATGTTTCCGCGATGATGATGAAGCTGGTCAGCAGCGAGCTCGTCAAAGAGAACGTCTGCCTCGTCGGCAGCAAGAAGGTGCCTTGGCTCGAGTGGTACCGGCCGGTTTTCGACGGCGACACCATCTCGGCGCGCGCCACCATTACCGATAAGACCCTCGACGGCGAAGACGCCGATTACGGCCTCATCGGCTTCGAGATCGACGTCCACAATCAGAACGAAAAGAAGGTCATGGCGTTGTCCGCCTATCTGATGATCCAGCGCGCGGCGGCGTCATGACCGAGCCGTCGTTTCTGAGATCCCGCTGGTTCGAGGACATCCCGATCGGGGAATTCCACGTCTTCGGGACATACACGTTCAGCGAACAGGAAATCGTCGAATTCGGCGAGCTTTATACGCCGCAGGTCTATCACACCGACCCGGAGGCAGCGCTCGACACCCGCTACCGCGGCCTGATCGTCTCGAAATGGCATATCTGCGCAATATGGATGCGCCTGATGGTCGACTACATGGAGCGCTACGCGCTCGGCGTCGAGGACGGTCGGCGGAACGGGGCCGGAATGCGGATCGAGAACCTCGAGCAGTTCGCGCCGGTGAAATCGGGCCATACCCTCACATTCTCCCACGAAATCGTTGAAAAGCCCGACAGGGTCATTCGCGACAAGTGGGGCATCATCCGGAGCCGGAACGAAGCTTTCAATCACCGCGGCGAGCTCGCCTTGCGGTTCTATATCGATATCCTCGCGGAGCGCGCGCCCAGGTAGCGTTGCCGGCGGTCCGGGGATTGCTTGGATGGCGGATTGAAGCGCGCTAGTTTCCCGATGGTCGGCCGCTTCGGATCGGCGAAGGAGAAAAAGAGATGCCCAGAGGACTCGTCGATTTCGACGCACTAAAGAGCCCGGAGGTCGAGGCGCTGCGCGGTCAGGAGACGCCCGACGATCTTCCGTTCAATATCAACAAGATCGGACACGTGGTTCTGCGGGTTACCGACCTCGAGAGGTCGACCGATTTCTATACCCGCATTCTGGGGTTCCGCGTCTCGGACGTGTATCCCGAAAGCATGATCGCCGGGGGCATGGTGTTCATGCGGTGCAACGACGACCATCATGGCGTGGCACTGGTCGGCGGTAAGGAAGGGCGCGCGGAGAACGACGAACTGCACCACATGGCGTTCGAGGTAAGCACCCTGGACGAGGTCATCCGGGCCAGGAATCATCTCAGGGCAAACGGGGTTACGGTGCAATTCGAGGGGCGGCGACGGGCAGGGGCTCAAATCGCAGTCGAATTTCTCGATCCGGACGGTCACTGGCTCGAAATCTATTGGGGGCTCGATCAGGTCGGGCCGCATGAGGCGTCGCGGCCGCCCGAGGAATGGGTCGAGGCGCTTACGCTCGACGACGCGCTCGATAACGCACCGGTCGGACAGGATACGACGTTGTCTGATCCGGCTCTCCGCAAAACGCTTTCATGAAAAGAAAACGCCCCAGAAATCCGGGGCGTTTTCTTGTGGTTTCGATCTTGCCGTTACAGGCGGACGTTTTGGTTCATCCGCTGCGTAAAGCTGAGCACGTCGCTCAGGCTACGGAAGGTATGCGCGATCTTTGCGGCAATATAGTTGACCATTTTGGCGAAATACAGCGACCGGGCGATCTCCGCTTCACGCCGCACGGCACGTGAATGGGTATAGAAATCGGCCACATCGGGCATTTCGATCTCGGTCCGGGTGGTTTTGTCGGTCATCTCGGTACTCCAAATTATGCACTGCGGTATAACCTATGTAATTGGAATTAATAAAAATTGAAGCAAAGGATATTGCACTGCACAATTGCAAAAACCGCAAAGGTGAGTGATTCTTTCCGGTAATGCGCGAAATCGGCAGAAAACAACGGATCCTTATCCGGAGCGCCCAAAAAAGGTCAACGATTCGTTAAAGAAATATGTCGTTTTGCGAGAGTTTTCAGGACGGTGAGGTCCGGGCGTCCCTGATCGCCTGCCAGATCCGGTGCGGCGTAAGCGGGATTTCCAGATCGCGGACACCGAGCGGCGACAGAGCATCGAGCGCGGCGCTGACGAGTGCGGCGGGCGCGCCGATAGAACCCGACTCGCCGCAGCCCTTGGCGCCCAGCGGATTGTGGGTGCAGGGCTGGGATTCGTCGAATTCGCCCTCGAAATCGACGAGATCGTCGGCGCGGGGTATGGCGTAATCGAGGAAGCTGCCCGACAGGATCTGGCCGGAATCGTCTTCGTAGACGCAAATCTCGTGCAGCGCCTGCCCGATGCCCTGGGCGAGACCGCCGTGGATCTGGGCCTCGACGATCATCGGATTGATCACCGTGCCGATGTCGTCGACCACGTAGTATCGGCAAATCTCCAGACTGCCGGTGTCGGGATCGATCTCGATCTCGACGAGATGCCCGCCGTTGGAATAGGCAAAATTGGTGGGATCGTAGAAAGCGCTTTCATTGAGCCCGGGTTCAACGCCGTCCGGCAGCAGGTGGCCGAGGTTTGCAGCGTTTGCGACGTCGGCGATGGTGACGGTTCGGTCCGTGCCGGTCACCGAGAACGTCCCGTCGCGAAAGTCGATGTCCTCGTCGGCGGCTTCCAGCAGGCTCGCCGCGATCCGCTTTCCCTTGGCGACGATCTTGTCTGCCGCAACCGCGATCGCGGACCCGCCGACGGCGATGGACCGAGACCCGAAGGTGCCGGTGCCCATGGGAACGGCGGCGGTATCGCCCTCGACGACGCGGATGCGGTTGTAGTCGAGGCCGAGCCGGTCCGCGACGATCTGCGCGTAAGTGGTGTCGTGACCCTGGCCGTGATTGTGCGTGCCGGCGAGGATCTGGGCGCCGCCGTTCGCGTCGATCCGGATCTCCGCGCTTTCGAAGAAGCCGATGCGCGCGCCCAGCATGCCAGCAAGCTTCGACGGCGCGACGCCGGAAGTCTCCACGTACATCGCAAGGCCGATACCCCGCAGCAGCCCTCGCGCGGCGCTTGCCGCGCGGCGCGCTTCGAATCCGCTCCAGTCGCCGGCGTCGAGGAGCTTTTCCATGATCTTGGGAAAATCGCCGGTATCGTATGTCGGGCCGATCGGCGTCGCATAGGGCATCGCGTCCGCTGGGATCAGGTTACGCCGCCGGATCTCGTCGCGCGTGAGTCCGAGACGGTGCGCGGCCTCGTCGGCGAGACGTTCGAGGACGTAGCACGCCTCGGGCCGGCCGGCGCCCCGATAGGCGTCCGTCGGGACCGTGTTGGTCAGAACGCCGGTGACCTGCACGTGAACGGCTGGGGTCGAATAGACGCCGGCGAGGAGCGCAGAGTAGATCGCGCCCGGGATGCTCGCGCCGAACGTCGATATGTAGGCGCCGACGTTCGCGAAGGTTTCGACCTGCAGTCCGACGAACCGCCCGTCGTCGTCGACGCCGAGGCGCGCGCGGGTGAGGTGGTCTCGGGCCTGCGTGTCGGACATGAAGGCCTCGCTCCGGCTCGACGTCCAGCGGATTGGACGGCCGAGACGGCGCGCTGCCCAGACGAGGACGGTTTCCTCCGGATAGTGCTTCCCCTTGGTGCCGAAACCGCCGCCGACGTCCGGCGCGACGACGCGGAGCGTATCCGGCGCGAGACCGAGCGCCTCGGTAACCGAGCGGCGGATCAGGTGAGGCGCCTGCGTCGCGTTGTAGAGGGTCGTCGAATCCGACAGCGGGTCGTGCGTTGCGAGGCAGACGCGGCCCTCCAGCGCAGCGCAGGCGATCCGGTTGTTGATCAGTTCGAGCTCGATCACGTGGGCGGCGTCCGCAATAGCCGCTTCGGTGGCCTCCCTGGGGCCGCGGCCCCAGCTGTAGATCCGGTTTTCCGGCGCTTCGTCGTGGACCGCCGACGCGCCCGGTTCGATCGCCGCGCGAATGTCGGCGACCGCGGGGCGAGGGGCGTAGTCGATATGGACGGCTTCCGCCGCGTCTTCCGCCTGCGCCCTGGTCTCTGCGATGACGATCGCGACGGGCTCGCCGGCATGGCGCACCCGGTCGCGGGCGAGCGGCCAGCGGGGTGGCTGAGCCATCGGAGTCCCGTCGTCATTGCGCATGAGCCACATGAAAGGGACCGAGCCCACGCCATCGGCCGCCATGTCGGCGCCGCAGTAGACGGCAACGACGCCGGGCATCGAACGCGCGGCGGAAACATCTACGGAAATTATGTCGGCATGACCGTGCGGCGAGCGGCCGAACGCGGCGACCGTCTCCCCCGGCAGATGCATGTCGTCGACGAACCTGCCTTTACCGAGAAGAAATTTC
>JAYPTI010000104.1:0-9498 GCA_038133505.1 Alphaproteobacteria bacterium
CATGGAGCCGGGCCGCGACAAGGACCTGGCGGCCGAGACGGCGCACGTGATGCAGGCGGCGGACTGGCCTTGGGCGATCTACGTTCTGCGCGCGCTCAGCGCCGAGATTCCCCCCGCGCTCGACGGGCCCGCCAACCGGGCGCTCGAAGTCTGGCGGCGGCTGCGCGAATGGTCCGAGTTCGCGCCGGAGGCCCCGCCCGGCAACCAGCCGGTCGGCGCGGACGAGGCGCGGGCGCGGATCGCCGACCTGGTCGGCCGCGATGCCGAGGACCGTCCGCAGCAGGCCGACTACGCCTCCGCCGTGACGCAGGCGTTCCAGCCGCGCGACGAGATTGGCGCGCCCAATGCCGTGCTCGCCGAGGCCGGCACCGGCGTCGGGAAGACGCTCGGCTATATCGCGCCGGCGAGCCTGTGGGCGGAAAAGAACGACGGCACGGTGTGGATCAGCACCTATACCCGCAACCTGCAGCGCCAGATCGACAGCGAACTCGATCGCCTGCATCCCGATCCGGCGATGAAGGCGCGGAGCGTGGTCATCCGCAAGGGTCGGGAAAACTATCTCTGCCTGCTCAATTACGAGGATGCCGTGACGGGGCTGCGCGGCCGGCCGCAGGACGCGGTCGGGCTGGGGTTGATGGCGCGCTGGATGCAGGCGTCGCGCGACGGCGACATCGGCGGCGGCGATTTCCCCGCCTGGCTGGTCGACCTCGTCGGCGCGCGCAACACCGTCGGCCTCGCGGACCGGCGGGGCGAATGCATCTATTCGGCCTGCGCGCACTACCACAAATGCTTCGTCGAAAAGACGATCCGGCGCGCGCGACGGGCCGATATCGTCGTCGCCAACCACGCGCTCGTTCTCGCGCAGACCGCGACCGGCGGCATGGACGACGGCCAGATCCCGACGCGTCTCGTCTTCGACGAGGGCCATCACCTGTTCGACGCGGCGGACAGCGCGTTCTCCGCGCATCTGAGCGGCCAGGAAGGCGCCGAGCTCCGCCGCTGGCTGCTCGGCCCGGAAGAAGGCCGCAAGACGCGCGCCCGCGGCCTGCAACGCCGTATCGAGGATGTCGCCGCGCTCGACGAGCGCATCGGCGAGCATGTCGATGCGATCCTGCAGGCGGCGCATGCCCTGCCGGGGCCCGGCTGGAACCAGCGGCTCGCCGGCGGCAATCCGCGCGGCGACGCCGAAATCTTTCTCGCCGAGATCCGCCAGCAGGTCTATGCGCGCGCCAAGGATGCCCGCTCGCCCTACGATCTCGAGACCGAGACGGAGAGCCCGGTTCCGGGTCTGCTGATAGCGGCGCAGGAGCTCCGGGAGGCGCTGTCGCGGCTGATCCAGCCGATGCGCGCGCTGGCCGAGCGCCTGATGGTGGTACTCGACGAGAACGCGTCCGACCTCGACACGCCGACCCGCAACCGGATCGAGAGCGTCTCGCGCGGCCTCAAGCGCCGCGCCGAGGGCGAGCTCGAAGCGTGGCGGTCGATGCTGGAAGCGCTGGCCGACGGCACGCCCGAGGAGTTCGTCGACTGGTTCTCGGTAAGCCGCAGCCTGGGACGCGATGTCGATATCGGGATGCACCGCCACTGGATCGATCCCATGTTGCCGTTCGCGCGCGCCGTGATCGAGCCGGCGCACGGGGTCCTCGTCACTTCGGCTACGCTGCGGGACGGCACCGGCGACGTCGAGGCCGACTGGCAGTCCGCCGAGGAACGGACCGGCGCGATCCATCTGGAGCACGTCCCGTACCGCGTTCAGGTCTCCTCGCCGTTCGACTACGCCGCCCAGACCCGGGTGATCGTCGTCAATGACGTCCGCAAGGACGACATGGCCCAGGTGGCGGCGGCCTACCGCGAGCTGTTCCGCGCGGCCGGCGGCGGCGCGCTCGGGCTGTTTACGGCGATCACGCGCCTTCGGGCCGTCCACGAACGCATCGCGCCGCTGCTGGAGGAGGAGGGCTATCCGCTGCTTGCCCAGCACATCGACCGCATGGATACCGGCAGCCTCGTCGATATCTTCCGCGCCGAGGAGCGCTCGTGCCTGCTCGGCACCGACGCCGTCCGGGACGGCGTCGACGTCCCCGGGCGCAGCCTGCGGCTCATCGTGTTCGACCGGGTGCCGTGGCCGCGCCCGTCCATCCTGCACCGGGCGCGCCGCAAGGCGTTCTCGCGGTCGCGCTACGACGACCTGATCACGCGCCTTCGCCTGAAGCAGGCATACGGCCGGCTTGTCCGCCAGGCGACCGATCACGGCGTTTTCGTCATGCTCGATCCGATGATGCCGTCGCGCCTCGCCGGCGCTTTTCCCGACGGGGTCGAAATCGAGCGCCTCGGCCTTGCCGATGCGGTGGCGCTCACCCGCGACTTCCTGTCGCCGCCGGGAGCGGACGAATAGCTTGACGCCGGGCCTCCGGCCCACTACGTGGCTTGCAAACGAATGGAGACGACATGACTTCGATCACACCCGAGAGCGCGCTGATCTACACGATGGTGATCGCATCGGCCGTCGACGCCGACATGACCGACGACGAATTGCTTCGGATCGGCCAGTTGGTCGACCGCATGCCGGTCTTCCGCGACTACGAGCTCGACAACCTGCCGTCGGACGCCGAGGCCTGCGCCGAGCTGCTGGCCGGCAACGACGGCGCGGACGGGGCGATCGCGGCAATCAAGGCGGCGCTGCCCAAGCGGCTTCACGAAACGGCCTACGCGTTCGCCTGCGAAATCGTGGCGGCGGATCTCCATGCGTCGCAGGACGAGCTGCAGTTTCTCGCGGTGCTCGCCTACGATCTCGAGATCGATCCGCTGGCGGCCGCCGCCATCCAGCGCGGCGTTCGCGCCCGGCATACGACCCTCTGACCCTGCGTTGACGGGGGTTTTGCCCCCGAAACGGGCGATATCTCCTTGAAATCGCCCGATTCATGCCCCATTTCCGCCGCATTCCGGCCCTAGCGTCCGGCTCGGGTATCAATACGGGGCTATAACCATGCGTCTTTGCACTGTCTTGCTGTGCGCCGTCCTGGCGCTGCCGGCCTTGCCGGCGGCGGCACAGACCGTTTCCGCGCCCGACGCGGCGACTGAGGCGGCAACGGGCAAGACGGTAATCGTGGACGTACGGTCGGCGCACGAGTGCCGCAAGACCGGCTGCGCAATTTTTGCCCGCCGCGTAACCCCAAACAATCCCATTGGGGTCAAGGCGTTCGTTGCGGACATGCTCGCCGTCCTCGACGGCGACAAGTCCAGGCCCGTCTCGCTGATCTGCGCCAGCGGCGTCCGGTCGGAACGGGCGCGGCGCATTCTCGAGGCGAACGGCTTCACCCATGTGACCCATATCCCCGAGGGCATGATGGGACGGCCGGGCTCGGGTCCCGGATGGATAAAGCGCGGTCTTCCTGTCGTCCCCTGTCCGGAGTACTAATATGTCCACGATGACCGAAACGCTTCCCAACCTGCCCGGCACCGACCGTCCCGCGTCGATCGCGCTGGTCGACGACGACCGCAATATCCTCGCGTCGGTCTCGATGACGCTGGAGGCGGAGGGATTCGAGGTGCGTACCTACGTCGACGGCGAATCCGCCCTGCGCGGGCTGACCGCCAAGGCGGCGGATCTCGCGATCCTCGACATCAAGATGCCGCGGATGGACGGGATGGAACTGCTGACGCGCCTGCGCAAGCAGTCGAACATGCCGGTCATCTTCCTGACGTCCAAGGACGACGAGATCGACGAGATTCTCGGCCTTCGCATGGGCGCCGACGACTATATAAAGAAGCCGTTCTCGCAGCGGCTGCTGATCGAACGTATCCGGACCCTTCTGCGGCGCCGGTCCGCGGCCGCCTCCGCCGACGACGAGATGCTCGATTCCGAGCCGCCGATCGTGCGCGGCGACATGCGGCTCGATCTCGACCGCTTCGGTTGCACGTGGAAAAAGCAGTCGGTTGATCTTACGGTAACGGAGTTTCTGATCCTGAAGTCGCTCGCGCAGCATCCCGGCCACGTAAAATCGCGCGATCAGCTGATGGATGCTGCCTATGGCGAATCGATCTATGTCGACGACCGGACCATCGACAGTCACATCAAGCGGCTTCGCAAGAAGTTTCGCGCCGTCGATTCCGAGTTCGCGGAGATCGAGACCATGTACGGCATCGGCTACCGGTACCGCGAAAGCTGATCCTTTCGCGTCCGGCACGTTTCTCTGACATGGGCGGGCGGTGGTTCTCGCCGCTGACGCGGCGCATCCTAGTCGTGAACGTGCTTCCGCTCGCGATTCTCGTGGCGGGAATCCTCTATCTCGACGAATACCGCGACGGGCTCGTCGAATCCGAACTCGCCTCGCTCCAAACCCAGGCCCAGATATTCGCGGGGGCATTGGGGGAAGGCGCGATCGGGACCCGGCCCGACGGCGGACAGTTCATCCTTCCCGACGTTTCGCGTCCGATGTTGCGCCGGCTGGTTTCGCCCACGCGCACGCGCGCGCGCGTCTTCAATTCGACGGGCGCGCCCGTCGCCGACAGCAGGTTTCTGGTCGGGCCCGGCGGCCAGGTCGAGATAGAAGCGTTGCCGCCGCCTGCCGAAGAGAGCGTCGCGACGTCGGTTCTGGTCGGGCTTTACGATACGCTGCTCTCGCTGCTGCCGGACCTCCGGTCGGATTCGCCGCTCCCTGTCGAGCCGGGGCTGGATGCGGAGGCTTTCGCGCCCGCCGCCGCGGCGCTCGGCGGCGCTGTTGCGACGGCGCGCTGGATCGCGGACGACGGCAGCTTGCATCTCGGCGCCGCGGCCCCGATCCAGCGGTTCAAGCAGGTGCTCGGCGCCGTTCTCGTAACCGCCGATTCCGCGGAGATCGATGCCGCCGTGCGGGCCGTGCGGTTCGATATCCTGCGCGTCTTCGCCCTCGTCCTTGCCGTGACGGTAGCGCTCTCGTTCTATCTCGCGGGCACCATCGCGCGCCCGGTCCGGCGGCTGGCGGACGCCGCCGATATCGTTCGCGGCGGCCACGGGGAAGCGGACGCGATTCCCGATTTCACCCGGCGGCGCGACGAGATCGGCGACTTGTCGGGCTCGTTGCGCGACATGACCGACGCGCTCTGGCAGCGCGTGGAGGCGAACGAGCGATTTGCCGCCGACGTCGCGCACGAGATCAAGAATCCGCTGACGTCGCTCCGCAGCGCGGTGGAGACGGCCGCCCGGGTCCGCGATCCCGCTCAGCAGGCGCAGCTCATGGAGATCATCCAGGACGACGTGCGACGCCTCGATCGCCTCATATCGGATATATCGGACGCCTCGCGTCTCGACGCCGAGCTGGCGCGCGGCGAGACGGAGCGGATCGACCTCGGCCGGTTGCTGCAGGCGCTGGTGCAGGTCCACACGACGGCGGGCGGCGACCGCAAGACCGCCGACCTCGTCTATCGCGGCGAGGAGCCGGGCCGGTGCGTCGTCAACGGTATCGAGGGACGTCTGGTGCAGGTGTTCCAGAACCTGATCACCAATGCCGTTTCCTTCTCGCCTCCGACCGGCCGGATCGTTCTCAGCGTCGAACGCGATCGCGCCGACGCCGTCGTGACGGTGCAGGACGAGGGGCCCGGCATTCCGCCCGACAGTCTCGAATCGATCTTCGAGCGCTTCTATTCCGAACGGCCGGAAGGCGAGACATTCGGACGCCATTCGGGCCTCGGTCTCAGCATCTCGCGGCAGATCGTCGAGGCGCACAAGGGAACGATCTTCGCCGAAAACGTTCTGCGCAGGGACGGCAGCCGGGCGGGGGCCCGGTTCGTCGTCCGCCTGCCGCTCGCGCGTTGAGCCCGTGACGGTCGAGAAGATACATGCCACGTGCGTCGCTTTCGGTGACGCTGGCATCCTCATTCGCGGACCGTCCGGCGCGGGCAAATCGGACCTCGCACTCCGGCTGATCGACGCCGGCGCCATACTCGTCAGCGACGACCGGACAGAGCTGACGCAGGACGGCGACGCGATCGTCGCGACCGCGCCGGCAGCGCTGCAGGGGCTGCTCGAAGTGCGCGGCGTCGGCATTCTGGAACTGCCGCACGCGGCCTCCGCGCGGATCGTTCTCGTCGTCGATCTCGAATCGGAGACGCCGCCTGAGCGGTTGCCACGACCCGCGTGGTGCGAGTATTTAGAATGCCGCGTTCGCCTGATGGCAGCCGAGGCGTTCGAGCGGTCAGCCGCGACGAAGGTCCGGATCGCCGCATTCGCCGCCGCCGGTCAGACCGACCCGGCGACGGGGGCCACGATACGCCGCCGCGATGAGGATCGACCGACGAAATGACGGACCCCTCCGCCGCCGAAATACCGGCATTTTCAGGGAAAGACTCCGTAACCCCGGTGCTGATCGTAACGGGGCTGTCGGGGGCAGGCCGGTCGACGGCGCTGAAAGCACTCGAGGACCTGGGCTACGAGGCGGTCGACAATCTGCCGCTGTCGCTGCTGTCGAGCCTCGTGCAGCCGGGCACCGGCAAACGCAT
The DNA here is from genome assembly GCA_038133505.1 of Alphaproteobacteria bacterium. Classification (GTDB taxonomy): domain Bacteria; phylum Pseudomonadota; class Alphaproteobacteria; order MPNO01; family UBA830; genus JAYQUR01. The sequence continues at coordinate 6,475 of JAYPTI010000104.1, forward strand.
GCCGCTTGCCGTCGGTGTCGACGTCCGAACCCGGGATTTCGGCGTGGAGCCGTTCCTCGAAGAACTCGACGAACTCATCGCGGATCCCGACATCGCGGTTCGCGTGCTGTTCCTGGATTGCGACGCGGAAGTCCTCCGCCGGCGGTTCACGGAAACGCGGCGGCGTCATCCCATCGCCCCCGACCGGCCGGTTACCGACGGCATTCAGCACGAGGCGCGCCTGCTGACCCCGCTGCGCGACCGCGCGGACGAGGTGATCGATACCTCCGAAATGTCGATCGGCGACCTGAAGCGACGGCTCGAGGCCTCCTACGCCACCGAGGCGGCGCCCGGTCTTGCCGTGTTCGTGACGTCGTTCGCCTACCGCCGCGGATTGCCGCACGAGGCGGATCTCGTCTTCGATGTGCGATTCCTGAAGAATCCGCACTACGACGAGACGCTGCGCCCGCAGACCGGGCTCGACGCGCCGGTCGGCGAATTCATCGAGGCGGATGCCGGCTTCTCGGAATTTTTCGGCCAGCTGACGGCGCTTCTCGAACCGCTGCTGCCGCGCTATAGCGCGGAAGGCAAAAGCTATCTGACCATCGCCGTCGGCTGCACCGGCGGCCGGCACCGGTCCGTTTACGTCGCCGAACGTCTCGGTGCGTGGCTGGCCGGAATGAACGAACGGGTGATCGTGTCGCACCGCGATCTCGAAAACGAAAATACGGCGGGACAGGGACAATCATGATCGGACTGGTAATCGTTACCCACGGCAACCTTGCGCAGGAATTCGTTTCCGCGATGGAGCATGTCGTCGGGCCGCAGAAACAGATCGAGACCGTCTGCATCGGTCCGGACGACAACATGGAAGGACGCCGCCGGGACATTCTGGATGCGGCGGGCCGGGCGGATACCGGCGACGGTGTGATCCTGCTGACCGACATGTTTGGCGGCACGCCCTCGAATCTCGCGATCTCGATCCTCAAGGAGGCGAACGTCGACGTGATCGCGGGCGTCAACCTGCCGATGCTGGTGAAGCTCGCAACCGTCCGTAAATCGCTGCCGCTCGACGAGGCGGTGGCGGAAGGCCAGAGCGCCGGCCGCAAATACATAAAGCTAGCCTCGAATTTGCTCGAAGAGCCGAATGGCTGAAGCGGCCCGTTTTCAGCGAACCGTCACGATCGTCAATCTTCGCGGCCTGCACGCCCGGGCCGCCGCCCGCTTTGCGGAGCGCGCAGAGGCATACGACTGCGAGATTACGGTCTCGCGCGGCGGCGAAACGGTGTCCGGCCGTTCGATCATGGGGCTTCTTCTTCTTGCCGCGGCCCGCGAGTGCGACATTGACATCGCGACCGACGGCGAGGAAGCCGAAGAGGCGATAGAGGCGCTATGCGCCCTCGTCGCCGACGGATTCGGCGAATCCGACGAGGAAGAGACCTGAACTTCTCCGAGCGCCGTTCGCCCGGCTAGCGCCGGGCGATAAGCGGCAGGATGAGACGCGACGGGTATTTCGCGCTGTGATGGATCGTGTCGCTGCCCATCTTGTAGGGCAGATAGGCGTGCGTGAACGGCGCGTCCGTCAGCCGGGAATCCCCGTTGGCGATTTCCAGCCGCAGCCGGTGGCCGGCCGGAAAGACGTAGCTCGTCGGATGAACCTCGATGGTGAACTTGTAGATCTTTCCCGGTTCGAGGGGTTGCGGATCCGTATGGGTATGGCGCGGCCGCAACGCCGTCGTCGCGGCGGCATCGAGCTTGCGGTGCGATGCCTTCAGCCAGCCCTTGGTGACGTTGGTGAACCCCGGCGGGCGGCCTTCCGCGCGGGCGTCGGCGTCTTGCGGATGCTGGTCGGAAATCTTGACGATGAAATCCGTGTCCGGCTGGTCGGATGACGCGAACAGCTCGAGGACGATCGGCCCGGTGACTTCCGTCGGCTTTTCGAACGGCGCCGTGGTAAACGTCAGCACGCGCCCGACGAAATCCCAGCCGAACTTGCCGCGCGCGACCACGCCGTTCGCCCATTCGGGATCGGGATAGTCGTAGCTCGTCGCGCCGCCGCTTTTGGACGGCTCCTCGATCGTCAGGCTGCCGTCGTTAAGCGAAGTGACGCTGCCCGACTTGCGGCGGTTCAGGTAATAGGACGTCCGGCGCGCGCGCTTCAGCGGCCATTCCTTCTCCAGCCGGTATTCGTCGTCGCCGCGGATCAGGAGCTTGACGGGCGGGCCGTCCATCACGCCGTTCTTCTCGCCCTTGAGCCAGTGATCGTAGAACGGCAGCAGTTCGCGCTCGTGGAAGTCGGGCTGGTCGAACAGATGCGCAGCCTCCTCGACGTTGCGGGCGCCCATGACCAGCAGCTTCTTCGGCCCGCCGATCGCCTCGTAACCCAGCAGGTTGCCGCGCAGGTGCAGCCCGACCTTGCCCCAGACGCCGATCGACAGCGCCGGAACCCTGGACTGCGGCAGTCGCTCGAATGGCGTGCGCTCGCGCCACCAGTCGTCGTAGGTCTGGTGCGTCAGCAGCTCGGCGCCCAGGTCCGGCATCACCATCTTGCCCGTCGGCGCGTTGGCCGGCCGCAGCAGGTTGTTCTGCCGCAGCATGTTGAACCACATGTAGCGGAACTCGCTGTAGATGCCGCCGTGATAGACTTGGTCGCGGTAGGGATCGATCGCGCCGTCATAGGGCACGATGCATTTGAGCGCCGGCGGATTGGCGCACGCCATCAGCCATTGCGCCACCGCGTAGTATGACTGCCCGATGCCGCCGACGTTGCCGTTGGACCAGTCCTGGTCGGCGATCCAGGCGATGATCTCGCAATAGTCTTCCTGCTCGCGCCGGTCGAAATAGCCGTAGGCGCCGTCCGACTTGCCGCTGCCGCGCACGTCGGCGTGGATATAGGCGTATCCCTTGCCGACGTACCAGTCGATCGGGCCCGTCTCGCGCCACGGAAACAGCGCGTGCGCCGGCAGTCCGTCATATTCGAGCTGATAGGGAGAGATCGCGAACAGGACGGGGTGCTTGCCGTCGCCGGGCGGTCGGTGGACGACG
>JAYPTI010000104.1:9508-11834 GCA_038133505.1 Alphaproteobacteria bacterium
GAACCCCGTCGCTCATCGTGATGTAGATATTCTCCACGACCGCGCGCCGTGCAGCCCGTCTTGCCGTCGTTGCCATGTCAGGTTCCCGAGGGGTTTATGTCAGACCGTGGTCTCCTCGCGCGTCTCCTGGTGCCACACCAGCAGACGGCGACGGATGTATTCCATCGACTTGATCACGCAGAAGCCGACGATGCCGATCTCGACGATGCCCGCGAACACGCCGGGCGAATCGACGTAGCGCGCCGCTCTCAGCATCGAGTCACCGAGGCCCTGGCCGCCCATGATCATCTCGGTGACCAATACGACGATCAGGCAGATCGGCATCGCGATCTGAAGGCCGGTCAGAATCTGCGGCAGCGCTGCCGGCAGGATGACCTCCCGCAGCACCTCGCGGCGGTTCGCGCCGAGGCTCTGTGCCGACCAGATCAGCTCCTTCTCGATGGCATGGGTCGCCGCCCATGTCGTGATGATGATCTGGAACGAGGCCGAGAACGCGACCATCAGGATCTTCGACAGGTCGAACAGCCCGAACCACAGCATGAAGATCGGCAGCAGCGCGATCTTGGGCATCGGCAGGCCGATGGAGATCAGCGGGTCGAAGAACCACCGCATCGGGCGGATGCGCGAGATCAGGATGCCGAGCGTCACGCCGCCTACCGCGGCCAGCGCAAAGGCGGTGATCGTGCGGTAGAGCGTGATCGCGATATCCATCGGCAGCTGGCCGGAAGCGAAATCCGTCGCGATGCGCGTGAGAACGACCGACAGGGGCGGCAGCAGGAACGCGATGACGAGTTCGAGCCGCGCGGCGAATTCCCAGGCGAGCAGCAGAAGTCCGATCGTCACGTAGGGGCCGACGGTGTCGAACAGCTGGCGGGTGGCGCCGAGCGTGCGTTCCGTCAGTCCTACGGATCCGGAACTGTCGAGGGTGCGCGCCATCGTCTACTCCCGCCAGATCAGGATGCGCCGCGTCAGCGCGACGTATGCCCGGTCCGCAAAGAACCCGATTGCCGAGATGGTCGCGACGCCGGCGAACATGCCCGAATAGTCGCCGCCTTCGCCGAGCAGGTCGATCATGTAGCCGATCCCGTTGTTGGCGATGATCAGCTCGCCCGACACCAGCAGGATGAAGGCGAGCGCCAGCGCGACCCGAATGCCCGACAGGATCTCCGGCAGCGCCGACGGAACCACGACCTCCCACAGAACTTCGCGTTCGGTCGCGCCCATGCCGCGGGCGGACCACAGCAGGATCTGGTCGACGCCGCGCGCCGCGTTGTAGGAGCTGAGCACGATCGGCAGAAGGCAGCCGATGAAGATCAGCGTGATCTTCGAGCCGTCGCCGAGCCCGATCCACATGATGGTCAGCGGAATGAGCGCCGACTTCGGCATCGGGTACAGGCAGCGCAGCAGCGGGTTCACGAGCACGTGGACCGGCCGGTACCAGGCCATCAGGATGCCGGCGAGGGTGCCGATCACGACGGCGGCGGCGAAGCCCGACGCGCCGCGGTAAAGCGACATGCCCGTATGCGACCAAAGGCCTTCCTCCGCGAGGCGGGTGAAGGAGGTCACGACGTCGGTGAAGGGAGGCAAAGCGTACTCGGAAACCAGGCCGAGACGCGACGTGGCCTCCCAGAGCGCGGCGAGGATGAGCAGCGGCGTGAACCGCCAGAGGGTCTGGGTAATGCGCACGGTCTATCCGCCCCCTATCCGCCTCGTGCCGCGTCGGCGGCGATGGCTTCCTCGCGGACGAGGTCCCAGATGTAGTCCACCTTGTCGAGGAATTCGCGTGACTTGGCGATCTCGGCATTCATGCCGCCCTCGAACCGGGTGCCGACGATTTCCTTCACGCGTCCCGGCCGCGCCGTCATGACGGCGACCCGGTCTGCGAGCAATACGGCTTCGCGGACGTCGTGCGTGACGAAGACGACCGTGGTCGGCGACCGGTTCCAGATCGCCAGAAGCTCTTCCTGCATGATGCTTCGCGTCTGTGCGTCGAGCGCCCCGAACGGCTCGTCCATCAGCAGCGTGTCGGGGCTGATCGCAAGCGTGCGCGCGATCGCCACCCGCTGCTTCATGCCGCCCGAAAGCTGGGACGGGTAGCTGTCCTCGAACCCGTTCAGATGCACGAGGTCGATGAAATGCTGCGCCGTCCGGGCGCGTTCGTCCTTGGGAAGACCCTGTTTCTCGAGCCCGTAAAGCACGTTCTGCCGGACCGTCTTCCACGGGAACAGCGCGAAGTGCTGGAACACGATGCCGCGGTCGGGACCCGGGCCGGAAATCTCTTTGCCGTTAACCGAGATCCGCCCTTGCTGCAGCGGCATGAAGCCGC
>JAYPTI010000105.1:0-11742 GCA_038133505.1 Alphaproteobacteria bacterium
CCTCGATCCGCACTTGCCACACAACGAGGGCGCCTTCCGTTGCGTCGATGTGATCGCGCCCGAAGGCACCATCGTGAATGCGAGCGAGGGCGCGTCGACGACGATGTGCACGGTCTTCTTCGCGCACGAGATCATCCATGCCGTGTGGAAGGCGCTGGCCCAGGCCGATCCCGAGCGCGGCTGTGCCGGCTGGGCCAAGAACGTGTTCGGAATCTCGGTCGGACGCGAGGAGGGCGGCGCGCCCTACGTGTTCTATCACGGGGCCGCGGCGGCCGGTTCCGGCGCGGTCGTCGGCCGCGACGGCTTCAACCAGATCGGCCATGTCTGCACGCTCGGCGGGCTGACCATGCCCAACGTCGAGGTCTACGAGCAGCTTTATCCCGTGCAGTTCCACCGCCAGGAATTCCGCATCGACGCCGCCGGGCCCGGCAAGTGGCGCGGCGGATCGGGCTGCGACTACGAGGTCGATATCCGCACCCCCGCAACCCATTCGTTCCGCGGCGAGGGGCTGAACTACGAGACCGGCTACGGCATCAACGGCGGCGGCAACGGCGCGCCCGGCGTGATGCACCTCCGCGAGGACGGCGACGAGAGCGAAGCGCCCAAATTCGGGCTCAAGGCGTCGGGGCCGGTCCGGTTCGTCACCCAGTCGCCGGGCGGCGGCGGGTACGGCGATCCGCTGGAGCGTGCCCCCGAGAGCGTGCTGCGCGACGTCCGCGACGGGATCGTGTCGAAAGAAACGGCAAACGATGTCTACGGTGTCGCGATCGCGGCAGACGGGAAGTCCGTGGACGCCGCGAAAACCGCCGAAATCCGCGCGTCCCGCATCTGACGATTAATACGCAGTATACTACGCATTTTTCTGGAAACGCCGTGCGAAACGCGGCACAATAAACATAGACGGCGCGGCATATCGCGGCCGCGCGTCCGACAGAGGAGACAAGCACATGGCCGACCTCAAGACCGAATTCTGCGGCATTCCCTTCAAGAACCCGGTGGTGATCGCCTCGCTGGAGACGACGAACTCGCCCGACCTGATGAAACAGGCGTTCGATTACGGGGCGGCCGGCGCGATCATCAAGACGCTGACCGACATCGACGACATGGCCGTCCTGACCATGAACTCGAAATACGCGATCATGAACGACCGCGGCGACATCATTAAGGGCAAGGTGCCGCGCGACTTCAAGTTCTATAGCCGGTCCGGCTATTCCAGCACCTATTACAAGGACTGGATTCCCTACCTGAAGGAGGTCGGCGCCTACGCCCGCGAGCGCGGCGCGCACCTGATCGGCAGCGCCGGTGCGAAGGACGTCGAGGGCTGGAAGGACATCTGCCGCACGATCGAGGATTGCGGCCTGCCGATGGTCGAGCTGAACTTCGGCTGCCCGCACCCGGCGCTGATGCCGGGCGTGCACGGCGGCTCGATGATCGGCCAGGACCCGGAAGTCGCTTTCAACGTCACCCAGGCCGTCTGCGAGGCGGTCGACATTCCCGTCGTCATCAAGCTGACGCCCGACCAGTCGAAGCCGGTCGAGATCGCCCGGGCGGTCCAGGAAGCCGGCGCCGCCGCCGTTACCGCGACCAACCGCTACACCGGTTTCGCCGTCGATATCGAGACCGCGCAGCCGCGTCTCGGCGGCACGGCGGGCATCGGCGGCACGTGGACCAAGCCGCTGACGCTGCGCTACGTCCATAACATCTACAAGCAGGTCGGCATTCCGATCGCCGGGTCGAACGGCGTGTTCGACCACCGCGACATCGTCGAGTTCATCATGACCGGCGCGGATATCGTAGAGGTCGGTTCCGTCCTGATGATCAAGGGCATGAAGTGGCTGCCCAACATCATCAACGGCGTCGAGCGCTTCATGGACGAGCACGGCTATCCCGACATCCAGTCGATGTACGGCATCGCGTCGGACGCGGCGGCGACGGACTATTCCGACCAGTTCGCCAAGGACCGCATCCACGCGCGCGTGAACGCCGAGACCTGCCAGAACCCGACCTGCAACGTTTGCGTCCAGATGTGCTTCTACGAGGCGCTGTCCCAGGATCCGGCTGGCAAGATCGCGGTGCACGAGGACAAGTGCATCGGCTGCGAGCTCTGCATGGACGTCTGCCCGTTCGATTCCATCTCGATGGGCCAGACGACGCAGGACCAGTTCGCCGACGGCTACTTCAAGATCCAGGACGACATCTACGAGCCTGCCGACGTGAAGTTCGCCACCAACCGCAACAACATGGACACCATCGAGTCCAACTCGCCGAAGATCGCGGCCGAATAAGGACGTTGACGACGGAAACGAAAACGGGCGGGCCTTCGGGCCCGCCCTTTTCATTTTCCGATAGTCCCGAAACCGCGCGCTAGTCGTCGCCGGTCTTCAGCGGGGCGCGGCCCGCGTCGTTGTTGTCGAGCATCACCTTGACCAGCAGTTCCATGAAGCGCTTGCGCTCTCGCTCGTTCAGCGAGGCGGTGAAACGGTCCTGGGCCGCCTCCATCGAACCGTGGGCGCGCTCCACGAAGTCGCGGCCTTTCGCGGTGATGCGGGTCAGCTTGGCGCGCCGGTCGCGCTCGCTGGCGACTCGCTCGACGAAGCCGTGGCGCTCGAGCCGGCGCAGCACGTCGGCGGCGTTGTTGCGGTCGATGCCCACCTCGGCGGCGACCGAGACCTGGTCGAGCGCGCCGCCGCGATAAAGCACGCTGAGCACCGCGTACTGGACCGGCGTCACGTCGAACGCCTTGCACTCCTCGAGAAAGATCGCGACGTGGAGCTGGTGCAGCCGGCGGATCAGAAAGCCGGGACGCGACAGGAGGTCGCTGTAGCCGATCGTGCCCGTGTCGGCCGCCGTTTCGGTGTCGTCGTTCATGAACGCGTTTTACACGAATTGCGCAGTGCCATACACGCCCGCACACCGCGAGCATTCGTCGCGCGGAAAGCCCTTGAACCGCTGCGGATATCGGTTAGGGTCCCTCCGGATTTTCAGAACACTTCCATACAGGGGGAACCGCACATGCGCTTCGTCGCTTTCAAGAAGGACGGCAAGGAAAAGCTCGGCGTGAAAACCGATGCCGGTCTCGTCGATCTGTCCGTCGTGGACAAGAGCCTGCCGACCGATCTCAAGACGCTCATCGCGATGGGCAAGGGCGCCATGAACAAGGCGGCCCGCGCCGCCAAGAAGGCGCCGCCGCGCGCGATCGTGAAGGGCCGGGTGAACTATCTCGTGCCGATCAAGAATCCGGCAAAGATGCTGTGCATCGGCCTCAACTACAAGGATCACGCCGCCGAGGCGAACCTCAAGGTGCCGACCTATCCGGTCGTGTTCGTCCGCTTCCCGTCGTCGGTCGTCGCGCACAACCAGGACATCGTCCGGCCGAAGATTTCGAAGCATTTCGACTACGAAGCGGAACTCGTCGCCGTCATCGGCAAGAAGGCCCGCAACGTCAAGAAGTCGGAAGCGCTCGACTACGTCGCCGGTTACACGGTCGGCAACGAAGGCTCGATCCGCGACTACCAGATGAAGACGTCGCAGTGGCTCGTGGGCAAGAGCGTCGACAACACGGGGTCGATGGGTCCCGAGTTCGTCACCGCTGACGAACTGCCGAAGGGCGCGAAGGGTCTCAACATCCAGTGCCGCCTCAACGGCAAGGTGCTGCAGGATTCCAACACCCGCGAGATGATCTTCGACACCCAGACGCTGATCTACGAAATCGCGAAGGTGATGACGCTGGAGCCCGGCGACTGCATCTTCACCGGTACGCCGGCCGGCGTCGGTTTCGTGCGCAAGCCGCCGGTCCTGATGAAGGGCGGCGACAAGTGCGAGATCGAGATCGAGGGGATCGGCGTTCTGTCGAATCCCGTGAAGGACGAAAAATAACCTGAATTCAATAATTTAGGTCGTTCTGGAAGCGGCCGCCTCACCCGAAAGTTACTGGCGGGGAGGCGGCCGTTTTGGATATTTGGGGGGCATGAAAGCCGCCCGTCTTCTTCCTGCCGCGCTGCTGACGCTGACGTTGTCCGCCGGCACCGGTTCCGCCGCCGACCTCAAGCCCACCGTGGTCGAGCTGTTCACGTCGCAGAGCTGCTATTCGTGCCCGCCGGCCGAGGAGCTGTTGACCGAGCTCGCTACCGAGAAAAGCCTCGTCGCGCTCGAATTCTACGTCGACTACTGGGACGACCTCGTCTACGGCGCCGCCGGCAAATGGAAGGACGTCTTCTCCAAGCGCGCCTATACCGAGCGCCAGTCGGTTTACAACCGCAACATCCGCGGGCGGCCCAACGTCTACACGCCGCAGATCGTGGTCGACGGGCAACTTCAGGCCGTCGGCTCGCGCCGGCTCGAAGTCCTGTCGCGCATCCGCGAAGCCGAGAAAGACCGCCGCGCGCGTCTCGACGTGAGCGTTACCGTCGATCCGGCGGCCGGAGCGACCGTCCGCGTCGCCGGGCCGGTCGACCGCAAGGCCGCCGTCTGGATGGTCCGCTACATCAGGGAGCGCCGCACCGAGGTGCGCGCCGGCGAGAACAAGGGCAAGTCGCTGCTCAGCCGCAACGTGGTGACCGAGGTGATGCGGGTCGGCGACTGGAAAGGCAGCGAGACCTCGATTTCGGTTTCGGATTTCCGGCTCGCCGACGGCGAAGGCTGTGCGGTTCTCGTCCAGGACGAGACGCTCGGGCCCATCCTCGGCACCGCCACCTGCATGACGTCCACGAGTTAGTGACTCACTCGTTTGTGACTCACTCGGCCGCTGCCTGGCTTGGGTTGACGAATTTCGGCATCACCTTTTCCGAGAACAGCCGCATCGAGCGTTCCGCGACATCGACCGGCGTGACGTGCGGCATCACGTGCAGCGACGCGACCTCGAAGCCGCCCAGCTGGCGGTCGTAATCGGCGATCATGTCGGAAACCTCGTCCGGCGTCCCGGTCCAGCAGATGCCGCGCTCGAGCTGCGCATCGAAATTGTCGTCCTTCAGCTGCGCGATCATCTTGTCGTAGTTGCGATAGGCCTTGGTGCTGGCGCCTTCCAGCCAGGCGGAAGCGGCATCGACGAGCCGTTCGAGATAGGCGTCGAGCGGCGGCCGGAAGGCGTCGCGCGCAGCCTTGCCGTCCTCGGCGACATGCATCGAGAACGACAGCATCACCCGGCCGTTCCCCGGATGGCCGGCGGACCGCCAGGTTTCGCGGTAGAGCCCGATCAGCTCGGCCATCGTGCCGCCGCCCATCGGAATGCCCATGATGTTGAAGCCGTTTCGGCCGGCAAACTCGAAGGACTCCGCGGAGCTCATCGCCGCGACCCAGATCGGCGGATGCGGCGTCTGAACCGGACGCGGCAGCGACGTGACGTTCTCGAAGCTGTGGAACCGGCCCGCATGCGTCGCGTTTTCTTCCGACAGCAGCAGACGGATCTGCTCGACGCCTTCCTCGTAACGCTCGCGGCTCTCGTCGATCGGGATGCCGAAGGTCTCGAACTCGTTGGGGAGGAACGCGCGCGCAAAGCCGCATTCGGCGCGGCCCTGCGCGATGCCGTCGAGCATGCCAAGCTCTCCCGCGACCTTCAGCGGATTGTTGAAGACGGGAAGCACCGCGCCGGTGATCATCTTCGCCCTGGCCGAGCGCTGCGCCGCGGCGGCGAGGAAGACGACGGGGTTGGGGCTATAGCCGCCGTAGGGATGGAAATAGTGCTCCACCGTGCGCACGTGCGTGTAGCCGAGCTGGTCCATCAGGCCGCAGAGGTGCAGCGCGTCCGACCAGTAGGCCTCCGCCGACTTGTCTTCCGGCCCGCAGCTCGGAGAGAAATTCAGTCCGAATTCCATCGCGTTTCCCCATCCCGTTCCCAGTTTGCGCCACTCTAGCGCGTCGTCGCGTCACAGGGCGAGTCGTCCCCCGCCGTTTGCGCCGGTCGCGCCGCGGGGCTACGCTTTTTCCTCCTATCTGAATGCGATCCGGACGGAGAGAGCGGCCATGTACGACTTCACTTTCGGCGATATCAGCGTCACCCGCATCGTCGAGATGGAAATGCCCATGCTCGGCGCGACCGAGTTCTTTCCCGACTGGAGCGAGGACGCGATCGCGCCGCACCGCGACTGGATGATCCCGCGGCATTTCGACCCCGTCAGCGGCCGCGTCGTGATCAACATCCAGGCGTTCCTGATCCGCACGCCGCATCACACGATTCTCGTCGATACCTGCGTCGGCAATCACAAGCCGCGCGCCCGCGAGATGTTCGACAGCAAGGTATTCCCGTGGATGGACAACTTCCTCGCCGCCGGCGTCACGCCCGAGGACATCGATTTCGTGCTGTGCACCCACATGCACGTCGATCACGTCGGCTGGAACACGAAGCTAGAAGACGGCCGCTGGGTGCCGACCTTCCCGAACGCGAAATACATCTTCGCCAGGACCGAGCTGGATTTCTGGATGCAGCAGTCCGAGCAGAACCTGATGACGCGGACCGGCGACTACGTCGCCGACAGCGTGCTGCCGATCCTCGAAGCGAAACGCGAGCTGGTCGTCGCCGACGATCACGAGATCGAAACCGGCCTGACCCTGCAGCCGCTGCCCGGCCATACGCCGGGCATGGTCGGGTTGCACGTGGCGTCGGGCGGCCGGCAGGCCGTGCTGTGCGGCGACATGATGCACCACATGATCCAGTGTCACATACCGGACTGGAGCACGATCGCCTGCGCCGACATGGCGGCCGCGCGCGAGACGCGCCGGGCGTTCCTCGACCGCTACGCCGACACGGACGTCACGATCGTGCCGTCGCATTTCCCGAACCCGACGGCCGGCTTCGTGGTGCCGTCGGGCGATACGTTCGGGTTCCGATACGTCAACGAATAGAAACCGGAGGCCAGAGCGGCAATGTACGATTCAAGCACAGACCTGCCCGAGCCGCGCAACCGGGTGAGGGGCAAGGCCGCGATGGTGGTCGGCGCCGGGTCGATCCTGCCCGGCTGGTCGAACGGCCGGGCGGCCGCGACGCTCTACGGCCGCGAAGGCGCGAAGGTCTTCGCCATCGACCGGGACGAGGCGTCGGTCGAGGAGACGCGGCGGCTGATCGAGGATGCCGGCGGCGAATGCACGGTCTATGTCGCCGACGCGCTCGACGCCGACGACATCGCGTCCGCGGTCGAGGCCTGCCGGGAGTCCTACGGACGGATCGATATCCTGCACAACAATGTCGGCGGCTCCGGTCCCGGCAGCCGGCTGATGGATATCACCGAGGAGGACTGGACGGCGACCCTTCACCGGAACGTCACGACGGCGTTCCTGTCGTGCAAGGCGGTCGTTCCCGTCATGGCGGCGCAGGGCGGCGGTGCGATCGTCAACGTTTCCTCGATCGCGAGCCTCCGGCATATCGGCATGCACACCACCGCCTATTCGGCGGGCAAGGGCGCGCTCAACGAACTGACGAAGAACATCGCGATCCAGTATGCCAAGGCCAACATTCGCGCCAATTGCGTGCTGCCGGGCCTGATGAACACGCCGTTCATTCACCGAGATCTCGGCGATGGCCGTACCGGCTATGAGCGGCGTGGCTACGATAGCGCCGAGGCGTATCATGCGGCCCGGGACGCGGTCATTCCGATGGGCAGGATGGGGGATGCCTGGGACGTCGCCTACGCGGCGCTGTTCCTCGCCTCGGACGAGGCGGCTTACGTCACCGGTCAGATGCTGGTGGTCGACGGCGGGCTGACGACGACGACGCCCGGGATGTAGATCGCGCCTCCCGCGAATTGTATCTAATCCCATCATTTCAATAAGTTAATTCTCGTTTAAGCATATCGGTTCATGCTTTCGGTGAATTGCGGCGACGGTCGACGTGCCGCAGAGGAGCGGGACATTGGCTGATACCATGGCCAAGCCCGCGGGGGGAGATTCCGCCCGATCGGGCCATTCGTTGCGCGACAGGCTGCATGCCTGGTGGGAAGGCTATGAACTGTCCCAGGGTCCCTCCGTGTCCGCAGCCGGCGCCAAGTCGGCAGCGGGCGCTGCGCCGGCGCCGCCCCCCGTTCCCGAATGGAATTCCGCGCGTCAGGAACTCGTCCAGATGCTCTGGGGCAAGGGCTTCAGTATTCCCGGCGAGGCGGATTACATCCTCAATCTCGTCAAGCCGTTCGGCCTGACCAAGGAAAACACCATGCTGGAGATCGGCGCGGGCCTTGGCGGCGGTGCGCGGACGGTTGCCGGAAAGATCGGCACCTACGTCGAAGGCTTCGATCTCAACGCCGACCTCGTCAAGCGGGCCAACGAACTGTCGATGATGAGCGGCCTCGAGAAGAAGGCGGCGATCAAGCCATTCGATCCCGAAACGCTCGATCTGCGGGCGAACTACTACGACGCCGCGCTTCTGCGCGAGACGCTGACCGCGATCGACGACAAGGCGACCGTCATCGAGAAGATACTCGCGGCGCTGAAACCCCGGACCTCCATCGTCATCGCCGATTTCTTTCTGCCCGAGAACAAGCCCGGCCAGGCGGCGTTGGCCGCGTTGCGGTCGGAAAACCGGGAAGTTTTCCCCGGAACGGTCGATCCTGTCATCGCGACCATGGAATCCCTGGATTTCGAGCTACGCGTCGACGTCGACGAGACGCTTTCCTATGCCGAAGAGGTCCGGCGGGCCTGGGCCAGCGTGGCGAAGCGGATTGCCGACAAGCCCGTTTCCGACGACATTTCCGACGCGCTGATGCGGGAAACCGAGCTGTGGCGGCTCCGCAACGACGCCTTCGAGGCGGGCGAGCTCCAGATGCGCCGGATCGTCAGGTTCAAGAAGTCAAAGGTGAGCTGACGCGTGCGTTGACAGATGCCGGGACGCGCATTATGTTCCGCGCCCAATTCGGCGGTTAGCCGCCGTTTTTCCAAATTTCCGCATCGCAGGCCCTGCTGGCGGCGCAAGAAGAGGTCGATAGGATGAAAATCGTAAACTCGCTCAAATCGGTCAAAAAGCGCGACCGCTTTTGCCGCGTCATTCGCCGTCGTGGCCGGACCTACGTGATCAACAAGCGCAACCCGCGTTTCAAGGCCCGCCAGGGCTGAGGTCTCCCTCCACGGGGAAGACAGCGCCGCGCCCTTCCGGGCGCGGTTTTCGTTTGCGCGCCCGGCGCGTTTCCCGGCCTTTCGAATTCCACTAGACTGCGCGCCGATCAGGGGTTTCACCGTTCAGGAACCGGCGCGATGCGCATGCCCGAACCCGACAGAGACGTTCTGGCGCGCCGCGGCGATATCGTCGCCGCGCTGCGGCGCCTCGTGCCCGGCGAAGGCGTCATCGCCGAGGAAGAGGAGCTTCGCGCTTACGAGTGCGACGGGCTGACCGCCTATCGGCAGCTGCCGATGATCGTCGTCCTGCCGGAGACGGTCGAGCAGGTTTCGGCGGTTCTGAAATACTGCCGCGACGCCGGCGTGAAGGTCGTGCCGCGCGGGGCGGGGACCTCGCTGTCCGGCGGCGCGCTGCCGCTCGAGGACGGCATCACGCTCGGGCTCGGCAAGTTCAACCGCATCCTCGAGATCGACTACGAGAACCGGTGCGTGACCGCGCAGCCGGGCGTCACCAACCTCGCGGTCACCGTCGCGGTCGAGGGCGACGGGTTCTACTACGCGCCGGATCCGTCGAGCCAGATCGCGTGCACCATCGGCGGCAACGTCGCCGAGAATTCGGGGGGCGTGCACTGCCTCAAATACGGGCTGACCGCGAACAACCTGATGGGCGTCGAAATGGTGCTGATGACCGGCGAGGTCGTGCGGCTCGGCGGCAAGCATCTGGACAGCGCGGGTTACGATCTGATGGGCGTCGTGACGGGCTCCGAAGGGCTGCTCGGCGTCATCACCGAGGTGACGGTTCGCATCCTGCCCAAACCGCCCACCGCGCGGGCGCTGCTGATCGGTTTCCCGTCGAGCGAGAGCGCCGGCGACTGCGTCGCCGCGATCATCGGCGCGGGCATCATCCCGGGCGGGATGGAAATGATGGACCGGCCGGCGATCCACGCGGCGGAGGCATTCGTGAACGCGGGATACCCGCTCGATGCCGAAGCGCTGCTGATCGTCGAGCTCGACGGGCCGGAGGTGGAGGTCGACGACCTGATCGGCCGCGTCGACGCCATCGCCCGGGAAAACGGCGCGCAGTCGGTACGCATCAGCGAGAGCGAGGCGGAGCGCAACGTCTTCTGGGCCGGGCGCAAGGCGGCGTTCCCGGCGGTCGGCCGCATTTCGCCGGACTACTACTGCATGGACGGAACGATCCCGCGTCACCGGCTCGCCGAGGTGCTGACGCGGATGGGCGAACTGTCGGACTCCTACGGCCTCCGCGTCGCCAACGTCTTCCATGCGGGCGACGGAAACCTGCATCCGCTGATCCTCTACGATGCCAACACGCCGGGCGAGCTCGACAAGGCCGAAGCGTTCGGCGCAGATATCCTCAAGCTGTGCGTCGAGGTCGGCGGCGTGCTGACCGGCGAGCACGGCGTCGGCGTCGAGAAGCGGGACCTGATGGGCGAAATGTTCGACGAGACCGACCTCGCGCACCAGCAGCGTATCAAGTGCGCGTTCGACCCGACGCAGCAGCTCAACCCCGGCAAGGTCTTTCCGACTCTGCATCGCTGCGCCGAGCTCGGCCGCGTCCATATTCATTCGGGCCGGACCCGGTTCCCCGACCTGCCGCGCTTCTGAGCCATGACCGAAGTTTTCGAGCCCGGATCCGCCGAGGAAGCGCGCGCCATCGTCGCCGAAGCTTTGGCGAGCAAGACGCCGCTGGAAGTCCGGGGGACGGGATCGAAACGCGCTCTCGGCCGGCCGGTCGAAACCGACTACGCGATTTCCACGGCGGCGCTTTCGGGCGTGTCGCTCTACGAGCCGGAGGAGCTCGTGATGCGCGCCGGGCCGGGGACGCCCATGGCCCAGCTGCGTCTGCAGCTCGACCAGCACGGCCAGATGCTTGCGTTCGAACCGCCCGACCTGGGCCCGCTGCTCGGCGGCGCGGCGGAAGAGGGCACCATCGGCGGCATCGTCGCCGGCAACTTGTCGGGGCCGCGCCGGATCAAGGCTGGCGCGGCGCGCGATCATTTCCTCGGCGTCGAGGCGGTGTCCGGCCGGGGCGAGATCTTCAAGTCGGGCGGCCGCGTCGTGAAGAACGTCACAGGCTACGATCTGTGCAAGTTGATGTGCGGCGCGTGGGGCACGCTCGCGGTCATGACCGAAGTGACGCTCAAGGTGCTGCCCGCGCCCGAGAAGACGCGCACTGTCCTGATCGCCTGCGACGATCCCGCCGAGGCGGTTCGCGCGATGACGGCGGGCCTGTCGAGCCCCAACGACGTTTCCGGCGCGGCATGGCTGCCGGCGGAGGTGGCGCGGGAATCGGCCGTCTCCTACGTCTCCGGCGCGGGGACCGGCCTCGTGGCGCTGCGGGTCGAAGGGATCGGCGTTTCCGTCGATGCGCGCTGCGCGGCGTTGCGCGAAGCCGGTTCGGGGTTCGGCGCGGTCGAGGAACTGCACACCCATAATTCGCTCGCGCTGTGGCGCGCGCTGCGCGACGTGCTGGCGTTTGCGGAGACCGGGGGCACGGTCTGGAAACTCTCCGTCCCGCCGGCCTCGGCGCCCGGCGTCATCGCCGGTATCCGGGACGCGGTCGATTGCCGGTTCTACGCCGACTGGGGCGGCGGGCTGCTGTGGGTCGAGACGGACGGGGCCGAGGATGCGGGGGCGGGCGTCATCCGCGCCGCGGCGGGGGGCTTCGGCGGGCACGCGACGCTGGTC
>JAYPTI010000106.1:0-11456 GCA_038133505.1 Alphaproteobacteria bacterium
CGCTCCGGATCGGCAAGGAAGCCTTCTACCGGCAGCTCGACCTGCCGCTGGAAGACGCCTATCGCTACGCCAGCGAGGTGATGGTGCGGAACATGATGACGCGCGACGCGGAGGAAGGCATCGACGCCTTCCTCGAGAAGCGTCCGCCCGAATGGACGGGAGAGTAACCATGACCGAACGCACGATCCCCGTCATCGACCTCGAACCGCTGCGGCTGGGAGACCTGCCGGCGCGTCGGGCGGTCGCGCGCGAGATCGAGGCGGCCTGCACCGATTCCGGCTTCTTCACCATCGTCGGCCACGGCGTCGCGCAGGAACTGATTGCCCGGACGCGCCAGGCAGGCGTGGGCTTCTTTGCAGCCCCCGAAGAGATCAAGCAGGCGGTGCTCAGGCCGCCGTCGAAGATCAGCCGCGGCTGGAACCCGATCAAGGACCGGACCATCGGCTATTCGCTCGGCGAGAAGACGCCGCCGGACTGGCAGGAAGCGTGGGCAATGGGCGCGATCGACGTGGGCGACGATCCCTACTTCACCGAGGGCGCCGGCAAGTCGTTCTTCGCGCCGAACCAGTGGCCAGATCTGCCCGGCTTCCGCGTGACGCTCGAGGAATATTACCGGGCGATGCTGGGTCTCGCGCGGCATGTGATGCGCGGCTTCGCCCTCGCGCTCGACGCCGACGAACATTATTTCGACGACAAGACCGACCGCGGCTACGCGAACCTCCGCATCGTCCGCTATCCCGGCCAGGACGACCCGCCCGAGCCCGGCCAGCTTCGCGCCGGCGCCCACACCGACTACGGCGCGTTCACCTTCGTGAAGGGCGACAACGTTCCCGGCGGGCTGCAGGTCAGCGACGGCGCCGACGGCTGGATCGACGTCCAGGCGCCGGACGGCGGTTTCGTGTGCAACATCTCGGATGCGATGCAGCGCTGGACCGGCGGCCGGTTCCGCTCGACGCTCCACCGCGTGGTCAACCCGCCGCGGGAGGTCGCGCGGCAGGACCGCATCTCGCTGGTCACGTTCCACAACCCGAACCACGACACCGTGCTGCGGGGCATCGGCGACAGCGACGCCGACGGCGAAACTCCCGTCACCTTCGCCGAGCACTATTTCGGCAAGATCGTCCGCGCCGCCGGAACAAGCTCCGCAACGGCGGAAGAACTCGCGTGCAAGACCGCGGCGGAATAGCCCGCAGCCGCGCGGATCTCAGAACGACACGACGTCGACGATGTCGCCCTGCTCGTTCTTCACCTGCCGGCGCAGCGAGCCGGCGCGGTCGATGATCGGAAAATCGCTCACCGAATAGAGAACGACCTCGCGGTCCGGCGATCCGTTGACGTGGCGCCGCCACATCCAATTGGGAATGACGAAGACGTCGTTTTCCTGCCACTCGAGGCGCACGTCGCGGACCTCCGTGTACCCGGCGCCCTCTATGCAGCAATAGATCGCGCTGCTCGTATCTCGGCAGGACAGCGTCGCTTCGCCCCCGCGCAGCATCTGCACACGGAACGACATGTTGGGCATCACGGGCCGCCCGGTGGTCGGATCGCAATACTCGAACATGATGCCTTCGTAGGGGCTGCCGTCATGGTCCTTCATGGCGAACAGGGCCTCGCGCGTCGTCTCCCAGCGATAGTGATATTTCGGCGAGTGCCTGCCGCCCTGGCTGCGGCCGTCGTCGCCGAACATCGGCAGGATTCCGCCCCGGGCATAGACCTGCTCCGAATAGCCCGTCGGATAACGCACGCTCTGCGTCGTCCGTTCTGATCGCATGGCCGAGTTCGACTGGTCGTCCGGCGCCTCGGAATAGTCGAATTCGAAGTAGGAGCAGTTGAGGCTCTCGACATAGGGAAGGTCGAGCACATCCATCCAGATCAGCGGATCGGTGCCGTCGTTGCCATGATCGTGCCACAAGCCCGCCGGCGTGAGGATCAGATCGCCCCTGTCCATGACGCACTTCTCGCCGTTCACCGTGGTGAAGCCGCCGTCGCCAGAGATCGCGAAACGGCTGGCGCACGGCGTATGGCGGTGGACCGGCGCCGTCTCTCCCGGGTTGTAGAGCGAATAGGCGCCGAGCAGGGTCCGCGTCGCATGATACTTGCCGCCGAGCCCCGGGTTAGCGAACAGCAACGCGCGCCGTTCGGCATCCTCGACGCCCAGCACCTTCCCTGCCCCGGCGAGCTGCGGTTCCATGTCGCGCCAGTGCCAGATGAAGGGCTCCGGCGTGGGTCGCGGAACGAGGTTCTCGATCTCCTCGCGGTCGCTCCGGAATTGAACCAGATGAAGTTATTTAGAGCGCGCGCCGAGGAATTCCTGTTCGCGCGCAAGTTCCGCCGTGAGTTCCATGTTTCCCTCCCGATCCAGTGCATCAGGTGCATGTTTTTTGTCGGAGTGCCCGGCATGTTAGGCCACGGGACCGGCGATGAACACCGATCATCCGCGGCACGCTTCGGCATTTGCATCGCACTGCGCCGCGCCCGATAATCCGGCCATGAGTGCCTTCACCTATTCCGATGCCCTGATCGGCCGCGTGCTCGACGAGACGCGCACGATCGCGATGGTCGGCGCGTCCGCGAACTGGGTGCGCCCGTCCAACTTCGCGATGAAATACCTGCAGGAAAAAGGCTACCGCGTCATACCGGTCAATCCGGGAAGCGCCGGCGAGGAAATCCACGGCGAGAAGTGCTACGCAGCGCTCGCCGACATTCCGGATCGTTTCGACATGGTCGACATCTTTCGCCGTTCCGAAGATGCCGGCGGCATCGTCGTCGAAGCGATCGCGCTGAAGGACAGCAAAGGCATCCATACGATCTGGATGCAGCTCGGGGTGATCGACGAGGCCGCGGCCGCACGCGCCGAAGCCGCCGGTCTGACCGTCATCATGGACCGATGCCCGAAGATCGAATTCGGCCGGCTGCATCACGAGCTGTCGTGGTCGGGCATCAATTCGGGCGTGATCTCGTCGAAGCGCCCGAGGCTGCGGCTGCGGAGTTGATCGCCATGAACGATACGCCTCGCAAACCGTTCGGCTTCGAGACCCGCGCGATCCATGCCGGTGCTGCCCCCGATGCAGCGACCGGCGCGCGCAACACGCCGATCCATCATTCGACCGCGTACGTTTTCGACGACGTCGATCATGCCGCCTCGCTCTTCAACCTTCAGACGTTCGGCTTCATCTATTCGCGCCTGACGAACCCGACCGTCGCGGTCCTGGAGGAGCGGGTCGCCAACCTCGAGAACGGCCGCGCCGCCTGCGCCGCGGGATCCGGTCATGCCGCGCAGTTCCTCGCGTTCTTCACCTTCATGGAGCCCGGCGATCACTTCGTCGCCTCGCGCAATCTCTACGGCGGCTCCATCACCCAGTTCGGCGTTAGCTTCAAGAAGCTCGGCTGGCATTGCAGTTTCGCCGATCCGCTCGATCCCGAGACCTTCCGCGACGCGCTGCAGGAAAACTCGAAGGCGATCTTCATCGAGTCCGTCTCGAACCCGTCGAGCGTCATCGGCGACATCGAGGAGATCGCGAAGATCGCGCGGGAGGCCGGCATACCGCTGATCGTCGACAACACCATGGCGAGCCCCTACCTGATCAATCCGATCGATCACGGCGCCGACATCGTAATCCACTCGACGACCAAGTATCTCAACGGCCACGGCAACTCGATGGGCGGCATGATCGTCGAGTCCGGCAAGTTCGACTGGGCCCAGAACGACAAGTTCCCGTCGATGACGAAGCCGGACGAGGCCTATCACGGGCTCACCTTCTACGAGACGTTCGGCGATTTCGGCTTCACGATGCGGATCCGCGCCGTCGCGCTTCGCGATTTCGGCCCGTCACTGTCCCCGACCAACGCCTTCATGACGCTGACCGGCATCGAAACATTGCCGCTTCGCATGACCCGCCATGTCGAGAACGCGGAGAAGGTCGCGGGATATCTCGAAGACCACCCCAAGATCGCCTGGGTTTCCTATGCCGGGCTCCGGTCGAGCCCGTCGCAACGGAACAAGCTCAAGTATTTCCCGAAGGGTTGCGGCGGCGTCTTCACCTTCGGGCTGCGCGGCGGCTACGACGCCGGCCGCAAGCTCGTCGAGGGCTGCGTGCTGCATTCGCATCTCGCCAATGTCGGCGACACGCGGAGCCTGATCCTGCATCCCGCATCGACCACCCACCGCCAACTGACCGAAGAACAGCAGGTCGCCGCCGGCGCCGGGCCGGACGTGGTGCGGATTTCCGTCGGAATCGAAACCACCGATGACATCATCGGCGATCTGGACCAGGCGCTTTCAGAGGTCTGAACCGCGGTCAGCCGACGACGTTTGCGACCTCGACGAGGTTGCCGTCAGGGTCCCGGAAATAGACGGATTCGAGCATCCCAGCCGCGCCTTGCCGCTTGACCGGCCCTTCCTCGATCTCGACGCCGCAGCGCTCGACATGCGCTTTCACCTCGGCGATGGGCGTGTCGGTCAGCAGGCAGAAATCCTCCGAGCCCGGAACGATCTTGCGGGCCTTCGGCGAGACGTCGGTCGAAGCGTCGTGGAGGTTGAATTTCTGGCCCCCGAAATGGACGGCATGCAGCCCGTCTCCGAACTCGACATGCTCCATTCCGAGCACGCGCGTGTAGAAATCGATCGTCGCCTGCAGGTCGCTCGCCGTGACGACGAGGTGATCCAGGCTTTTTATCCGTACCGTCATGGTCGCTCTGTCTCCCCTATTCCGCCGGGCTCGCCACGGGTTGCGGCGCGGCTGCGGGCGACCCCGCCGTCTCGCCCGCGCGCGGCAGGAACAGTCCCGCCAGGATGACCAGCCCGCCAATCGCCGCCATGGCGACGAACATCCACCAGAAGCCGCCGGTCGCATCGTAGATCATGCCCGCCGCCGGGATCGCCAGCGCCGACACGCCGAGCCCGAGAACGAACTTGGTGCCGAAGGCCGTCGCGTGCCAGCGCGCCGGGCAGTAGCGCGCGACGAGGCTGTTCTCGCCCGGCAGCGACGACGTGATCAGGAACATGACCAGCCCGGCGACGACGACCAGCGGCAGGCCGGACGCGTTCGCGGCGAGGATCGCGACCGGCACGAAGACGACATAGACGCCGGGATAGACCCAGGTCAGCCGGTACCGGTCGGCGAGCCAGCCGCCCGCGAGCTGGCCGAGCGCGCCGATGGCGAGCGCGACGGAGGCAAGGCCGCCCGCCCCGATCAATCCCGCATACGCAACCGCCTCCGGCGCGCGAACCGCGAAAACCTTCGGCAAGACCACCGCATGCGCCTGCGCGAGCAGCCCGACACAGAGGACCGTGACCGAGAGGACAGCGAGGCCCCGGATCGCCTGCGCGCGCGGCACGTCGACCTCGACGGCGACCTTCTTCTCGGCGCCGGCGGATTTCAAACCGCAGACGACGAACAGGAATGCGATCCCGGTCGCGATGCAGACGACTGCCGGCACGAGAAACGCCGCGCGCCACCCGATGAGAGCCGTCAGCCCGCCCGCGATCAGGGGTGTGCAGGCAATGCCGACAGTCCCGAACACGCCGTTGATCCCCAGCGCCTTGCCGCGCGACTCCGCGTTCGCCACCACGTAGGCGGTTCCGACAGGATGGTAGATCGAGGAAAACAGCCCGATAGCGCCGAGGCCCGCGACGAGCCCGAGAGGCCCCGTCGCGACCCCGGTCGCCAGCGCCGCGGCGCCGGTGCCGAAAAAGAACACCGCCAGCATGCCAGGCGCACTCCAGCGGTCGGCGAGCCAGCCTGCCGGCAGCGCGGCGACGCCGTACAGAATGAACCCCACGGCGGACAGCGCCAGAAGCTCGCCGTAGGGAAGCCCCCACTCCGCCTCGAGCGCCAGCACGACCGTGGCGTAGAGCAGCATGAAAACATGGCTGTAGAAGTGCGCGACGTTGGCGAACAGAAGCGCGGTTCTGGCGGGGCGTCTGGTATCGGCGGTCATCGGTCGGGCGGATTGTTCGGCTTGGCGATCATAGCGGGAAGCGCCCGGAGCTGCATCCGTCATGATTTTTCCTTATATTTCCAAAGCTTAAAAAGTTAACGCGCCCCGAAAATGCCTTAATTCCGCCCCACTTCCGCCACAGGCCGGGTTCAGTAATCCACCCATGTTAGACCAGCTTCTCAGCGCGCAGGCGCAAGACGCGGACCGTCCGGACCAAGCCGTAGACCTTCCCCGGAACCCGGATCAGATCGATCTCGAGCGGATCGTGAACGATCCTTACTATCGGGAACGGGTGAAGGCGCTGCTTCGGAAATGGAACGCGACGGGCCAGCCGCCGGTTCGCTAGGTCTCTTCAGGACCCGTTTCGGCGCCGATCCAGTAGAGAAAGGCGGGATTACCGCCCTCGATCGGCAGCGCGACGACGCACGGGCAGCTGTAGGAATGCAGCGCCCTGACCTTTTCGGTCAACTCATCCACCAGACCGGCGGTCGTCTTGGCGATCAGAACGGTCTCCCGTCCCTCCCGGACCTCGCCTTCCCACCAGTACAGCGACGCCATCGGATCGACAATGTTCACGCACGCCGCCAGCCGCGCCTCGACCAGCGCCCGGCCGATGGCGCGCGCTTCGTCGGGACCGTCGGTCGTGATGTAGATCAGGCGCGGTCCATCCCGGTCCGGCATACCGTTCGTTCCCTAACTCCGTTTGTCGGCAGCGCTCTTACGCGAACCGCGTGGCGGACGGCTGCGACAGATCCACGAACAGGCTCTTGCCGTCACGGCCGTCGTCGCGGCTCTTGAACACGCCCCAGGAAATACCCGGAACGGAAAACGCGACTTTAACCGCCGTTCTCTCCAACCACGACACGTCGGCGGCGTCCATGCCCGCATACATCACCGCGTTGGCGAACTCGTAATCGATCTTCCGCGGCTCGCGCCCGTCGAAAAGCTGCCAGGCGATGTAGAGATAGTCGTGAACGATCGAGGCCTCGAGATGGGGACCCACGGCGCCGACGATGCTGCGCGCCGCCCGCGGCACCGACGCGAGGTCGGTCAGCATGCCGCGGGGCACCGTGACCGACCGGTCGGCACCGTTGACCTTGAACGACACGGTGTAGTCCTCGTCGACGATGTAGGAGACCTTCGCGCGCGCAGCGTTTTCCAGCGCATCCGGCTCCCGCGCCAGCGCGAGGCGGGTTTCGTACTTGAAATCGGTGACCTTTTCGAAGTCGCCCGGATACGGATCGGGCACAATGGGACGCATGAGCGGATAGAACGCCATTTCGACACCCCCCGGTTGAAAAAGGCACGCCCGATCATACGGCGAGGACGGCGCGATGTCTGCGCCGGATCGCTCAGCCGAAGAACGGATTCTCGCCGGAGGCGTGATCGGTGACGTCGACGACGCCCTGAATGGTCGGAACCTCGGTGAGGATCGCGTTCTGCACGCCCTGCTGCAGCGTGACCGCGGACGCCGAGCACCCCTGACAGCCGCCCTCCATCCGGACGTAGGCGACGTGATCGGTCACGTCGATCAGCGTGATACGGCCGCCATGCGCCGCGACCGCGGGATTGATCTTCTCGTCCAGCAACTGGAGGACGGCCTCCGCCTCCGGCCCCTCGGGCGTCTTGCCGTCGCCGTTGAACACCCAGTCCGGGATATCGGCGCGGGGCGCGTCGCCGATCCAGACGACGTCGTCCACGGCCTCGACGTGATGGGTGATGATGTTCGTCATCATCTTGCGCTTCTGCGCGCCGCCACCGCCGATCAGCTCGAGCGTCAGCGTGCCCGCCTCGAAACGCTTGAACAGGACCTCGCCACCGTACGCCTCGATCGCGGGCCGGATGCGGTCGTTCAGAAGATCGATGATTTCGACAACGGCGGCATCGGCGATGACGGGCTCGCCGCTCGCGTAATGTTCCATGATGGCGCCGAGAACCGACGGCTTCAGGATGTACCATTCGGCGCCGTCGGCCTTGCGCAGCGTCAGATCGTCCCGCCCGAGCGCGACGCCTTCTATGCCCTCGATCGCGAGAAGCCGCCGTGCAAGCGGCGAACGCACCGCCGCATCCGCCTCGACCACCTCCTCGGCGCCGGCGGAGAGAACAGCCTCGCCGGGCTCAAACCTCATCCGAGCGGGATCGTCGAGGAGCTTCGTCTGGATGAACATCAGGCGGATGCCTTCGCTGCGGTGGCGCCGTAGCGCTTCTCGACATAGTCCTCGACGATCTCGCGGAACTCTTCGGCGATTTTGGGACCGCGTAGCGTCATCCGCTTCTCGCCGTCGATGAAGACGGGCGCCGCCGGTTCCTCGCCGGTGCCTGGCAGGCTGATGCCAATATCGGCATGCTTCGACTCGCCGGGACCGTTCACGATGCAGCCCATCACGGCAACGTTGAGTTCCTCGACGCCGGGATATTTCTCCCGCCAGTCCGGCATGCGCTCGCGGATGTGGCCTTGGATCTGCTGGGCAAGTTCCTGGAAGACGGTCGAGGTGGTCCGCCCGCAGCCCGGACACGCAGCGACGAGCGGCACGAAAGAGCGCAAGCCCATTACCTGCAGAAGCTCCTGCGCGACGACGACCTCGCGCGTGCGGTCACCGCCGGGCTCCGGCGTCAGGGAAATGCGGATCGTGTCGCCGATGCCGTCCTGCAGCAGGATGCCCATTCCAGCCGACGACGCGACGACGCCCTTGGTGCCCATGCCCGCCTCGGTCAGCCCCAGATGAAGCGCGTAGTCGCACCGGACCGCGAGGTCGCGATAGACGGCGATCAGGTCCTGCACGGCGGAGACCTTGGCCGAGATGATGATGCGGTCGCGCGGCATGCCGAGTTTCTCGGCGCGCTCCGCCGACAGGAGACCCGACATCACCATCGCGTCGCGGGTGATCTGCGTCGCCTCCTTGGGCGCATCGGACGACGCGTTCTCGTCCATCAGCCGGGTGAGCAGTTCCTGGTCGAGCGAGCCCCAGTTGACGCCGATGCGCACCGGCTTCTCATACCGGTTGGCGATCTCGATCATTGTCGAGAACTGCGTATCGCGCTTCTCGCGGAATCCCACGTTGCCGGGATTGATGCGGTACTTGGCGAGCGCCTCGGCGCAGGCCGGATTCTCGGACAACAGCTTGTGGCCGATATAGTGGAAGTCGCCCACCAGCGGCACCTCGACACCCATCAGCATCAGCCGGTCTCGGATGTGCGGAACCGCCTTCGCCGCCTCGTCGCGGTCGACGGTGATGCGGACGATCTCCGAACCGGCCCGCGCAAGCTCCGCGACCTGCTTCGCGGTCGCTTCGACGTCGGCCGTATCGGTGTTGGTCATCGACTGGACGACGATCGGCGCGCCGCCGCCGATGACGACGCCGCCGACGTCGACCGAAACGCTGGTGCGGCGCGGCGCGGCGCCGATGATGTCAGGTGGGCTCATAAGGTTCCCCTACCCCGCAGAAATAACGCGCTCCGGCGTGGAGGAAAGGCCGTCCGCCGCCGCGAAGGCGGCGATCAGCGTGTCGTAGTCCGTATGGACGGGAAACTGGGGAAATTCGTCGATCACGTTCTGCGGCGGCCGGAACAGGAAACCCGCATCCGCCGCGCCGAGCATTCGCGTGTCGTTGTAGGAGTCGCCGGCGGCATAGACGGTGAAGTTCAGCTTGCGGAACGCCTCGACCGCCGCCTGTTTGTGATTGTCCAGCCGCAGCTTGTAGCCCGACAGACGCCCGGCGTCGTCGATCAGGATTCGGTGACAGAACAGCGTGGGGCGGCCGAGCTTGACCATCAGCGGCCCGACGAATTCGTAGAACGTGTCCGACAGGATGACGAGCTGATAGTCGCGACGCAGTTCGTCGAGGAACGCGACGGCGCCCGGCAGCGGCTCGATACCGTCGATGATCGGCTGGAGCGCCTCGATCCCGAGCCCTTCGCGGGCAAGGATATCCAGACGGTAATTCATCAGCACGTCGTAATCGGGCTCGTCGCGCGTCGTGCGGCGGAGCTCTTCGATCCCCGTCCGTTCGGCGAGTTCGATCCAGATTTCGGGCGCGATCACGCCCTCCATGTCGAGACAGATAATTTTCACGTCGAATGCCTGAGTAACCTTCCCGGCGCGGTATAGCAGGCGCTTGGGGGAGCGGCAACGGAAGCGGTGAACCGTTGGCTGAAGGCCGCACCGAATTCTATACTCGCGGCATAAGACAAACGGGGACGTATCCCGCGTCGGGGGAAAGGGAAATCATGAAAGTCTACGAAGCCGTACTGGATCAGATCGCCGGCGCGGGGGTGCGCTACATTTCCGGCATGGTCGGATCTACCGCCGCGCCTTATGCGGCCACGCTCGCCCAGCGGAATGACATACGCTACGTCGGGGTCCGTCACGAGCAGACGGCCGCCGCCATTATCGAAGCGACGGGACGCCTTACGGGCACGCCCGGCGTCCTGATGGTCCACGGGGCGTCGGGCCTGCTTGCCGCGAGCGCCGGCATCGCCTCCGCCGCCCTCGATTCGACGCCGATGTTCGTTTTCAGCGCGACGCAGGAGAAACGCGCGATGGAGCGCGGCTGGTGGCAGACGATGAACGTGCTGACGCCGCTGTCGGACGTCCTCAAATGGCAGACGCGCGTCGAGCGTCCCGACCAGGCGGTCGACGCGGTGCGGCGCGGCCTTCGCGAAGCCGTGACCGGCCATCCGGGCGTCGTGCAGGTCGACATGCCTATCGACGTCTCGATCGAAGACCTTGACGGTGCGCCCGTTCCGGAACCGATGCCGGTGCACACCCCGATGTTCCGCACCTGGCCCGACCCGGCAAAGGTCGAGCAGACCGTCGCGCTTCTCCGGGCCGCCGAACGGCCGGTAATCCTGGTCGGCGGCGGCGCCGTCTACTCGGATGCCGAAAAGGAGCTGCTGCGGCTTGCCGAGCGTCTCTCCGCCCCCGTGGTCAATACAGCGACCTCGCGGCAGGCGGTGCCGGAGACCCACCCGTTGGTCCTCGGGCCGTCGGGCATCGTCGGCTACGTCCCCGTCGGAGACGCGATCAGCGAATCCGATCTCGTCCTCGCGATCGGGAGCCGGCTGTCCGACATCCAGACATCGCGGTCTGACCTGCTCCCGAAAGGCTTGCCTATCGTCCAGGTCGATATCGACGGCGCCGCGCTGGGGCGCGATCACGTGCTCGCCGCGGGCATTGTCGCCGACGCCAGGGCGTTTTGCGAGCGGCTGAACCAGGCTTTGGACGCCGCGGACCTGCCGGTTCCCGATGCGCGACGCGACTGGGCGGCATCGCTTGCCGCACGTATTTCGGAGTGGCAGCAGGCCTGGTTCGATGCGACGCCCGACAACGGTCTCGTGCAACCGCAGGAGGTCGTCGAGGCGATGCTCAAGTTGCCGCCGGACACGATATTCACGCACGGCGCCGGCGACCATGGGTTCTACGGCTACATGGTCCCGGTCGCCTCTCCCGGGGCTCACATCGTCTCGACGCGCCTCGGCACGATGGGCGACGCGCTCGGCCTCACGCTCGGCGCAAA
>JAYPTI010000107.1:0-11361 GCA_038133505.1 Alphaproteobacteria bacterium
CTGGATAGATCTCTTCATCCCAGTTCTCCCTACTTATCGCGAACCAACCGTCCGCGGCGCGGACGGGGCTGCCCGGAGTGTGGCGCGAACGCCGCCGATGCACAATGCATCCGGCTGCGGGATCAATTCAGGCGGCGCCGCAGTTTCTGGATGATCGCCGCCGCATCGTGCCGCACCGTCTCGTCGGCGGCCCGTTCGACGATCGTTTCGAAGGCCTCGATCGCGGCGGACAGATTGCCGACGCGGGCGTGGATCACGCCGGCTTCCCGCCACAGGGTCATCATGTCGGGGGCGAACATCAGCATCCGGTCGAGAACGCGGAGCGCCTCTTCCGGCCGGCCCGCGCGTTCGTGGCGGGCTTTTATGTTGTTCTGAAGGCGAATCAGGATATCGCGGTTGCCCACGGCCTCGTAGTGGTCGGGGTTCAGCTCCGCCTCGAGGCCGGCGGTCGCTTTCAGCAGATCCCGCAGGTCCGCGGCGCTCCGGACCTGGCCTTCGTTGAACGGATCGACAATGTGGCGGCCCCCGGCGTCGTCGATGCGGATCAGGAAATGGCCGGGAAAGTTCAGCCCGTCCGCGCCGATGCCCTGGGCGCGCGCGGCATGGAGAAATAGGATCCCCAGCGCAACGGGCAGACCCTTTCGCCTGTCGATCACCCGCATCAGGTTCGCGTTCTGGATGTCGTCGTAGGTCAGCGTGTCGCCGGCGTATCCGTGGCTGTGCAGGATGACGAGATTCAGGGCTTCGACGATGGTCGCGCCGGCAGCCAGGGACGCCTGGACGTCTTCGCAAAGCTGGGCAAGATGATCGCGATAGGCGGCAGGGTCGCTTCCCGGCTTTTCCAGGACGGCGAGGGCCAGCGCGGCGGCCGCAAGATCGATACGGGAATCTTCCCGGCCGGCGATATTCCTCAATAGTTCTTCTGCGTTGTGCGACTCTCTCACGACGACGGCTTCGGCGGCTCCGGTTTCTTGATCGTGACGTAGCTTACCACTTTTTTGACGTACTCGAGATTGCGCGCATAGTTGGTCACGCGGTCGAGTTCCTCGCGGTTCTGCGCGATGCCGATCAGATAGACGACGCCGGCGACGGTCTCGATCGAATAGTTGATCGACGAGACCTTGCTGTCGAACAGCAGCTTCGTCTTGAGCTCGGTGGAGATGATCGTGTCGCGGGCGAAACCGCTTACGCCCGTGCCGTCGGCAATCTGGATCTCGTTGATCACTTCGCGGATGCCCTTCGCCTGCCATGCGAGACGGACGGCTTCCGTTCTCATCTCGGGCGTGTCGACATGGCCGGTGAGCAGGGCGCGGCCGCTGTGGACCTGAAGGCCGACCTTGCGCCACATCCGCTCGTCGGCAGCGGACCACAGCTCGTTTATGCGCGCGCGGATCAGCGTATCGTCCGCCGCGCCTTCGAGGCCGCGCTCTTCCATCGCGGCGGTACCCACGGTCGCCCCGGCCCCGACGACGGCGCCGACGCACCCGGGCAGGAGCGCCAGCGAGCAGAGCGCCAGTACGCAGGCGGCGCGCGCGAAAATAGCAGTCATACGACCGCCTCCAGTCTGTTTCTCCGGTGAATCAAATCGCCTCAATGTGGCCTTTATATGGCGGGAATCTGCCTAACTTGCCGATTCGCGCCAAGCGTCGATTACGTGCCGCGGCCATCTGCCCGGCGCGATCAGGACCGCGTCGAAGCGCTGGACGAGCGCCGCGGCCCAGGGATGCGCCCAGACGAAAAAGGCGGCGGCAGCAGTGATCCTGCGTTGCTGGCGCGCCGCGATCTCCGCGGCGGCAATGTCCCGATCGGCCCGCGCCTTGACCTCGACGAATGCGACGGTGCCGCCCCGGCGCACGACGAGATCGATTTCCCCGGAAGGGGTCCGGTAGCGGCGCGCGACGATGCGGTAGCCTTTCATCAGGAGGAACGCCGCCGCGAGCGTCTCTGCCCGGCGCCCGCGCCGTTCCCGCGTGCGGCGCCCGTCCACCACGAGGCTCAGCCCTCTCCCGAACGTTCGAGGGCGCGGGCATAGACCTCCTTGCGCGGACGGCCCGTCGCAGCCGCTACCGTCGCGGCGGCGTCCCGGACGGACATCGTGGATAGCGCGCGGTCGAGAAGCGCGTCGAGGTCCGCCGCAGCGGGTGCGTCTTCTCCCGGCGGGCCGACGACCACGACCGCCTCGCCCCGCGGGGCCGGTTCGGCGGCATATTGCCCGGCGAGATCGGCGAGCGGCGCGCGCCGGACCTCTTCGTGCAGCTTGGTCAGTTCGCGGGCGACGGCGGCATCCCGCGCGCCGAGGGTTTCCGACATATCGGCGAGGCTCTCGGCCAGCCGCCGTGTCGATTCGAGAAAGATCAGCGTCGCGGGAACGCCGGCGAGTGCAGATAGCTCGGCGCGCCGCTGCGCGGACTTGGCGGGAAGATAGCCGGCGAACAGAAAACGGTCCGACGGCAGGCCGGAGACGACCAGCGCGGCGATCGGCGACGACGGCCCGGGCGCGCAGGTCACGGGAATGCCGGCCTCCACGGCGGCGCGGACCAGCTTATAGCCGGGATCGGATATCAGGGGCGTTCCGGCGTCGGAGACCAACGCCACGGAATTGCCATTTTCAAGCAGCGTTATCAGGCGGGCGCGGTCCTGTTCGCTGCTATGATCGTGGTAGGCGATCATGCGGGCCGAAATGCCGTTTGCGCTGAGCAGTTTGCCGGTAACCCGTGTATCTTCGCAGGCGACGATATCGGCTTCGCGAAGGATTTCGGCGGCACGCGGCGTCAGGTCGCCGAGATTCCCGATCGGCGTCGCGACAATGTAGAGGCCGGTAACCGTCATGACACGCCCGCGTTTACATAATCGGCGGGCGCCGATAGGTTGCCGTTCGGCGGAGACTGAATGAATGGGTGGCTCGATTTCAACGATGGATTCTCTGACCACTTGCCGGTTCGTCGGCCGGATTGCGGGCATTGCAGCTCTTGCCGCCTCCCTGTTTCTGGCCGGATGCGAGAATAGGGGAAATGCGCCGACGGTCCAAACCTCACCGCCGCCACCCCCGCCGGTAGGGCGGACGGTGACGCCGTTGCCCGGGTCGGCCCCCGTGCCGCCGCCGCCGATGGCCCAGCCCCTGCCCGCTCCGGCGCCGGAACCGGTCGCGCCGCCGACGCCCGAGGTCGTGATATCCGGCGCGATGCGGGGCATTCCGGCCTCGATGATCGATTCGGCGGTTCGCGTCGCCATGCTGCTGCCGCTCAGCGGGTCGCGCGGCGGGATCGGCCAGTCGATGCTCGACGCGGCGATGCTGGCCCTGAACGACGTTGCGGACGGAAAATTCGTCCTGCTGCCGCTCGATACCAGGGGCTCTGATCGGGGCGCCGCTCTCGCCGCCCAGGGAGCCATGGACAACAAGGCGGAAATCGTTCTCGGACCGCTTTTCTCGACTTCGGTTTCGGCCGCCGCGCCCGTCGTCCGGCGCGCGGGGCTCAACATGATTGCATTTTCGAACAACCGGGTCGTCGCGGAACCGGGGGTTTTCCTCGCCGGGCTGCTGCCCGAGACGCAGATTGACCGGGTTATCGGGTACGCCGCCAAACGGGGAATTCGGCGCGTGGGGGCCCTCATCCCGGCGGGCGCCTTCGGCGAACGCGTTCTCGCCGCCGCACGGGAGAATGCCGCCAGGCTGTCGCTCGATATTGTCAAGGTGGAATATTTTTCGGACGACGCCACCCAGACGGCAGACGCCGTCCGCCGCATCAGCGATTTCGATCTTCGACGTCAGGAACTGCAGGACCAGATCAAGGCGCTTGAGGGCGCGACGGACGAGGTATCGAAGCAGACGCTGGAGAAACTGCAGAAACTGGAGACGTTCGGGCCACTTCCGTTCGACGCCCTCATCGTGGGCGCAAGCGGCCAGAAACTGACGGAGGTCGCTGCGCAGCTGGGGAATTTCGACGTAGACACCAAACAGGTGCGACTGTTGGGGCTTGCGAGCTGGGGCGCGCCCGGCACCGGTCGCGAGCCCGCGCTCGTCGGCGCCTGGTACGCGGATTCCCCGGCCGCGGGCAATGACGATTTCATTCGCAATTACAAGGCGATGTACGAACGCGAGCCGCATCCGCTCGCGATCGACGCATACGATATCACAGCCCTCGCCGCGATTCTGGGATCGCGGGCGCCCGAGGCGCGCTTTTCGGCCGGAACGCTGACCAGCTCGAGCGGTTTCGCGGGATCGGGGGGGCTATTCAGGCTGCTCCCGAGCGGCCTTCCGGAACGGGCGCTCGAGGTTCGCGAAGTCACGCTCGATAGCAGCCGCGTCATCGAACCGGCGCCCGCCGCCTTTCCCGCGCCGCCAACGGTCAATTGACGGCGCGGTCCGCCGGGCCGGACGGCGGCACGAGCGCGGCCACGATTGCGTCGTGGCGCAATCTTCCCCCGGCCGTCAGGCGCAGGCCGCGCGCATCGCACACGAGCAGCCCGGCCGCCGCGAGACGGTCCAGCTTTTCGGGCAGGAGGACCGATTCCAGTTGGTTTCCAGCGATGATTTCGAAATCGGAACGAATTATGCCGTCTGCCAGGCGTAACCCTGTGAGCAAGAGCTCCTCTATTTGTTTCGGAACCGTAATTACCGCTGATTCTTGCGTTCCATGCCCTTCCGACGCCACGGCGGCAAGCCAGTTTCCCGGCGCTGCGATCTGGCGGGTCGCCCGCCGGACGCCGGCGTTCCGCAGGCGGCCATGCGCACCCGGCCCGATGCCCGCATAATCGCCCCCCTGCCAATAAACCAGATTATGCCGGCAGGCCGACCCGGGCCGGGCGTGATTGGAGATCTCGTAGGCAGGAAGTCCTGCCTTTTCGGTAATTTCCGCTGTAATTTCAAAGAGGTCGGCGGCGGTATCCTCGTCCGGAAGGACGAAGGCGCCGGAGCGGTGCGCCGCAAAGAACGGAGTGCCTTTCTCGATCGTGAGCTGATAGAGCGACAGGTGGTCGCCGGCAATGGCAAGAGCATCGTCAAGCGATCGGCGCCACGTCTCGAGACTCTGGCCGGGCAATCCATAGATCAGGTCGAAGGACATGCGCTCGAAGGCTCGTTCCGCAACGGAAACGGCATGCCGCGCCGCGGCTGAATCGTGCGCACGGCCCAGAAAGCGCAGCGCGTCGTCGTCGAATGCCTGGACGCCGATGGAGACGCGGTTGATCCCCGCCGTGCGGAAAGCCTTGAATTTCCCGGCTTCGACCGACGACGGGTTGGCCTCGAGCGTGATCTCGATGTCGTCTTCGAGCTCGCAATGTGCTGCCGCCCGATCGAGAATAGCGGCGACCGTCTCGGGAGGCATCAACGACGGCGTCCCGCCGCCGAAGAACACGCTGCCAAGACGCCGGCCTTTCGTTTCGATTGCAAAATGATCAAGCTCTGCGCAGATCGCAGCGGTCCATTGCGCCGCGTCGATCGACTCGGCGACATGACTGTTGAAATCGCAGTAGGGGCATTTCGAGACGCAGAACGGCCAATGCACGTACAGCCCGAACCGGTCCAGGCCGGACCTCGCCTCCGAAACGGCCGGATCGGCCGGCGCGATCATTGTCGCCCGGGCGGGGGGAAACAGGCGGCGATGAGCTTGTTGAACGCATCCGCCCGATGGCTCTTGGCATGCTTTTCGGCCGGTTCGATCTCGCCGAACGTACCTTCGTCGCCGTCGGCGCGGAACATCGGATCATAGCCGAATCCGCGGTCGCCGCGCGGAGGCCAGACGAGATCGCCCCAGACTTCGCCCTCGAAAATCTCGCAATGGCCGTCCGGCCAGGTAAGCGCCAGCGCGCAGACGAAACGGGCCCGCCGGTTGTCGGTTTCGCCCAACTCGCTGTCGACCCGGGCCATTGCCGCATCAAAGTCCTTTTCAGGCCCGCCCCAGCGCGCGGAGTAGATTCCGGGCGCCCCGCCCAGCGCGTCGACCGCAAGGCCGGAATCGTCGGCCAGCGCCGGGAGTTTCGCGGCGAAAGCCGCGGCATCCGCCTTTAGTTTCGCATTCGCAACGAAACTGTCGCCGGTTTCCTCGGGTTCGGGCAAATTCAGTTTCGATGCCGAAACGACCTCGATATTCCAAGGTGCCAGCAGCTCGCCGATCTCCCGCACCTTGCCGGGATTGTGGCTGGCGATGACCAGGCGGCCGGCGGTAAAGCGACGCGCCATCAGTCGGCCGCGAGAGCCATGCGTTGCGCCGTCGTCAGCTCGCCGACGCCTTTTTTGGCGAGCTCCAGCAATTCGAGGAACGCCGTCTCCGAGAACGGATCCTTTTCGGCAGTGCCCTGAATCTCGACGATACCGCCCTCACCGGTCAGGACGAAGTTCACGTCGGCATCGGCATTGGAATCCTCCGCATAATCGAGGTCGAGCACCGCCGTCCCCTCATAGAGTCCGCACGAAATGGCGGCGATCGAGCCGGTTATGGGATCCTTTGCGAGAGCCCCGGACCGCAGCAGCCCGTCCGTCGCGATTTTCAGCGCCACCCAGGCGCCGGTGATCGACGCGGTACGGGTGCCGCCGTCCGCCTGAATCACGTCGCAATCGACTCGGATCTGGCGCTCTCCAAGCATTTCCAGATCCACGACGGCGCGGAGCGCCCGGCCGATCAGGCGCTGGATCTCCTGCGTCCGGCCGGACTGCTTGCCGCGCGCGGCCTCGCGGTCAGTGCGTTCATGGGTTGAACGCGGTAGCATCCCGTATTCTGCCGTCACCCAGCCGCGGCCGGAATTGCGCATCCACGGCGGCACGCGTTCCTCGACGGTGGCGTTGCACAGCACGTGCGTATCGCCGAATTTCGCCAGACACGAGCCCTCCGCATAGGGGGTGAAGCCGGTTTCGAGCGTGACGGCCCGCATCTGATCGGGGGATCGGCCGGAAGGGCGCATGAACATCTCCGCTGGGGGTTTCGCGCAAGCTATCCAACGCCCGGCGGCAGGTAAAGCCCGCTGCGCGACACGCGGATCGCGGGGCCGAAAAGGCGACGGACCCGGCATCGTTGACAAACCGGTCTTCCAAACTACATTCCGGACGCGTTTCGGAGTTGGAAATGGACCGTCCGGCGTCAGGCAGCATCGGAGAACTGAACGACCGCTCGCGCGATATTTTTCGCGAGATCGTCGAGGCGTACGTCGAATCCGGCGAACCGGTCGGCTCGCGCACGCTGTCGCGGCGGCTCGACAATCCGCTGTCGCCCGCGACGATCCGGAACGTCATGGCGGATCTCGAGGATATGGGCCTGCTCTACGCGCCGCACACGTCGGCGGGGCGCCTGCCGACCGACGCGGGGCTGCGCCTGTTCGTCGACGGGCTGCTGGAGATCGGCGACCTGTCGAGCGAGGAGCGCGAGAGTATCGAGGCGCGCTGCCGGCCGCACGGCATGAACCTGACCGAGGCGCTGGGCGAGGCGACGACGCTGCTGTCGGGGCTCGCCCAATGCGCCGGGCTCGTGATCGCGCCCAAGACGGGCCGGCCTCTCAAGCATATCGAGTTCGTCAATATCGGGGACGGCCGCGCGCTCGCCGTGCTCGTCACCGACGACGGCTTCGTCGAGAACCGGCTGATAGACCTGCCGGCGGGCACGCCGCCGTCTGCGCTGGTGCAGGCCTCCAACTATCTGAACGCGCGGCTCGGCGGCAAGACCATCGACGCCGCGCGGCGTTCTGTCTCGGATGAAATCGCGACCCGGCGCGCGGCGATCGACGAGATCACCGCCGGGCTCGTGGAAGCCGGGCTCGCGGCCTGGACCGGCGGCGACGGGCCGGGCGCCTCGCTGATCGTCAAGGGCCAGTCGCGCCTCCTCGACGAGGTCTCGGCAATCCAGGACCTCGAGCGCGTCCGCGGGCTGTTCCATGCGCTGGAGACCGAAGAGCTCCTCGTCAAGCTGCTCGACATGACCGACACGGCCGACGGCGTGCAGATTTTCATCGGCGCCGAGAACACGCTGTTCGACCAGGCCGGCTGCTCGCTGATCGTCGCGCCGTTCAAAGGCGACCGCCAGACGATCGTCGGCGCGATCGGGGTTATTGGCCCGACGCGCTTGAATTATGCCCGGATCATTCCCATGGTTGACTATACCGCCCGCGTCATCGACCGCATCATCGGCTGACCGGGCCCCCAGAAGCCGAAGAAACGGAAAGCGCAGACGTGACGGATCAGAACGAAAACAAGCCGGAAGACAACGCCGCCGAGACGCCCGAAGCGGGGACCGGCGCCGCGGGCGGGCCGGGCACGGAAGCCGCAGCGAACGATGCCGGGGGACCGGGGCGGGCGGAAGACGCGCCCGATCCGAAGGCGGAGATCGCGGACCTTAAGGACAAGCTTCTGCGCGCGCTGGCGGAAACGGAAAATCTGCGCCGCCGCTCGCAGAAGGAACGCGAGGACGCGCTGAAATACGCCGCGTCCAATTTCGCGCGCGACATGCTCACCGTCGCAGACAACCTGCGGCGCGCCATCGATTCGATTCCCGAGAACGGCGATCCCGACGGCACGGCGCTGGTCGCCTTTATCGAAGGCGTGTCGCTTACCGAAAAGGAATTGCTGTCCACGCTGGAACGCCACGGCATCGAAAAGATCGATCCGATGGGCCAGAAGTTCGATCCGCAGTTCCACGAGGCCATGTTCGAAGCGCCCGTTCCCGGCGCCGAGACAGGCACCGTGTTCCAGGTCGTGGAGACCGGCTATCTGATCCACGGTCGCCTGCTGAGACCGGCCAAGGTCGGCGTCGCCAAGGCGGCGCCGGAGCCTACCGAGCCCGGCGAACAGGTCGACACGAAAGCCTGAGCGCGCGCGCCGGAAAACATCCGACGCATCGGTTGTGAACGTAGCGGTGCTGGGATAGGTTTCCCGCCACTCGCACTCGACGCCCCGGGCACCGGCGTTCTGCCCGGCGCCCTTCACGATCCCTGTGCGGCGCCCGGAGAGCCAGATGCCGACCGAGCCCAAGACCCGGATTTCGATTTCGGCCCCGTCCCCGGCCGCGACCCCCGACGCGCTGGCAAAGCGGTACGCGGACGTGCGTGCGCTCACCGAAGCGATCGCCGCGCCGCTGTCCCCGGAGGACCAGCAGGTCCAGTCGATGGACGACGTCAGGCTGACGAAGTGGCATCTCGCGCACGTAACCTGGTTCTTCGAGACGTTCCTGCTGCGGCCGAACGTCGCCGGTTACGAAGAATTCCACTCCGATTTCAACTACCTGTTCAATTCGTATTACGAGGGCGTGGGTCCGCGCCACGCGCGGCCGAAGCGCGGGCTGCTGACGCGCCCGTCGCTGGATGACGTGCTGGCCTACCGCGCGCACGTAGACGCCGCGATGGCCGGCATGATCGAGAGCCTGAATCCGGATGACGGCGCCGTCGTCGCCCTGATCGACCTCGGTCTCAACCACGAGCAGCAGCACCAGGAACTGGCGCTGATGGACATCAAGCACGTGCTGTCGTGCAACCCGATGGACGTCGCGTATCGGCGCAAGGAGCCCGTCGGCTTGCGGACGACGCATCCGCTCGCCTGATTCGATCTGCGCGGCGGCATTTACGCGATCGGCCATGGCGACGACGGCTTCGCCTTCGACAACGAAGGCCCGGCGCACGAAGTGCTGGTGCGCGATTACAGGATCGCCTCCCGGCCGGTGACGAACGGCGAGTTCGCGGACTTCATCGAAGCCGGCGGATACCGGCGGCCGGAATTCTGGCACGCCGACGGATGGGCGACGGTCAATGCCGAAGGCTGGGAAGCCCCGCTCTACTGGCGCGCCGCCGACGACGGGAGCTGGAACGAATTCACGCTGGCGGGCGTCTGCCCGCTCTATCATGACGCGCCGGTCTGCCATGTAAGCTTCTACGAAGCGTCGGCCTACGCATCGTGGGCGGGCAAGCGCCTGCCGACCGAGGCCGAGTGGGAGATCGCCGCCAGGCGCTTCGGCGTCGGCGACGCCGCGGAAAGCGCGGCCAACCGGATGGCCGCGGGCTTCCTGCGCCCGATGCCGGCGGGCGACGCGCCGGACGACGCGGCGGGAGAGGGACCGGCGCAGATGATGGGCGATGTCTGGGAATGGATCGAGAGCGCCTATTCGCCCTACCCGGGCTTCGAGCCTGCGGCGGGCGCGGTCGGCGAATACAACGGCAAGTTCATGATCAACCAGATGGTGCTGCGCGGCGCAAGCTGCGGCACGCCGCCCGGTCACGCGCGGGTCAGCTACCGCAATTTCTTCTATCCGCACCAGCGCTGGGCCTTCTCCGGCTTCCGGCTTGCGGAATAACAAATAAACAGCATGCCGCTCTCGGACGGTTTCAACTTCGACCGGGACGCGCTCGCTGCTTTCTGCGACGAGCGTCTCGGCGTCTCGCAGAGTTCACCGGCGCACAGCACATACCGGCAAATTCTGGAGATGCTCGATAATGAACCTCCGCCGGGCCTGGAAGGCCTCAAAGCGGCGTTTGCGATTGGCCTCAAACTAATCGAGGCCGATAAAGCCGAGACCCGAGACAATCAATACGAACACTCCCTCTTTCTCAACGGAACCGCACTCGCGCTTGTGCGCTGGTTACGGAGCAATTCGAATGACCCTAACGATCTCCGCTTACTCGAAGGTGCCGTTCTAAATTCATGCGGCATCGCTCTGCGCCGACTGAACCGTTGGGAGGACGCGCTGGATGCCTACACGGAACTGGCAGCTTTGATGGACGATCCGGCCAACGACTCCATCGAAGCAATCAGCGTTTTAGCAATGGCCCATGATGGCATAGGCGATGTTTAGGATGTGCTTGGCAATTGTGAAGCCCGCGATCATGCGTGGATGCGCGCGCGGCTACTTTTTCAACGGATCGTGAATGGATTCGAGATCGGCATCAAAACCCGTCTCGACGAGCACGAAAACGTAAGGATTCTCCTCCAGGACGTAATCGACAAACAAGAAGAGGTCAAAGCCAAACCGCCCGACGCTTGATCTCGATCAAGTCGCGCGGCCTGCGACTACGGGACACTTCGCTGTCAACAAGACGGATAGGGAGTTCCGCCATGCCTGCCCTCGACGCCCCGGCCCGTGCGCCGCGTATCCAGTTCAGCCATTTCGGCATCAACGTTCGCGACCTCCAGAAGATGGAGGATTTCTACACCCGCGTCGTCGGCTTCCAGGTGACCGACCGCGGCTCGGTCGACGCGCTGGGCCTGACGCTGACCTTCATGAGCATGGACCCGGTGGAACATCACCAGTTCGTCATCTGCAGCGGCAACGAAGACGAGTTGGGCGAGAACAAGCGTAACGCGTTCTTCGGCGGGCCGATCAACCAACTGTCGTTCCGGCTCGAATCGCTCGACGACCTCCGCATCATTTACAACCGCCTTGCCGAGGAGAA
>JAYPTI010000108.1:0-8404 GCA_038133505.1 Alphaproteobacteria bacterium
CCGTCACCTACTCGACTCGCAAGGGCGACGTCACCGTGGACGAGGACGAGTATCCGAAGCACGGCACGACCATCGACACGCTGGCGAAGCTGCGCCCGGCGTTCGATCGCGAAGGCACGGTCACGGCGGGTAACGCGTCGGGCATCAACGACGGCGCCGCGGCGCTCGTCCTGATGACCGCCGACGAGGCGAAGAAGCGCGGCATCTCGCCGATGGCGCGGATCGTCTCGTGGGCGCAGGTCGGCGTCGATCCCGCGATCATGGGCTCCGGCCCGATCCCGGCGAGCCGCAAGGCCCTCGAAAAGGCCGGCTGGTCGGCCGGCGACCTCGACCTGATCGAGGCCAACGAGGCGTTCGCCGCGCAGGCCTGCGCGGTCAACAAGGACCTCGGCTGGGATACCGACAAGGTCAACGTCAACGGCGGCGCGATCGCGCTCGGCCACCCGATCGGGGCCTCCGGCGCCCGCGTGCTCGTAACGCTGCTGCACGAGATGCAGAAGCGGGACGCCAAGAAGGGCCTCGCCACGCTTTGCATCGGCGGCGGCATGGGCATCGCCATGTGCGTGGCCCGCGACTGATCGCCGTCAGGTAGTTCCGGGGACGCGCGGGGAGGCGCGCCCCGTCAATTCATAAAACCTATCCGGCCCGGCGCGCAGGACGCGTACCGGCTCGGCCAGAAAATCGGGAGATGTGTCATGTCACGCGTCGCAGTCGTAACGGGCGGTACCCGCGGTATCGGCGGAATGGTGTCCGAACAGCTCAAGGCAAAAGGCTACACGGTGGCCGCCGTCTACGGCGGTAACGACGAAGCCGCCAAGAAATTCAACGAAGAGACCGGCATCCCGGTCTACAAGATCGACGTGTCGGATTACGACGCCTGCATCAGCGGCATCGAGCAGATCGAAAAGGACCTGGGTCCGGTCGAGATCCTCGTGAACAATGCCGGCATCACGCGCGACGGCACGATGCACCGCATGAGCCACGACAACTGGCAGGCGGTGATCGACACCAACCTCGGCTCCTGCTTCAACATGAGCCGCGCCGTCATCGAAGGCATGCGCGCCCGCAAGTTCGGCCGCATCGTCAATATCGGCTCGATCAACGGCCAGGCCGGCCAGTACGGCCAGGTCAACTACGCCGCCGCAAAGTCGGGCATTCACGGCTTCACCAAGGCGCTGGCCCAGGAAGGCGCGGCCCAGGGCATCACGGTCAACGCGATCGCGCCCGGCTACGTCGACACCGACATGGTCCGCGCGGTTCCGGCCGACATTCTGGAAAAGATCATCCAGCGGATTCCGATGGGCCGGCTCGGCCGCGGCGAGGACATCGCCCGCGGCGTCCTGTTCCTGGTCGCCGACGAAGCCGACTTCATCACCGGCTCGACGCTCTCGATCAACGGCGGCCAGCACATGTACTGACCGCGTGACGGGATACGTTCCGGAACACGCATCGCGGCGCCGCGCCCCACTCGTTGGCGGCGGCGCCGGTGTCTTATGGGGGACGCTCGCGCCGCTGACCGTCTGGACGAAGGGCATCCCGCCGTTCCAGCTCGTCGCGATGTCGTTCGCCGTCGCCGTCGTTCTGACGGCAGCGGTCGGCACGGTCCGGCGACGGAGGCCGGCGGCGTTTCTCCGTCACCCGCCCGCCGCATGGCTTCTCGGCGTCGGCGGGCTTTTCGGCTACCACTTCTTCCTGTTCGTCGCGTTGCGCAGCGCCCCGCCCGTCCAAGCCAACCTGATAAATTATCTCTGGCCGCTTCTGATCGTTCTGTTCTCCACGCTCCTGCCGGGCGAACGCATCGCCGTGCGCCATGTCGCAGGCACGCTTGCGGGGCTTGCCGGCACCGTATTGCTGGTGACGCGGGGACGGACGCTGGACATCGACCCCGCCTATGCGCTCGGCTTCGGCGCCGCGTTGCTGTCGGCGCTGATCTGGTCGGGATACTCGGTCGCGAGCAGCCTGCTCAAATCCGTCCCGACGGAAGCGGTAGGCGGGTTCTGCCTCGGCACCGCGCTTCTCGCCCTGCTCGCCCACCTGGCGCTTGAGACCACGGTCGCGCCGACGGCGGTGCAATGGACGGTCGTTTTCCTGATCGGCGCGGGACCGCTCGGCACCGCGTTCTTCCTGTGGGACTGGGGGCTGAAACGCGGCGACGTGCGAGTCCTCGGGACCCTCGCCTACGCCGCGCCGCTAATCTCGACATCGCTGCTGATCGCCCTCGTCGGCGCGCCGTCGGGCTGGCCGACCGTCGCGGGCGGATTGCTGATCGTGGGCGCCGCGGCGCTTGCCGCGGGCGATCTGTTCCGGCGGCCGCCTACTTGAACTCGCGGGCGTCGACCAGCACCGTTTCGGCCATCGACGGGCGCGCGTTGAATTCCTCGAACCAGGCCGCGATCTTCGGATTGTCGGCGCGCCAGTCGTCTTCTGGGAAGGTCTGATCGGCGAACGCCAATGCCACCGCCGCGGAGATCGTGCCGACGTCGACGCCGGAAAAGTCGTCGGCCTCCGCCTCGAACGCCTTGATGCCGTTCATGACCATCGCCTTGTTGTGCGCGACGATACCGGCGGACTGACGCTCCGGCTTCTTCAGGCTCTCGACGAAGCAGACGACCATCCCGTCGATCATCCCGTCGGCCGTCGCCTGACGGCGCAGAACCTTCCAGCGCTCCGGGCCCGATGCGGGCAGCATCGACGGGCCGTCGCACTCGGTATCGAGATATTCCATGATCACCGGGGAATCGAAGATCGACTCGCCGTCATCGGTGATCAGGCACGGGATCTTGCCGAGCGGGCTCGGCGTCGCGGCCCGGTCGTCGCGGCTCAGCGGATTGGACTTTTCCTTCGCGACGAGATCCTCGATCCCCTTTTCCTTCATCAACACGACGACCTTGCGGACGAACGGCGACGTCGGCGACCAGCGCAGCTTCATCGGATCAACCTCTAGAAATTGTCTTTCCGCGTCCTTACCTCGGCGAACACCTCGACGCCCGACTTGCCGTCGAGACCCACCGCAGAGGCGAGCGACGGCTCGTCCGCCCGCAGGAACGGGTTGGTCCGGCGCTCGACGCCCATCAGCGACGGCACCGTCGAGACGCCCGCCTCGCGGCGGCGCTCGATCTGTTTCGCGTAGGCCTGAAGCGCGGCGTTTCCCGGATCGACATGCAGCGCGAACTTGGCGTTCGACATCGTGTATTCGTGCGCGCAGTAGACCCAGGTCTCGTCGGGCACTTCCTTGAACTTGGAGATCGAGTTGTACATCT
The DNA here is from genome assembly GCA_038133505.1 of Alphaproteobacteria bacterium. Classification (GTDB taxonomy): domain Bacteria; phylum Pseudomonadota; class Alphaproteobacteria; order MPNO01; family UBA830; genus JAYQUR01. The sequence goes on from JAYPTI010000108.1 coordinate 3,261, forward strand.
GCTCGTGCGTGCCTTCGAACACGCGCCCGCAGCCCAGCGCGAACAGGGTGTCGCCGCAGAATAGCGCCTGGCTCTCGGCGAACCAGTAGGCGATGTGGCCCCGCGTGTGGCCCGGCACGTCCCACACCTTCGCTTCCGCCTCGTAGAGCATGAACGTGTCGCCGTCGGCGACCTCGACGTCGATCATGGGAATGCGATCGCGGTCGGCCTTGGGTCCGACCACGGTGCAGCCGGTCTTTTCCTTGATCTCCGGCACGCCGCCGACATGGTCGTCGTGGTGATGGGTCGCCAGCACGTGCGTCAGGCTCCAGCCGAACATGTCGAGGGTCTCGAGGACCGGCGCGGCATCGGACGGATCGACGACCGCCGCGTTGCCGGACGAGCTTTCGCGCAGCAGGTAGACGTAGTTGTCGGAACGCGTCGGGATCTGATGGATTTCGAGGGTGGACACGGTTTCTGGCCTCCGGATGTCGCTGGTCCTGTCGGGTGGCGGACCCTATCAAACCCGGCCCCGACCGCCAACCGGCGCTTTATGCGCCGCGCCGGTGCGGCCATACTGGCGCCATGTACAGCGACGTCGTCGATATTCGCGATTTCTACGCGAGCTCCATGGGCCATACCGCCCAGCGGATCGTCCGCCGCTATATCCGCGAGGCGTGGCCGGACGTGCGCGGCATGACGGTTGCGGGCATGGGATATGCGACGCCCTACCTGCGGCCGTTCATGGACGAAGCGGAGCGGGTGATCTCGATGATGCCCGCCCAGCAGGGCGTGATGCGGTGGCCGGCGGACGGCCTGAACGCGACGTGCCTCGTTCAGGAAGACGACCTGCCGCTGCCCGACGTCTCGGTGGACCGGCTGCTCCTCGTCCACGCGCTCGAATGCTCCGAACAGCTCCGCAAGCTGCTGCGCGAGGTATGGCGCGCGATGACGGAAGGCGGGCACGTGCTGATCGTGGTGCCGAACCGGCGCGGTATCTGGGCGCGCCTCGACCACACGCCGTTCGGCCACGGGCATCCGTATACCGTCGGCCAGCTTTCCCGCCTGCTGCGCGACAATTTGTTCGTCCCGCAGCAATCGACGTCGGCGCTGTTCGTGCCGCCGGCGCGGACGCGGATGGTCCTCGCCTCTGCGCCAGCGATCGAGAAGATCGGCACGCGGTGGTTCCAGACGTTCAGCGGCGTATTGCTGATCGAGGCACAGAAGCAGATGTATGCGGGAAGCGTTGCGCCGACCGCGGAACCGGCGCGGCGGCGCGCCTATGTGCGGGTCGTGGGCGGCTCCGAACGCACGAGCCCGATCACCGGGCCGGAAGGCGGCGCGACGCGCGTCAGGCCTTCGCCAGAAGAAAAATAGCTTCCTCGCCGCGCAGGTTCGCCCAGGCGCCGATCGAGCTCAGCTCGCGCGCGTAACCGGACCGCGACAGCGACAGGGCGCGCTCGACCTTCAGGTTCAGCTCGTCGCACAGCGCGGTGAAATCGCGGATCGTGCAGAGGTGGATGTTCGGCGTGTCGTACCAGTGCAGGCCGTCTTCCTGGACGGTCGGCATCTCGCCGCCGAACATCAGCGTCAGGCGGTACCGCAGATGGCCGAAATTCGTGAATGACACGACCGCGCGCTTGCCGATGCGGACGAGATTGGCGACCACGTCGTGCGGATTGCGCGTCGCCTGGAGCGTCTTGGTGAGGACGACGTAGTCGAACGCATCGTCGGGGTAGTGGTCGAGGTCGGTATCGGCGTCGCCCTGTATGACGGACAGGCCGTGCGCCACGCAGGCGTTCACGCCCGCCTGGCTCAGTTCGATCCCGCGCCCGTCGACGCCCTTCTGGCGTCCCAGGTGATCCAGCAGCGCGCCGTCGCCGCAGCCGACGTCGAGCACCCGGCTCCCGGGCGCGATCATCTGCGCGATGATTTCGAGATCGCGGCGGATCGGGCCGTGCCAGGCCGGCCCCTTCGGGTCCGTCATTTGCCGTTCAACCCGCGATGTTCGGCGGCGCCCTCAAGGAAGCCGGAGACGGTCGCGAAAAATTCGGGCTCCTCGAGCAGGAACGCGTCGTGACCCTTGTCGGTCTCGATCTCGACGAAGCTCACGTTCGCGGCCACGGCATTCAGGGCGCGCACGACTTCGCGGCTCTCTGCGGTCGGGAACAGCCAGTCGCTGGTGAACGAAATGATGCAGAAGCGCACGTCCGTTCCCTCGAACGCGCGGGCGAGCACGCCGTCATGTTCCGCGGCGAGGTCGAAATAGTCCATCGCGCGGGTGATGTAGAGATAGGCGTTCGCGTCGAAGCGCTCGACGAAGGTGCTGCCCTGGTGGCGGAGATAGCTCTCGACCTGGAAGTCGGCGTCGAACCCGAACGTGATCGCGTCGCGCGCCTGCAGGCGGCGGCCGAACTTCCGGTGAAGGGCGGTTTCCGACAGGTAGGTGATATGCGCCGCCATCCGCGCAACCGACAATCCGCGCTTCGGGTTCTTTCCCTCTCGCAGGTAGTTGCCCTTGCACCAGTCGGGATCGGCCATGATCGCCTGGCGGCCGACCTCATGGAACGCGATGTTCTGCGCGGAGTGGCGCGCGGCGCCGGCGATGGGCATCGCCGCGAACACCCGGTCGGGATGGCGCGCCGCCCATTCGAGCACCTGCATCGCGCCCATCGAGCCGCCGATGGCGCAGAAAAGCTGGTCGATGCCGAGATGGTCCAGCAGCAGCGTCTGCGCCCGCACCATGTCGCCGATGGTAATTACCGGAAAATCGAGCCCCCAGGGCTCGTTCGTCTCGGGGTTGATCTCCCGCGGGCCGGACGATCCCATGCATCCGCCGAGGACGTTGGCGCAGATGATGAAGTAGCGATCCGTGTCGAGCGGCAGACCGGGTCCGACCATGGTTTCCCACCAGCCGGGCTTGCCGGTGATGGGGTGCGTGTCGAGAACGTACTGGTCGCCGGTGAGCGCGTGGCACACCATGATGGCATTGGTCTTGTCGGCGTTGAGGGCGCCGCAGGTGGTGTAGGCGACCGTGAAGGGTCCGATGGATCCGCCGGAATCGAGGCGCATCGGCGCATCGAGCGCCAGCTCGACTCGCGTCCCCGGCCAGTCGGTGCCGGACACCGGTGCCGTCGATGTGAATTCAGGCGTCGCCATGCCTGTTTCCGCCCCGCGATGGCTCTTATAAGGGGCTGCATTGCTAGGGTCGGGTCCTGCCTATGTCAATGTTTTCTTTGCATTTGCCGGGCCGTCCGACTACATATTGGCGCGTGGCGCAGGGGTAATCGGTCGGTTCCGGGCACCCGAAACGCGACCGCCAGAGAAGATTTCCAAACCCTGGCATTTCCAGACCTTGGCTACGACCATGTCCGACGGCAACAAGTCCCTTTCCGCGCTTCGCGACAGAATCGACGGCATCGATGCCGCCATCCACGACCTGCTGATGGAGCGCGCCGCGATCGCCGCCGAGGTTCGCGACTCCAAGGCGTCCGGCCCGTCCGCGGGTCCGGTCTGGCGCCCGGCCCGCGAAGCGCAGGTTCTCCGCCGCCTCGTGGCGCGGCATGACGGCCCGTTCACGCGCGGCACGCTTGTCCAGCTGTGGCGCGAGATCATGTCGGCGATGGTCCGGCTCCAGGGCGAGTTCGCCGTCGCCGTCTTCGCCAGCGACGAGAACAGATGGTGCCGCGACATGGCGCGCGACCATTTCGGCGCGGAAACCCCGCTCTCCTATTACTCGACGGCGCGCGCGGTCCTCACCGCGGTCCAGGACGGCTCGGCGACCGTCGGCGTCCTGCCGGTGCCGGAGGACAGCGAGGAGCTTCCCTGGTGGCCTGCGCTCGCGGGCATGTCGGGCACCCGTCCCCTCGTCTGCGCCCGGCTCCCCTTCGGGCCGAGCTCGGCCGGCGCCGGCGACAGCGCGCTCTGCGTCGCCAACATCGAGCCGGCGGACAGCGGCGACGACCGCAGCCTGGTCGCCTTCCGGACGCGCCCCAAGATCAGCCGGGCGCGGCTCAACAGCGCCATCGCCGCCGCCGGCATCAAGCCCGTAAGGCTCATCGGCAGCGGGCCGAGCGCCGACGACATCTCGCTGTTCCTCGCCGAACTCGACGGCTTCGCCGCCGCCGACGATGCGCGCCTCGTCCGCCTCGCGGATCCGGACGACGGCGTCGCCGAATCCGTGATCTATCTCGGCGCCTACGCGGCCCCGTTCGACGCCCGCGACCTTTCCTACCGGGGAGACGTGCGATGACCGGTCCCGTGGCACGCCCCGGCATCATGGAGATGTCGCCCTACGTCCCCGGCAAGTCCAAGGTCGAAGGGGTCGAAAAGATCATCAAGCTGTCGTCCAACGAAGGCGCGCTGGGCCCGAGCCCGAAGGCCGTCGCCGCCTACCGGACGGTCGCGGAGACCCTGCACCGCTACCCCGACGGCGGATCGGTCGCCCTGCGCGAGGCCATCGGCGCGCGGCACGGGCTCGATCCCGACCGCATCGTCTGCGGCGCCGGGTCCGACGAGGTGCTCGCCCTGCTGGCGCGCGCCTATGCCGGGCCGGGCGACGAGGTGCTGTTCGGCGAGCACGCGTTCACGATGTACCCGCTGTTCGCGCTGTCGGTCGGCGCCACGCCGGTCAAGGCGACCGAGACCGATTACACCGTGACCGTCGATGCGTTGCTGGATTGCGTTACCGAGCGGACGCGCATCGTCTACGTCGCGAACCCGAACAATCCGACCGGCACGTTCGTCACCAAGGACGAGATGGCGCGCCTGCGCGACGGCCTGCGCGACGACATCCTTCTCGTCATCGACGCGGCCTACGCGGAATACGTCACGCGGAACGATTACAGCGCCGGCATCGAGATGGTCGACGCGGGCGACAACGTCGTGATGACGCGCACCTTCTCGAAAATCTACGCGATGGGCGGCATGCGCCTCGGCTGGGGCTACTGCCCGCCGGCCGTGGCCGACGTGCTGAACCGTATCCGGCCGCCGTTCAACGTTACCAGCGCGGCGCAGGCAGCCGGCATCGCGGCTGTGAACGACGTCGAATTCATCACCCGGTCGCGCGACCACAACACCGCCTGGCTGCCGTGGATGGAAGACCGTCTCGCGGCGCTCGGCCTCGACCTTGCCGACGGCTTCCTCATATTTCTGGAGACGTTCGT
>JAYPTI010000108.1:8414-11130 GCA_038133505.1 Alphaproteobacteria bacterium
CGGCCTCGACGTGGTGCCGAGCGTGGGCAATTTCGTGCTCGTGCGTTTCCCGGACGAGCCGGGCCGCAACGCCGATGCGGCAATGGCGCACCTGAACGGCCGCGGCATCATCCCGCGCAGCACCGCGAGCGCGGGCATTCCCGACGGCATCCGCATCACCATCGGGCTCGAGGAGGAAATGCGCGCGACGGCGGATGCCATAGCGGATTTCCTGAACGGATCATGACGGCGAAACCGCATTTCGGCCGGGTCGCCTTCATCGGGATCGGCCTGATCGGCTCGTCCATCGCGCGCGTCATGAAACGCGACGGGCTGGCCGACGTCATCGTCGCCTGTGCGCGCACCGACGCCACGCTGAAGGCGGCGCTCGATCTCGGCATCGCCGACGAAGCGACGTCGGACGCGGCCGAAGCCGTGCGCGACGCGGATCTCGTCATGATCTGCACGCCGGTCTCGACCTACGGCGCCATCGCGGAGACCATCGCGCCCACGCTGAAACCTGGCGCGATCCTCACCGACGTCGGCTCGGTCAAGGAAGCGGCGATCAAGGCCGTGCTGCCGCATCTGCCGGAAGGCGTGCATTTCGTGCCGGGCCATCCGATCGCGGGAACGGAAAATTCGGGCCCCGAAGCGGGCTTCGACACGCTGTTCGAGAACCGCTGGTTCCTGATCACGCCGGTCCCGGACAGCGATCCGGAGGCCGTGGAGACGGTTGCGGCGCTGTGGCGCTGCGCCGGCAGCAATATCGATTATCTCGAGCCCGCCCATCACGACCAGGTGCTGGCGATCACCTCGCACCTGCCCCATCTGATCGCCTACACTATCGTCGGCACCGCGACCGATCTCGAGGATCACATCAAGTCCGAGGTCATCAAATATTCCGCGTCGGGTTTCCGCGACTTCACCCGGATCGCGGCGTCGGACCCGGTGATGTGGCGCGACATCTTCATCGCCAACCGCGACGCCGTTCTCGAAATGCTGGGCCGCCTGTCGGAAGACCTGGCCGGCCTTCAGCGCGCGATCCGCGTCGGCGACGGCGACAAGCTGGAAGCGCTGTTCAGGCGCACCCGGGAAATCCGCCGCGGCGTCGTCGAGGCCGGACAGCACATCCCGCCCGCGCCGCAGTCCGACGAGGACGAGGATACGCAATAGGCACGCCGGGGCATCCGCCTGGGGTGCCTTGCCTCAGTCCCACTTCACCGCTTTGAGCCGCGCCATCGGCACCGGACCGAGATAGACCTGCTGCTGTTGGATCGTGAGCGGCAGGCGCGCCGGCCCGCCGCCGAGCGTCAGCGCCTTGTTCGCGACCTTGGCGGCGAACGCCGTTCGCGCGTCGATCATGCCGGCGGCGGTCAGCGCATCGGCCGCCTGGTCGAGCCCGTCGATCTCGGCCGTCGTCGCACCCTGCGGCTGAAGCGAGGCATCCAGCGCGAACGTCCCCGTCGCGGCGAGGCGAAGCGCCCGCCAGACGATGGAGAACTTTTCGACCTCGACGACGCCGCCGCTGGTACGCCACCGCGTCAGCATGTCGGAGACCTTGCCGCCGGGCGCCATGTCGCCGGTGATCACCGCCTCCAGCCCGACCGACTCGACGGTGCGGCCGAGCGGCGCCGACCAGAGCTCGGGAACCGTGATCGCGGTCGCATGGGCCGACAGCCCGATGCCCGCGGCGGGTTTCGCCCCGGCGGCCTGCGCGCCGGACGCGTTCCCGGCGGGCCTGTCCCGTTCGGCCAGCGGACCGACCCGGATATCGAACGCTTCGGCGGACACCGGGGGCTCCTCGCCGCGCGACACGCTGATCCCCTGGAAGGTGAACCGGCCGGCGCGGACCGCCTTGTCATCGGCATCGAGTTCGCCCGCCGCCTTGGCGGCGTTTACGCGGAACGTATCCTCGCCGACGGTGAGCAGATGGAGACCGGGCGCGGAAAGATCGAGATGCTCGGGCCGCCACGGCTTGGCCGTCGCGCCCAGCCGGGGAGCCGTCCAGGCCCAGGCGGGCGGCTCGCCCGGACCGGCGATGGACGCGGCGCCGATCGACACCTCGATGCGGAAGGGAAAGCCGCTGATGACGGGCTCGTCGAGCTGCACCTGCCATCCGGCGGCACGCCGTTCGACCGCCCAGCGGGCGATCTCGTCGCGCACCTTGCCGGCGGCGGCGTACCAGAACGCGGCATAGCCGGCCGCGGACAGCACAATCAGCGCGATCACGAAAAGCGATATGTAGAGACGCATCCGTCGCATGGGTCTCATATAGAGTCGGTCGGTCGCAAAATCGATAGGATTAACCATAGGGTATGATCCGCTTGCGCGGAATCGCACCGGCCCCCTCCCCCACCCCGCCCACCCACCCCCCTATACACAAGGGGTGGCCGGGGGGGGGGCGGCGCCGTCGGGGACAGACGCGAAGGTGAGGGAGGCGGCGCAGCAGGTACTGGGATGGGGGGGGCAATAGGTGCTACTGGTGGTGGCGATCCAGGGCCCGCAAATGGAGAGGTGGTGACTTTGAGTTTAGGCCCACCAGAACTAGCTCCCACCGATGGGGCACCTGGTACTTTGAGTTTCAAACTTGGAGTTGGCGGAGTGGGCTGGCCGGGTTGGGTCATCGAAAAGAAGAGTTCAGGTTGATGAATTTTTGGCAATGATATCTGAAAGTTCCTCGCCAGATGCTTCTTCTAGAGATTTACCTTTGATGGATAAATCTTCCATAGTTTTGAGG
>JAYPTI010000109.1:0-2340 GCA_038133505.1 Alphaproteobacteria bacterium
CCGCGCCGCACAGGGCTGATCGGTCCCCTCAAATTCCCCTAAAGCTGGGCAGTTCCAAGCGCGGCCCAAAACGAAACGCCGCCCCACTGGGCGGCGCCGCTGTCGTTCTGTCCTGACGGGACAGAGCTACTTGATTTTGGCCTCTTTGAAGAGGACGTGCTTGCGCGCAACCGGATCGTACTTCCGGAACTCCAGCTTTTCGGTCTGGGTCCGCGGATTCTTCTTCGCAACGTAGAAGTATCCGGTGTCGGCGGTGCTCAGCAGCTTCACGACTACCGTGTTCGCTTTTGCCATCGATATTCTCCCGATGAGCGGCAATTCGAAAGTTGCGGGAAACTGCCGATTTCCGCCCTTCGTGTCAAGAAAAACCGGCGTCTATTCCGGCCGTTCCGCGATCGCTGCCTGCCCGTCGGAAAGGGCGCGGGTATAGAGTTTGGGCCGGGACAGCAGGAACTTCGCCACTTCCAGGTCGTCGTCCGGCTGGGCGCGGTTCGGCGGACAGTTGCGCCGGGCCTGATCCGGGTCTTTTCGGACCGCTAGGCGCGAGGACAGCAGGCGGTCGAATACATCGCCCGGCACGGGGCCCGGCGCCTTAAAGGCGTTTTTCATCTCCGAAAGATCGTTTTCGTTCGCCGACGTGCAGATCGCCGGAATGACCCCGTGCGTCTGCAGGTTGAAGCCGGACGGTGCGATCAGATGCGCCCAGGTCATCGTCAGCTCGCCGTTGTTGGGAAGGCGGACGATCGTCTGGACGGTACCCTTGCCGAAAGACGAGGATCCCACGACGACGGCCCGGAAACGGTCGCGCAGGGCTGCGGCGACGATTTCGGACGCGGACGCCGAGCGGCCGTTGACCAGCAGGACCATGGGGATATCGCGCATGCGCTCGCCCCAGGAAGCGTCGAAAATCTGGTTCGATCGCTTGTGCCGCCCCTGCGTCGAGATGATACGGCCGTCGTTCAGGAAGAAATCGGCGACGGCGACCGCCTGGTCCAGAAGGCCGCCGGGATTGGCGCGCAGGTCCAGAATGATTCCGCTCGGCGCGTCCGCTTCCACGCGTTCCGCATCCGCAAGAACCCGCCCCAGGGCCCGGGCTGTTCCCTGATTGAAGCCCGTGATGGCGACATAGAGGATGCCTCCCTCGCGGCGCGAGGTGACCGTCGGCGGGATTATATGCGCGCGGACGATATCCGCCTTGATGGGCATTTCCTCGCCAGGCCGTTTCAGCGTCAATTCGACCTGGCTGTGTACCGGTCCGCGCAGCCGGTCGATGACGTCGCGCTGCGACAGGCCGGTCAGCGGTGTCGGGCCAACATGCGTGATCTCGTCACCCGGGAGAATCCCCGCCTTGGACGCAGGCGTGTCCGGATGAACCGTCGACACGGTCGTGTGCCCGTCCGCGTAGCGGATGGTAATGCCGATGCCGCCGAAGCCCTCGCGCCGGGCGCGCGTGTTGCGCGCCTGATCGGGGGTTGCGTAACGGGTATACCGGTCGAGTTCGGCTAGTCCGCTGTCGAAAAACATCTCCAGCACGCGTTCCTTGCCGGTTTCCCGCAAGCTCTGGGACGCGTCTCTCAGCCGGTTGAGAGCTCTGTCGACCACAAGCGCCCAGCCATCGTAGTCATGCGGTTCGGCCGCGGTCCATTCGCCGATATCGGTGTCGCCGTAGGAGACGAGGATGCGATCGCCCGCGCGTCTGACCGAGGCGAGCGGATCGGCAGCCGCGACGCCGCTCAGGCCGACGACGGCAAGCCTGTCGAGTTTAGGGTCTACCGCGTAGCGGCTGTCCAGATTGCGGAAGGCCGATTTGAGGACGGCGCCGCTCTGATCCGGCCCGGCATCCGGGCGGTCGAGCGATCCGCAGGAAGAGACCGCGAGAAAGCCGAAAGCGATCGCGCAAAGGCGGAGCGCCGGAAATGGGCGCCGTCTCGAAAAAACGGATCTCGGACTGGACCGCATGTGCCTTCCCGTATACCCCGGCCGCAACGCGTCGGACGGCGTGCCCGACCGGCAGGGTTCGGTTGATTTCCCGTTCCCAGATTACCCCTAGGGCGATGGGATCCGCATCATCTTTTCTTGCTTCGCGCACCCTTCCGACGTTGGCCGGAAGCGGGTTTTTTCGTCCCGCTTTTTCCCTGTTTTCTGCCCTTGTTTGACGGCTTTCCGGCTGGAGGGCGTCGGTTATTCCCTCCCCGTGGCGACCGGCGGCTCTCGCCGGAGACCGAAAACAGCAGCGATCCGGTGTTGACGTTCGCTTCCTCCAGCGTGACCTCGACGGCATCGCCGATCGCGAAGACGGCGCCGGTCCGGCGGCCCTCGATCCGCTGCGCCTTCGAATCC
>JAYPTI010000109.1:2350-11115 GCA_038133505.1 Alphaproteobacteria bacterium
TCCAGATCGAAGCGGTCGTCGCCCATCAGCGACATCGGAACGAGGCCGTCGGCTCCCGTGTCGTCCAGCGTGACGAACATGCCGGCGCGGTGGACGCCGTTGATCCGGGCAGCGAAGCTCGCGCCGACCTGGCTCGACATGAAGATCGTCGTGTATCGATCGACGGCGTCGCGCTCGGCGTCGACGGCGCGGCGCTCCGTGAAGGAAATATGCTTTCCATATGCCGGGAAGGCGTCTTCGTCTTCCGGTCGGAGACCGTCGGGACCGAGGCCGAGGGATGCAATCAGCGACCGGTGTACCAGCAGGTCCGAATAGCGGCGGATCGGCGAGGTGAAATGGGCGTAGCGCCGGAGCGCGAGGCCGAAATGGCCGAGATTGGCCGGGCTGTATTCCGCCTGCGACTGCGCCCGCAGAACCGCCATGCTGACCATATGCGCCTCGGGCTTGCCTTCAACGCCCGCGACGATCCCCTGGAACAGTTCCGGTTTCACGACCTGGCCCTTGGCGAAGCGGATGCCGATCCCCGCCAGGGTCTCCCGTAGTCCCTCGACCTTCTCCTGCGATGGCTGGTCGTGAACGCGGTACATGCAGGGCGCGTCCTGACGTTCGAGCGTCTCCGCCGCTGCGACGTTCGCCGTGATCATGAACTCTTCGATAAGCCGGTGGCTGTCCAGCCGTTCGACCGGATGGATGCCGACGATCTCGCTGTTCGCGTCGAGTTCGACCCGCCTTTCCGGAAGCTCCAGATCGATCGCGCCGCGCCGCTTACGCGCAGCCAGAAGGACCTTGAAAGCCCCGTAGAGCGGCGTGATGACGGTCTCCACAAGCGGTCCCGTGACGTCGTCCGGCGATCCCGTCCAGGCCGCCTCTACCTGTTCGTAGGTCAGGCGTGCGGCGGATTTCATGATGCCGCGGACGAAGGAATGGCTTCGCAGGTTGCCGTCGCCGTCGATTTTCATGCGCGCGGCAAGACATCCGCGGTCTTCCCCCGGGACCAGCGAGCAGAGGCCATTGGACAGCGCCTCCGGCAGCATCGGGACGACCCGGTCCGGGAAGTAAACGGAATTGCCGCGGTCGTAGGCGTCCTTGTCGAGGGCGCTGCCGGGACGCACGTACCAGGCGACGTCGGCGATCGCTACGATCAGGTTCCAGCCGCCCCTGTTCGCCGGATCGGTATCGGGCTCCGCCCAGACCGCATCGTCGAAATCGCGCGCGTCCGACCCGTCGATCGTGACCAGCGGCACCTGACGGAGGTCGGTCCGGCCGTCGGGCGTGACCGGTTTTGCGGCTTCGGCCGCGTCGACGGCGGCGCGGCTGAAGTCGGTGGGGATGTCGTGCGTGTGGATCGCTATCAGGCTCGGTGCGCGTGCCGAGGACGCATCTCCGATGACCTCGACGACCCTTGCCTCCGGCAGGCCGAAGCTGCGGCTCCCCAGCGCCCGCGCCGAGACGAGATCGCCGGTGCCGGCCTTGTTTTCCATGCCCGGCGGGACGACGAACTCGGTCCGGATGCGGCGATCGGTCGGCTCGATCCGGCCTTTGCCCGCCACCATGCGAAAGACGCCGAGCACATGTTGCGGGGCGGACTCCAGCCGTTTGATCGGCCGGGCGATGTAGCTTCCGTCGCCGGCATCCGAGAGACGGGCGAGAATGCGGTCGCCGATCGACGCGGCCGGCCCCTTGCGCTCGGACGACAGGTATATCGTCGGCGGATCGTCCTCGCCGTTCCAGCTCGTCGGTCGGGCCACGAGGTTTCCGTCGCCGTCGATGGCGGTGACTTCGATGACGCCGACGGGAGGAAGCTGTCCGGGCCGTCCGAAGCGGCGGCCGCGTCCCCGGTCCAGGTCGCCCGACCGGCGCAAGTCGCGCAGGATGTCGTTGAGACGCGCCCGGTCCGTACCGCGGACGTTGAAGGCGCGTGCGATTTCGCGTTTGCCGACGGGACCGTCGCTGTCGCGAACGAATTGCAGTATCTGGTCCGCCGTCGGAAAGGGGGCGGAATCGTCTTTGCCGCTCACGGGGTGTCGTGGGGGACGGGCGTGCTCACGCGTCGGAGGCGGCCTTCGCCCGACTCGCGCTCTTCGACTTGCCCTTTTTCGCCTTCTTGGCCTTCTTCGCCTTCTTGGCCTTTCCCTTGAAGCCGACTTTCTCGGCGCGCGCCGCGATCAGCTCGACCGCAAGCTCGAGCGACAGCGAATCAGGGTCCATATCCTTGGGCAGCGAAGCATTGATCTTGCCGTGCTTAACGTACGGGCCATAACGCCCGTCATGCAGCTCGACGGGCTTCCCGTCGTCGGGATGTTCGCCGATGGTCTTGCCTGCGGACTTGGTGCGGCCCTTCCGTTGCGGCGCCTCGGCGATGATCGTAACCGCCCGGTTCAGGCCGACGGTCAACACGTCGTCGTCGGGACCGAGCTTGACGTACCGGTCGCCCACCTTGAGATACGGGCCGAAGCGGCCGACGCCGGCAAGAATGTCCTCGCCGGTTTCGGGATGCGCGCCCACGGTTCGCGGCAGCGACAGGAGCAGAAGCGCGAGGTCGAGATCGATCTCCGACGGCTTCATGCCGCGCAGCAGCGACTGGCGCTTGGGTTTCTGTTTGGAGCCCTTCTCCGCCTCGCCGAGCTGGACGTAGACGCCGAACGGCCCCTTTCGCATGGTGACCGTCAGGCCGGTCGCGGGATCGAGACCCAGTTCCTTGGGGCCGGTGAACGCGGCGTCCTCGTCGATCTCGCCGTTCATGACGGCGAGCGCCGTAGTAAATCCGCATTCGGGATAGTTGGAGCAGCCGATAAAGCCGCCGTTGCGGCCGAGCTTCAGCCCCAGGCGCCCGGTTTCGCAGGCCGCGCACTTGCGCGGATCGCTGCCGTCGTCGCGCGGCGGGAAGAAGTGCGGGCCCAGTTCCTCGTCGAGCGTGTCGATCACCTCGGTGATCCGGAGCTCCTTGGTCTGGTCGACAGCGGCGGAAAACGCCTTCCAGAACTCGGCCAGTAGCGCCCGCCAGTCCTTGTCGCCGTTCGACACGTCGTCGAGCTGGTCTTCGAGGTTGGCGGTAAAGTCGTACTCGACGTATCGCTTGAAGAATTCCGACAGGAACGCGGTCACCATGCGGCCGCGGTCATGCGGCGTGAAGCGGCGGCTCTCGAGGACGACGTAGTTGCGGTCTTGCAGCACCTGCAGGATCGACGCGTAGGTCGACGGCCGGCCGATGCCCAGCTCCTCCAGCTTCTTGACGAGGCTGGCTTCGGTATAGCGCGGCGGCGGCTTGGTGAAATGCTGTTCGGGCGTGACGGTCTTGCGGTTCAGGCTGTCGCCTTCGGACATCGGCGGCAGGATGCGGTCGCGGCTGTCGCCGGCGCTTTCGCCTTCGCCGTCGTTGTCGTCGTCCTGGTTCTGCTTCTCGTCCTGGCCTTCCTGGTAGAGACGCAGGAAGCCGTCGAACTTCACGACGGATCCGTTGGCGCGCAGCACCGCTTCGCCGCCCGGGGAGGCGATGTCGACGGCGACCTGTTCGAGAACCGCACTTTCCATCTGGCTCGCGACCGCGCGCTTCCAGATCAGGTCGTAAAGCTTGCGCTCGTCCTCGCCGAGAACAGCGCGGACCTCGTTGGGCATGCGCGAAAAATCGGTCGGGCGGATCGCCTCGTGGGCTTCCTGCGCGTTCTTGGAGCGGTTGCGGTAGGTGTTCGGGCTGTCCGGCACGTAGGTGTGGCCGTATTCGCGGCCGATCACCGCCCGGACCGCCACGATGGCTTCCTGGGCGAGATTGACGCTGTCCGTCCGCATATAGGTGATCAGACCGACCGTCTCGCCGCCGATATCGACGCCCTCGTACAGGCGCTGCGCCGTCCGCATCGTCCGCGTCGCGCCGAAGCCGAGCTTGCGGGACGCCTCCTGCTGCAGCGTGGACGTCGTGAACGGCGGCGCCGCGCGGCGGTTCACCGTCTTCCGTTCAACCGCCTTGACCGTATATCCGTGCTTTTCGATCTCCGCGACGGCAGCCCGGGCCGATGCCTCGTCGCCGAGGTCGTAGCGGTCGAGCCTGTTGCCGTTGAGATGCGTCAGGCGCGCCGGGACGGCCTTGCCGTCGCCGGTCGAGAATTCGGCCTCGATCGTCCAGTATTCGCGGGCCTTGAAGACCTCGATTTCCGCTTCGCGCTCGCAGATCAGGCGCAGCGCGACCGACTGCACGCGGCCCGCCGAGCGCGAACCCGGAAGCTTCCGCCACAGGACGGGCGACAGGCTGAAACCGACGAGATAGTCGAGCGCGCGGCGCGCCAGGTAGGCGTCGACCAGTTCCTGGTTGAGCGGCCGCGGGTTGTTGATCGCGTCCGTCACCGCGCTCTTGGTGACTTCGTGGAACACCACGCGCTTCACGTCGACGGCGTCGAGCGCCTTGCGCTCGTTCAGGATCTCCTGGACATGCCAGGAGATGGCTTCGCCCTCGCGGTCGGGGTCGGTCGCGAGATAAAGATGTTCCGCGCCCTTTACCGCTTCCTCGATGGCCTGAAGGTTCTTTTCCGCTTTCGGATCGACCGCCCAGATCATCCGGAAGTCCTCGTCGGGCTGGACCGAGCCGTCCTTGGACGGCAGATCGCGGACATGCCCGTAGCTCGCCAGGACCTTGTATCCGGAGCCGAGGTACTTGTTGATGGTTTTTGCCTTCGCAGGCGATTCGACGACGACGACGTCCATATTTACCAATAAATCTGCTCGCGTCCGGCGCTCACCCTAGGTCGGTATGGTTGCCGGAGTGTTTACAGAACCAGGGAAAAGCGGTTCCCGGGATGCCGCTCCATCCGGCCCTCAAGCTCCAATTCGAGCAGGGCCGTCTGAATCGCGGCGGCAGACATGTGGCACTCGCGAACCAGTTCGTCAACACCCGTTGGCGTACCGCTCAGCAGTCCCGCGATTTTTTCGAGCGGGTCGTCGGACTGATTTTCGTCCTTAAATTCAAAGGTTTCGGGATCGGCAGCGGGGGGCGATTTCATCCGCATACGAAAAATCGGCTGGGAAAGCGCATCGATGATGTCCGCCGCCTTTTCGGTAAGAACCGCGCCCTGACGCAGCAGATCGTTGGTTCCGCCGCAGCGCGGGTCGCGCGGCGAGCCGGGCACCGCGAACACGTCGCGCCCCTGTTCGAGGGCGAGCCGAGCGGTGATGAGCGACCCGGACCGGAGGGCGGCCTCGACGACGAGGACGCCGGCGCTCAATCCGGAGATCAGACGGTTGCGTGCCGGAAAGTGGCGCGCCGTCGGCACCGTCCCGATCGGCTGTTCGCTGACGATCAGGCCTTTTTCGGCGATCTCGTCCTGAAGCTCCCGGTGCTCCGGCGGATAGACGACGTCGCAGCCGCCCGCGACCACCGCGACGGTGCCTGTCGCGAGACTGCCGCGATGGGCGGCGCCGTCGATGCCGCGGGCGAGGCCTGAGACGACTACCTGCCCCGCCGCTCCGAGCTCCGCCGCGATGTCGGAAGCGAACGCGCGGCCGTTGGAAGAGGCGTTTCGGGCGCCGACGATGGCGATCATCGGGCGGCCAAGCAGTGACGCGTCGCCTTTCAGAAAAAGGATCGGCGGCGGGTCGTCGATGGCCGCAAGCGCTTGCGGGTAATCGGGCTCGCCGAGGAAGAGCGCATCGACGTTCGCGCCCGCGAAGCTGTCGAACTCGGCGCGCACGGCGTCGGCGGACGGCACGCGGAAGCGGTCGGGTTTCCGGCTCTTGCGGGCGAGGGCGGGCAGCGCGTCCAGCGCAGCGCCTGCCGATCCGTACCGTCCGACCAGTTTGCTGAACGTCCGCGGGCCGACGCCGTCCGTCCGGATCAGGCGCAAACGGTCTAGCTTTTCGCTGTCGCTCAATTTTTCCGTGTGGCCGTTCATCGCAAAACGATGCGCGGGGCGCGGCGCAGGGTCAAGCGCTGCGTGACAGGCGGATCCTGGATTCCTCGCCTTTGAGGAGCCTGCGGATGTTCTCGTGGTGGCGCAGCCAGACGATCACCGCCATCGCGATGCAGAACTGCATCCGCTGCGGGTCGGCCAGCCACCAGGCGAAGAGCGGCGACGCCGCGAGCGCGATCAGGGCCGAGAGAGAGGAGTAGCGGAACAGAAACGCGGCCAGCAGCCACGTTGCACAGGCGAGCGCACCGACCGGCGAAGAAAGTGCCAGCAGGATCCCGAGCGCGGTCGCCACGCCCTTGCCGCCGCGAAATTTCAGCCACACGGGAAACAGATGTCCCAGCAGGGCGCCGGCGGCGGCCACGACGGTGATGTCCGGCCCGAAATACCGCGCGATCAGTACCGCGGCAGCGCCTTTCGCGCCGTCGAGCAGCAGCGTGGCGGCGGCGATCTTTTTGTTGCCCGTCCGCAGAACGTTGGTCGCGCCGATATTCCCCGACCCTATGGCGCGGATGTCGCCGAGCCCGGCAAGGCGGGTGAGGAGAAGGCCGAAGGGGATCGAGCCCAGCAGATATCCACCGGCAAGTGCCGAGAGGAAATACGGCCAGCTATAGGACCAGCTGATCGGGTCGATCATCGCCCCGCAACCTCCCTAGCCGGGGAGCGAATGGACGTGCCGGCCCCCGACAATCGTCTCGACGGCCCGGCCCCGCACCGGGAAGTCGTCGAACGGCGAGTTCTTCGACTTGCTTTTCATCTCGTCGGGTTTGAGCGTCCACGCCCGGTCGGGATCGAAGATCACGAAATCCGCCGGCTGGCCGGCAGCAAGCGTCCCTTCCTTCATCCGGAGCAGCTTTGCCGGCGCGGATGTCAGGCGCCGGACCAACTCGATCAGAGGGATGCCGTGTTCGTGGTACAGCGCGAGCGTGAGCGGCAGCAGGGACTCCAGACCGATGATGCCCGGCTCGGCCGGGAAGAAGGGCAGGCGCTTCGAATCCTGGTCCTGGGGATGGTGGTCCGACACGATCACGTCGATCGTTCCGTCGCGGATGCCTTCGATCACCGCAAGGCGGTCCGCTTCGCTGCGAAGCGGCGGCGTCACTTTCGCGAACGTCCGGTAGTCGGCCGTCGCCGCGTCCGTCAGCGTGAAATAGTGGGGCGCCGTATCGCAGGAAACGGCGAGCCCGCGCGCCTTGGCCAACCGGATCGCCTCGATACCGGCCGCCGTCGTCACGTGCGAAGCGTGGTAGCGCGCGCCGGTCAGTTCCACGAGCCGGAGATCGCGCTCGATCATCATTACTTCCGCCATCGCCGGAATGCCCGAGAGTCCCAGCCGCGTCGACATCTCGCCTTCGTTCATCTGGCCGTTCCGCGCCAGAGCCGGCTCTTCCGGGTGGTGCATTATCAGGACGTCGAACGTCGATGCGTAGGACATCGCGCGGCGCATCACGAACGCGTCAGCCACCGCCCGGTCGGCGTCCGTGAACGCCAGAGCGCCAGCGTCCGTCAGAATGCCGAACTCGGTGAGTTCCTTGCCTTCCAGCCGGCGCGTAATCGACGCGTAGGCGTAGATCTTCACGATGTTGGTCTCGCGGGCGCGGCGCGCGATGAACTCGACGACCGATACGTCGTCGCTCGGCGGGTCGGTGTCCGGCAGGCACACGATCGACGTGATGCCCCCGGCGGCGGCCGCCGCGCTGGCGGTCTCGAAGCTTTCCTTGTGCTCCTCGCCCGGTTCCGGCAGGTGGACCCGCATGTCGATCAGGCCCGGCGCGAGACAACGGCCTCGGCAATCGAACGCGGCCGCGCCCGACGGCGCGCCGTCGGCAAACAGCCCGGCGCCCGCCTCGAGGATCTTGTTGCCCTCGATCAGGACGCCGCCCGGCGCGTCGAGCCCCGTAGCGGGGTCGAGCAGTCGCGCGTTGATATAGGCGGTTCTGGGGCCGGCGCCGTCGGTCACGATGACTCTTCTTCCGAGTTGCGGGTCAGGCTGCGGGTGACGATGTCGAGGCACGCCATCCGCACCGCGACGCCCATCTCGACCTGTTCGTGGATCACGCTCCGGTGGATGTCGTCGGCGAGCTCGGAATCGATCTCGATACCGCGGTTCATCGGGCCGGGATGCATGATCAGCGCATCGTCCTTCGCCACGGCGAGCTTTTCGCGGTCGAGCCCGAAGAACCGGAAATATTCGCGGGTCGACGGCACGTAGGATCCCTGCATGCGCTCGGTCTGCAGCCGCAGCATCATGATGATGTCCACATCTTTCAGCCCGTCGGCCATCTTGTGGTGCACCTCGACGCCCAGCGCCTCGATAGCCGCCGGCAGCAGCGTCTTCGGCGCGACGAGCCGCACGGACGCCCCCATCGTGTTGAGCAGGTAGATATTCGACCGCGCGACGCGCGAGTGCAGAATGTCGCCGCAGATCGCGACGACCAGCCCGTCGAGCCGGCCCTTGCGCCGCCGGATGGTCAGCGCGTCGAGCAGCGCCTGCGTCGGATGTTCGTGACTTCCGTCGCCGGCGTTGATGACCGAACAGGTGACCTTTTCGCTGAGGAGCTGCACCGCGCCCGAATCCGAGTGACGAACCGTAAGAACGTCCGGATGCATCGCGTTGAGCGTCATCGCCGTGTCGATCAGCGTCTCGCCCTTCTTGATGGCGCTGGCGCTGACCGACATGTTGATCACGTCCGCGCCGAGACGCTTTCCGGCGAGCTCGAACGAGGTCCGGGTCCGCGTCGAGTTCTCGAAGAAGACGTTGATGACGGTGCGGCCGCGCAACAAGGAGCGCTTCTTGTCGTCCTGCCGGTTCTGCTCGATATAGGATTCGGAGAGATCGAGGAGAGCTTCGATCTCCTCTTTGGGGACTCC
>JAYPTI010000110.1:0-11059 GCA_038133505.1 Alphaproteobacteria bacterium
GGCCATCGCCGACGAGCTGCGCGCGCGAATCCGCGACATTGCGGGGACGCTGGAGAGGAACCCGAACGATCTTCGGGGCTGGAT
This sequence comes from Alphaproteobacteria bacterium, assembly GCA_038133505.1. GTDB lineage: Bacteria > Pseudomonadota > Alphaproteobacteria > MPNO01 > UBA830 > JAYQUR01. The sequence goes on from JAYPTI010000110.1 coordinate 85, forward strand.
CGGCCTCGCCGACGCGCTGACCGCGCTTCGTCGGCACGAGGAAGCCGCCGTCGCCTGGCAGCAGGCCATGCGGCTGGCACCCCGGGAAGCGGAATTCGCCTCGCGGCGCGGCGAGGCGCTGACCTTCGCGAGCGGCGGACAGGTAACGCCGGATGCGCGTGCCGCGTTCGAGGAAGCGGCGCGCCGCAACGCGGGCGAGCCGCGCGCGCAATATTATCTCGGCCTCGCCGACCGCCAGGGCGGCAAGCTGCGCGGCGCGCTCGACCGCTGGCTGTCGCTCGAGGCCGGCTCTCTGGCGGACGCGCCGTGGCTGACATTTCTGCGGCCGCGCATCGCAGAGCTTGCGCTCGAACTCGGCATCGACGCCGCCGCACTTGCCGAGCTGCGCAGAAGTGCGACACCGCTTGTCGCAGATGCGCCGCGCGGACCGACCCGCGAACAGGTCGAGGCCGCGCAAGGCATGGACTCCGCCGACCGCGAGCAGATGATCCGCGGCATGGTCGACCGGCTCGCCGAACGGCTGCAAACGTCGCCCGACGACGCCGACGGATGGGCCCGGCTGGGCCGCGCGCGGATCGTCCTCGGCGAAACCGCCCTCGCCAAGGAAGCCTATGCGAAGGCCGCGGCGCTGCGCCCGGACGATGTCGGTTTTCTGGTCGCCTGGGCGGACAGCATCGTCGCCGCGTCGGAGCCCACCCCGCCGAATGCCGCAGAACTGTCGCCGGTCGTCGACCGCATACTGGCCCGCGCGCCGAACCATCCCCGCGCCCTCTGGCTCGCGGGCGCGCTGGCCCTGTCGGCGGGAGATCCCGCGGCCGCCAAGGCGCGCTGGACGTCGCTGCTCGACGTGCTCGACCCGAACAGCGTGCAATACGTGGAACTCAAGAAACAGCTCGAGGCGCTGCCGCCAGCCAAATAACCCGCCGGGTCGTGCGCCGCGCGCAGGGCTTTCATGCGCGGATCGACGATTGCCGTTTCCCCGCATCGGCGCTATTTCGAACCTTGGGCACAGGCCCGGGGGAAGAGGAATTTCATGAAAGCATTCTGGCGCACGCCGGTATACGTCCTGTTCGCGGCGACGGCGATTATCGTCATCACCAACGGTTCGCGCCAGAGTTTCGGGCTGTTCCTCGTGCCGATGAGTACGGATCTCGGCTGGGGCCGCGGCGAGTTCGCCCTCGCCATCGCGATCCAGAACCTCGTCATGGGCTGCGCCGCCCCGTTCGTCGCCGCGCTGGGCGACCGGCTGGGCCCGATCCGGGTGATCGCGCTGGCGGGGCTGACATACGGACTCGGCGTCCTGCTGATGTCGATGTCGGTAACGCCGGAATCCATGGTCCTGTCCGCCGGTCTCGTCGTCGGGCTCGGCGCGGCGGGCATCGGCCTCACGCTGCCGCTCGCGCTTGTCGGGCGCGTCGCGCCGGACAGCTCGCGCAGCCTGTGGCTTGGCATCGTCACGGCGGGCGGCTCAGCGGGCCAGTTCCTGTTCGCACCCACGAGCTCGGGCCTGATCGGCGCCTACGGCTGGGCGGACGGCTTCTTCTACCTGTCGATGATCATCGCCTTCACCATCCCGCTCGCCCTGTCGCTCAAGGCAGGCAGCGCGGAAACGCTCGCGCGGCCCGACACGCTCACGCTGGGCGACGCGCTGAAGCAGGCGAGCGGCCATCGCGGCTACTGGCTGCTGGTGATCGGCTTTTTCGTCTGCGGCGCGCAGGTCCAGTATATCGGCACGCACCTGCCGGGCTTCCTGAAGGACGCCAACGCCGAGCCCTGGCTCGCCGCCTGGGCGCTCGGCACCATCGGTCTGTTCAACATGGTCGGCACCATCGCCGCCGGCTGGATGGGCCAGCGCTGGCGCAAGAAGAACCTGCTGAGCCTGCTCTACCTGTCCCGCGGGCTGCTGTTCTTCGTCTTCATCCTGCTGCCGGTGAACGTCTATACCGTGCTCGGCTTCTCCGCGGTCCTCGGCCTGCTGTGGCTGTCGACCGTGCCGCTGACCAGCGGAATCGTCGCCCAGGTCTTCGGGCCGCGCTACATGGGAACGCTGTTCGCCATCGTCTTCTTCTCGCACCAGCTCGGCGCGTTCACGGGCGTATGGCTCGGCGGATACGTCTACGACAAATACGGATCGTACAATGCTGCATGGTGGTTCATCATCGCGCTGGGGGCGATTGCCTCGCTGATCCACTTCGCCATCGACGACCGGCCGGCCGCGGCGCCGCAGCCGGCGGGGTAGATTCGGCGCCGATAGAGGAAGTCAGGCGGCCTTTCGGCGGCGAGCGAAACCAAGACCGGCCAGGCCGAGACCGAACAGCAGCAATCCCGCCGGTTCGGGCGCGGGCGTCGAGCCGACGCTCTCGTTCACGACGATGTTGTCGTAGGCCATGTTGCCGCCGGTCGAAACGTTCGGCACGCCGTCGTTCTGGAACCCGACGGCGACGAGGTTCGTCCAGCTTGAATCGAAATTGAACGTTTCGAAAGCAGCGTTATCGTCGACCACGAAGCTGGTGCTGATCGTCCCGCCGCCGGAGACCGCGCCGGTCACAACGATCTCGTGATTCTTGCCGGAGTTTCCGTTGAACGAGGTCGCCCAGAAGGTCGAATCGAAGGACTGGATCGAGAACGCCGCGCCCGTGCCCTCGGTAAGGGTCATCGTCGCGCCGCCGGTGATCGCCAGCCAGTCGGTGCCGTTGTTCGCGAAGCCGCCGCCGAGCACGCCGGGATTCGCGGAATCGATGAAATCGCCGAACACGATCTGCAGATTGAAGCCGTTGATCGATTGCGTCGTCCCGTTGGCGGGCGTTCCCGCACCCGGAACGGCGATCCCTTCCATGTCGATGACGGTCGCCTTCGCCGAAGCCGCACCCAGGACCAAAACGGTCCAGAGGGCGAATGCCGTTGCTTTGAAGCCCATTCCAAGCATGTCTCTACCCTCGTTCCGACGCTATTTCATTCCGATTGGATGCATGCGAACACATGCAGACTGGAGGTCATGCAATCTTCGTGCCCAAATAATTAATTGTTTATTTGCAGATGCTTGGGCGCCCGGCGGATACTGTGCGCGCGGAATCCCTAAATAATCCCGACAGTACTACTCGTTCCGCAGCAGCGGCGCCGCCTTCTGGCCGAGGGCGCGCCAGGTACCGTAGAACCCGAGCGCCAGCGTGATGACGACGGCGAGGAGCGCGGTGACGATCACGCTCGCCGGATCGAACGTGAACTCGAAGCGCATCACCTCGGTGACCACCGCCCACGCGGCGACGGTGCCGATCAGGCACGCGATCACCGCCGTCATCAGCCCCAGCAGGCCGTATTCGAGCAGCAGCGTGCCGATGATCCGCCGCCGCGTCGCGCCGAGCACCTTGAGGACGACCGAATCGTAGACCCGCCGCCGGTGCCCCGCGGCGATCGCGCCGGCGAGCACCAGCGTGCCCGCGACGATGGCGACGCCCGCGGTCAGCCGTATCGCGAGCCCGAGCCGCCCGAGGAAACCGTTCACGGTATCGAGCACGTCGCGCACGCGGATCGTCGTGACGTTGGGAAACTTGTCGGCAACGGCGCGCTCTATCCCCTCTTCCAGCGCGGGGTCGGCATGAACGGTCGCCAGATGGGTCTGCGGCGCGTTCTCGAGGATGCCGGGCGAGAAGATGAATACGAAGTTCATCCGCAGCGTCCCCCACTGCACGTCGCGCAGGCTGGCAATCCGCCCGGCGATGTTCCGGCCGAGGATGTTCACGGTCATGGTATCGCCGATACCGACGCCGAGATTGACGGCCTCGCGCGCCGACAGCGAGATGAGCTGCTCGCCCTTGTAGTCGGCGGGCCACCATTTACCCGCGACGAGCCGTTCGCCCTCGGGCATCTCGCGCGCCCAGGTCACGCCGCGGTCGCCGCGCAGCACCCAGCGGCTGCCCTCCGCCACCTTGTACTCGCCCGACGGCGTCCCGTTGATGCGCGTGACGCGGCCGCGCAGCATCGGCGTGCGGCGCATCTCGCGGAAACCTCTCACCCCGGCGACGGTCTTCTCGAACGCGTCGACCTGGTCGTTCTGGATATCGATGAAGAAGTAACCGGGCGCGCGCTCCGGTAGGCTCTTGGTGATCTGGTTGCCGAGGTTGGCCTCGATCAGCGCGACCGTCACCAGCACCGTCAGCCCGAGACCGAGCGACATGACGACACTGCCGGTCGGCGCGCCGGGCCGGTGCAGATTCGCGAGCGCGAGCCGGAGCCCGGTGCCGCCGATACTGCCCGCCTTCTTTGCCGCCCGCGCAATCAGCACGCCCGCGACGCCGAACAGGACCATCGCGCCGCTCGCGCCGCCGACGAACCATGTCGCGATGCGCGGGCTGTAGGCCGTTCCGATGGCGAGCGCGGCCAGCGCGGCGAGCAGCGCGACGGTCGCGACGGTGAAGGGCCAGCGCGGCAGGCCGCGGAACCGCGCATTGGAATCGCGGAACAGACTTGCAGCGGGGAGGTCGCAGGCACGCGCGATGGGCCAGACCGAGAAGGCGAGCGCCGTCAGCACGCCGAAGGCGGCGGCGAGGAACAGCGGCGCTCCGAACACGCCGACGCGCGCAACCACGGGCAGCGCATCGTGCAACAGATCGGCCATCGCCGCCGGCGCGAGCCCGCCGAGGACGAGCCCGAGGACGATCCCGATCCCGGCCATGACGAGGATCTGGATCAGATACGCCGTGAAGATCAGCCCCGACGACGCGCCGAGGCATTTGAGGGTCGCGATGGTCTCGATCTTGCCGGACAGGAAGTCACGCACCGCGTTCGAGACGCCGACGCCGCCGACCAGCAGCGCCGTCAGGCCGACGAGCGTTATGAACAGCGTCGTGCGATCGATGAAGCGCTTGATGGTAGGGGACGCGTTGGTGCGGTCCTGCACGATCCATTGAGCGTCGGGGAACTGCGCGTCGAGCGCGGCGCGCCAGTCGGAGAGCCCGTCGCGATCGGGCAGTTTCACGCGGTAGAAGAACCAGACCTGGCTGCCCGGCTGCACCAGCCCGCTCGCGGGAACCGACGCCGCCGATGCCATGAAGCGCGGCCCGAGCTGCAGCGCCCGGGCGCCCGACACGCGGTCGGGTTCGCGGTCGATGACGGCGCGGATCTCGTAGGTCGCCTCGCCGATCTTGAGCGTGCCGCCGACGCCGATGCCGAGCCGGCGCAGCAGCGCGGAATCGGCCACCGCGCCCCAAGCGCCGTCGCGCAGCTCGAACAGTTTGTCGGGTGGCAAGGCGGACGTCGTCTCCAGCGCGCCGTAAAGCGGATAGGCGCCGTCGACCAGCTTCATCTCGACCAGCGAGCGCCGGTCGCTGCCGGCGGCGCGCGCCATCGAGCGCAGGTAGACGATGCGGGAAACGCTGGCGCGCTCCTCGAGCCAGGCACGCTCATCGGGCGTAATATCCTGATAGGCCGACCGCAGTGCGGCGTCGCCGCCGAGCAGGACGGCGCCGTCCTCCTCCAACCCCGAGATCACGGAAGACGCGATCGAACCGACCGCCGCGATGGCTGCGACGCCGAGCGCGAGGCAGGCGAGGAACACGCGGAAACCCCTGAGCCCCCCGCGCAGCTCGCGGCGTGCGATCCGCCAGGCGGCTGTCACGCGGGCGCCTCCGCCGCGTTCCGGACGTCGCTGCCGATGCGGCCGTCCTCGAGGGCGATCGCCCGGCCGCAGCGTTCGGCGAGCTGCGGGTTGTGGGTGATCAGGATCAGCGTCGCGCCGTGATCCGCGCGCAGGCTGAACAGCAGGTCGATGACCGCATCGCCGGTCCGGCCGTCGAGATTGCCCGTCGGCTCGTCTGCCAGCAGCAACCGCGGACCCGAGACGATGGCGCGGGCGAGCGCCGCGCGCTGCTGCTCGCCGCCCGACAGCTGGCCGGGATAATGCGACAGGCGATGGTCGAGCCCGACCGAGGCGAGCGCCTCGCGGGCGCGGTCGAAGGCGTTGTCGAGACCGGCAAGTTCGACCGGAATCGCGACGTTCTCCATTGCGTTCATGGTCGGCACGAGGTGGAAGTTCTGGAAGACGATCCCGACATTATCGCGGCGGAAGCGCGCCAGCCCGTCCTCGTCGAGGGTCGCGAGATCCTTGCCCGCGACGTGCAGATTGCCCGCCGTCTGGCGTTCGAGACCGCCGATCAGCATCATCATCGAGGTCTTGCCGGAGCCCGACGGTCCAACCACGCTGACGGTCTCTCCGGCGGCGATTTCGAGATCGATGCCTTTCAGGATGTTGACGGGACCGGCTTCGCTATCCAGCTTAAGCTCTATGCGATCCAGCGAAACCATCGGTTCCGGAATGATACTGTCGCCTTTCATGACGCTCCGCAGACTGTGCGCATTGGGCAGGAGTTCTCTCCCATATAGAGCGTTTACGCGCCCGCTCAAGCGATGGATGCGGGCGGCGGCGGCGCTTTTGCTGGTTGCGGGGCAGGCGGCGGCGGCCGATGGGACGCGCCTGATGGTCCTCGGCGACAGCTTGACGGCGGGATACGGCCTGCCGCAGGAACACGCGTTTCCGGTGAAACTCGAAGCCGCGCTCCGGAAAATGGGCGCCGACGTCGAGGTGATCAACGCAGGCGTGTCGGGCGACACGACGGCCGGCGGACGCGCCCGCCTCGACTGGGCGCTGGCCGACAGGCCGACGCACGTCATCGTCGAGCTCGGCGCGAACGACGCGCTGCGCGGCGTCGACCCGGCGACGACGCGGGAAAATCTCGACGCCATCGTCGCGCGGCTGAAGAAGGAGGGCATTCGCGTGATGCTCGCCGGCATGTACGCGCCGCCCAACTGGGGCAAGGACTACGAAAAGTCGTTCCGGTCGATCTATCCCGACCTCGCCCGCAAGCACGGCGTCGCGCTCTATCCGTTCTTTCTCGACGGCGTCGCAGCCGAACCGAAATTGAACCAGCCCGACGGCATCCACCCCAACGAAGCGGGCGTTGCGGTCCTCGTTGACCGCATGGGCCCGGTTGTGTTCCGCTGGCTCGACCGGAAGGAGTGAGCATGGAAACCGTAACGCGCAGTTTCCGGCTCGGCCACGCCGCCGACGCCGACTGGGAAACGCTGACGCGAAGCTGCCTCGACCAGATGGGTCCGCCGCCCGAGAGCGCGAACCTGGGATTCGTCTACGTCACCGATATGCTCGACGACGAACTGCCGCAGATCGCGGAACGGCTGCGCGAAGAAACCGGCGTCGCCAACTGGGTCGGCACCATCGGCTTCGGCGTGATGGTCGGCGGCCATGAATATTTCGACCGGCCGGCGATGGTGACGATGCTGGGATCGCTTGCCGAGGATGCGTTCAGGCTGCTGCCGAACGTGGAAAAGCCCGGCGAGGAACTGCCGGCGGACCTGATGAACTGGGCCGGGCAGGCGAACCCGATGCTGGGCGTCGTCCACGCCGACCCGCGCAACCCCTATGTCGCGGACATCCTGAATTCCATCACCGACGACACCGACGCCTATCTGGTCGGCGGGCTGACCGCGTCTCGCGGCCGCCAGGGCCAGGTCGCGGGCGGCATGACGGAAGGCGGCGTCTCGGGCGTGCTGTTCTCGGAAGACGTCGCCGTCTCGACCGGCCTGAGCCAGGGCTGCTCGCCCGTGGGCGAGATCCACGAGGTGACGAAGGCGAAGGACAACATCCTGTTCGAGCTGGACGGAAGGCCTGCGCTGGAGGTCTTCAAGGAAGACATCGGCGAGGTGCTGGCGCGCAACCTGGAACGCGTGGCGGGTTACATCCACGCGGCGCTGCCGGTCTCGGGTGACGATTCAGGCGACTACCTGGTGCGCAACGTCGTCGGTATCGACCCGCAGAACGGACTTGTCGCCATCGGCGAGCGCATCGCCGCGGGCGACCGCGTGATGTTCGTCCGCCGCGACGGCCCGTCGGCGATGAAGGACCTCGACCGCATGCTGACCGACGTGACCGGGCGCGCCGGCAAGGAGGCGAAGGCGGCGCTCTACTTCTCCTGCGTCGCACGCGGCCCGAACCTGTTCGGCGGCAATTCCGAAGAGCTGACCGCGGTACAGGATGCCATCGGCGCGGACGTGCCGGTCGTGGGCTTCTTCGCCAACGGCGAGATCTCCAAGAACCGCCTCTACGGCTATACCGGCGTCCTCACGCTGATCCTCTGACGGGCCCCGTCGCGAGAAGATGATCCGGCTTTTCGTCGCGCTCCCCATTCCCTACGACCTGCGCGCGCGTATCGCGGGGCTGCAGGGCGGCATCGACGGCGCCAGATGGGTGGCGCCCGAGAATCTCCACATCACGCTGCGGTTCATCGGCGAGGTGCCGGAAGACCGGCTGGAGGACATCGTCGCCGCGCTCGACCGCGTTCACCCGCCGTCGCTTACGATCGAGCCCGGCGACACGGGACGGTTCGGCACCGGCGACAAGGCGCGCGCAATCTGGGTCGGCGTCCGCAAGTTGCCCGAGATCGAGGCGCTGCATCAGGCGGTCGACCATGCGCTGGTCTGCACGGGCCTCCCGCCGGAAGGCCGTAAATACACACCGCACATCACCGTCGCGCGGCTGCGCGGCGCGCGCGGCGGCCGCGTCGCGAACTGGCTCGAGGCGACCGCCGGCTTCTTCGCGACGCCGTTCGACGCCCGCGCCTTCGTTCTCTACGAGAGCCGCATGGGCCGGGGCGGGCCGGTCTACGACCCGGTCGCGGAGTTCCCCCTTTCCTGACGCATCGCCATCGCGCACAGTGCGGTCAACCGGGAAAGGGAGGAAACCGTCATGGCGCTCATGAAGGGTGGCGAACTCATCATCGAGTTCCTGAAAAAAGAGAAAATCCCCTACATCTTCGGCATCTGCGGGCACGGAAACGTGGGGCTGCTGGATGCGCTCTACGAGGCGCAGGACGACATCACGCTCGTCTCGCCGCGCCACGAGCAGGTCGCGGGCCACATGGCGGACGCCTATTTCCGCGTGAAGCACGAACCGGTTGCGACGCTGACGTCCTGCGGCCCGGGCTCGGCCAACCTCGTGATGGCGCTGGCGCTGGCGCAGACGGATTCGTCGGCCTTCCTCGCGATCACGGCGAACGTGCCGACGTCCCAGTTCAACCGCGCGCCCTTCCAGGAGATCAACCGCCACAACCAGGCGGATTTCCCGAACGTCATCCGCCCGGTCGTCAAGCACAGCTACCAGCCGAGCCGCGTCGACATGCTGCCGCTGGCGCTGCGCCAGGCGACGACCACGATGCTGTCCGGCCGGCCGGGACCGGTGAACGTGGATATTCCGTTCAACCTGTTCCAGGAAGAAGCCGACGTCGACGTGCCGCCGCCATCGGGCGGGCTCAACCTCAGGCGCAGCGGCGCATCGCCCGACGACGTCCGCGCCGCCGCCGACGCGATCCTCGCCGCCGAACGGCCTGTTCTTTTCATCGGCCACGGCGTGACGCTGTCGGAAGCGTCTGCCGAGCTGAGCGAACTGGCGCGCACGCTCCGCATTCCCGTGCTGTCGTCGCCCAACGGCATGGGCTGTCTCGACATGTCGGACCCGTTGTCGCTCGGCTTCATCGGCCGCAACGGCGTCTATCCGGCAAACCAGGCCGGCCGTCACGCCGACGTCGTCATCGCGATCGGCGCCCGGTTCGACGACCGGTCGTCGTCGTCGTGGATCGACGGCTATTCGTGGAACTTCCCGCGCACCCGGCTGATCCATGTCGACGTCGATCACGCGGAACTCGGCCGCAACTATCCGCCGGACATCGGCATTCTCGCCGACGCGCGGACGTTCCTGCGCGAGCTTCTGGCGGAGATCGGGACGCGCGGGCCGGCGAACGCGGCCCTGCTCGCTGCCTGGCACGCGGATATCGAGAAATGGAAAAGCGAGTGGGAGGCGTTCGTTGCGCCCGGCTTCGACATGCACACCTCGCCGATCCGGCCGGAGCGCGTCGTCGCGGATTGCCGCAAGGTGCTGCCGGACGACGCCATCCTGTCGCTCGATTCGGGCGTCCACCACAACTGGTACATGCAGTTCTGGGAGGCGCGCCAGCCGCAGACGATGCTCAACACCTGGGGCTTCTCCGGCATGGGGTTCGGGCCGAGCGGCATCCTCGGCGCCAAGCTCGCAGCGCCCGACCGACCCTGCGTTGCGGTGTGCGGCGACGGCGGCTTCACGATGGTACCGCACGTCCTGTGCACGGCGGTCGAATACGACATCCCGGCCGTCTGGGTGGTGTGGAACAATTTCGCGTGGAGTGCGATCCGCGACATCCAGTACGGCATGTTCGGCGGCCGAGAGCTCGGCACCGCGTTTCGGCGGCAGTCGGAGAACCGCGAGCCCTACAACCCCGACTTCGCGGCATGGGCGCGAGCGGCCGGCGCCGACGGCGTCACGGTCACCAAGTCGGAGGATTTCGCCGGCGCGCTCGAAGCCGCCATCGCGTCGAACCGGCCGTGCCTGATCGACGTTCATGTCGACGCCGAGTTGAAACCGCCGTCGACCGGCACGTGGCAGCTGCCGCCGACGCCGCACACTGAACCCGCTTTCGGCAAACCCTACGTGACTTGAGGAAACGACACATGGCCAAGAAGAAACAGGCGTTCGTCCGCAACATCGCCGAGGTCGAATGGAAGCAGTATCCGGGCCATTACGGCGGCGCGCTGTCGAAACCGCTGGTCGCCGCCGAGACGTCGGACGCCCGGCTGATCGACCATCGCATCTCCTGCTACCAGCCGATGGCCTATGTCGAGCCGCACACCCACGCGGTGCAGGAACAGGTCTATCACGTGCTGGAGGGCGAGGGTCTGATGGAGATCGACGGCGAGAAGCGGGTCGTCCGCCGCCACGACGTCATTTTTATATCGCCGGGGATCGAGCACGGGCTGGTGAATACCGGCCTGACCGACCTCGTCTTCATCGTCGTGACGACGCCGATGGAGGATAAGTAGTCTGATCCGCTAGCGCGGCATCGCACCGGCCCGCTCCCCCTCCCGGCCACCCATGAGG
>JAYPTI010000111.1:0-5258 GCA_038133505.1 Alphaproteobacteria bacterium
GATCATCCTCGTGCCGGCGCTGTTCGTCTGGGTGACGCCGAGCTGGGAACAGCTCGGCTGGCTGGTTCTGATGGGCTTTCTCGGTACGCTGGGCCAGCGCACGATGAGCCGCGGGTTCGCCTCCGCCGACGCCTCGATCATGCTGCCCGTCGATTTCTCGCGGCTGATCTTCGCCGCCTTGTTCGGCTTTCTGCTGTTCGCCGAGATACCGTCGGCCTACACCGCGATCGGCGCGCTGCTGATCTTCTGCGCCACCGTCTATAACGCGCGCCGGGAAGCCCGCCGGTCGGCCGCGTCGGACGACCAGATGCCGCCGCGGACCTGAGCGGATGGCCGAAGGCGCGATTTCCTCCCGTTTTGCAGCCCTTCCCGGCCCGGTGCGTTCGGGTATCTGGATGTCGCTGTCGGCGTTCACCTACGTCATCTCGATTTCCATCGGCCGGTATCTCGCGCCAGATATTCCAGTCTTCGAAATAGCCTTTCTGCGCAACGCCTTCGCCATCCTCTTCATGATGCCGTGGCTGATGAAGGTCGGGCTCGGCGCCATGCGGACCCAGCGGCTCGGACGCCATATCCTGCGCGGCGCCATGTCGTCGACCAACGTGACGCTGCTGTTTGCCGCTGTGGCGCTGATCCCGATCGCCGACATGTCGGCGATCAACTTCCTGCAGCCCATCATCGGCGCGGCCATTGCCGGGCTTCTGCTCGGCGAGACCGTCGGCACGCGGCGCTGGGGCGCGATCCTGGTCGGCTTCGCCGGCGCGCTGATCGTCATCCGGCCGGGGTTCGGCGACTTCAACATCGGTATCGCCTTCGCGCTCGGCTCGGCGCTGGCCGGCGCGCTGGTCTCGATCATGATCAAGACGCTGGTGCGCACCGACCCGCCGGATACCATCGCCGCCTGGCTGTTCGTCACCCAGACGATCATCCTCGCCGTCCCGACGCTGTTCGTCTGGGTCACGCCCAACCTCGAGCAATGGGGCCTGTTCGCCGTGATCGGGCTTGCTAGCGTGTTCCTGCAGCGGACCTACAATCGCGGCATGCAGGCGGCCGACGTCTCCATCGCGCTGCCGTTCAACTTCACGCGGCTCGTCTGGGCGGCGCTATTCGGCTGGGTCGTCTTCGCGGAATTCCCGGACGTCTGGACATGGGTCGGCGGAACGGTGATCTTCGCCTCGTCTATCTGGCTGACCCGTCTCGGGGGCGGGAAGGGCCGGCCGACCGCCAAAGAACCGGAGCCTTAACGATGATGTGTGGGCGATGAGGTGTGGGCCATGAGGCGTGCGCGATGACGGGAATGCTGGGCGCTTTCAATGCGCTGCCGCCCAATCTCAAGGGGGCGGTCTTCGTCGTGCTCGGCACGATCTTCTTCGTGCTGACCGATGTCACCGTGAAATTCACCGGCGACAATATCCACCCGGCCCAGATGGCGCTGTTCCGCTACGTCATCGGTTTCGTTCTGATGATTCCGCTGTTCGTCCGCACGGGGCGCGAAAGGCTCAAGACAAAGCGGATCAAGCTCCACTTCTTCCGCGCGATCATCGCGTCGTGCGGCCAGGCCGGTCTGTATTACGCGGTCATCCACCTACTTCTCGCCGACGCGACGGCGATCATCTTCACGCGCCCGCTGTTCCTGACCCTGCTCGCGATCTTCGTGTTGAAGGAGGTCGTCGGGCTCCACCGATGGGGCGCGACGATCGTCGGCTTCATGGGCGTCCTCGTGATGGTGCGGCCGTTCGGCGGCGACGTGAACATCGCCTGGGGCGTCGCAATCACCGCCGTGTTCCTGTTCTCGTGGGGCCTGGTCATCATCCGGCTGCTCGGCCGCGAGGAGCCGCCGGGAACGATCCTGTTCTGGTATCACATCTTCGGCTCGCTGATCTTTGTCGGCCCGGCGATCTACGTCTGGGTCGACCCGACGCCGCTCGAATACCTTCAACTCTTCCTGATCGCGGCGTTGACGGCGGCAGGCATGAACTTCTTCGTGCGCGGTTTCGCCATCGGCGAATCCAGCCTGATGGGGCCGATGGAATACATCCGGATCGTGTTCGCGGCGATGGCCGGCTATTTCATCTTCTCGGAACTGCCCGACATCTGGACGTGGGTCGGCGCCGCGATCATCGTTTCGTCGACGCTCTACATTACCCGGCGCGAAGCGAAGCTCGGCAAGCCCGCGCAAACGGGCGGCGGATAGGGTCTATTTCCGTTTGGCCGGCTTGCCGCGCGCCTTGCGCGCCTTTTCGGCCTTGGCGAGCTCCGCGACCGCCTTCTTGCCCGCGATCCTGTCGATGAACTTGGCGAGCGCCACGTCGCGTTCGGTGACGCCGCCCGCCTCGTGCGTCGCCAGCGTGATCAGCACCTGGTTGTAGACGTTGAACCATTCGGGATGGTGGTCGGTCTTCTCGGCCTGCTGCGCGACGCGCGCCATAAAGCCGAATGCCTCGTTGAAGTCGGTGAACTTGTACGCTTTCTGGATCGCGTCGCGATCCTGGACCTTCTTCCAGTGCTTGAGCGGGCCCATCGCCTTTTGCCGCGCTTTCCCCGTCAGCTTTTCGACCATCGTCGTCTCCTGTTGCGTCCGGCAAGCATGAAGGGCCTTTGACCCGCGATCAAGCGACGCCTATTTACGAAAGATGACCAACCCGATGGAACCGTCCCGCTTTTCGGTTGCGCCTTCGCTCGACGATCTCGAGGAGATCGCGCGGGCGGCGTTCGACAGTCTCCCAGCCGAATTCCGCGCGCTGACGGAGGGTGTCGTGTTTCGCATCGACGACTTTCCCGACGCCGAGACCGAACGCGACATGGGTCTGCAGAGCCCCTTCGATCTGATGGGACTCTACCAGGGCATTCCGATCGGTGAGAAGGAGCAGGGATCGCAAAGCGCGCCCGACATGGTGTTTCTTTATCGCCGCCCGTTGCTCGACTACTGGTGCGAGGTCGAGGAAGATCTGACCCATCTGGTCCGACACGTCCTGATCCACGAAATCGGCCATCACTTCGGCCTGTCCGACGAGGACATGGAACGGATCGAAGCGGAAATCGCTGGCAACGGATCCTTTTGATCCCGAGGCCCCCGGCCTATCCGGATCAGCGCTGTCCGACCATCAATTCGGCGCGGAACTCGGCGTCGGCGTCGACGCCGAATTCGTCGAAAAAGTCTTTCCAGCGAACCCGGGACGGCGCCCCTTTGTCCCCGCCGTAAAGCGACGGCAGGTCTGCCGTGTCCGAGACGATTTTGGCCGCCTCGCGGAGAGAGTCCCTGGATGCAGCGCTCCGGCCCGCATTCCGTTCGGCAATGCCGCGGGCGAAATACGCGATCGCATGATCGGGCACGAACTTGATCACGTAATCGAAGTCGCGTATTGCCCGAAGCGGATCGAGCGAGAGATTACGGTTTTCGAGGAAATTGTACCTGAGGTTCGCCGCGTAATTGAGATGGCTCACCTTTTCCGCCGTGAAGTTTTCGGTGTTCAGATTCCTCAGCCGGCCGACGACACCGTCCGCCCAGATCTGCTCCCCGGAAATATATCCGTGCTCGACGCAGGATTCGAAGTCTTCCGCTCCCGGCAACGGTATGAACGAGAAGAAGTTTCGCCAGTCGAGGTCCAGCGATCCGCCATACGCATGGTTTTCAAGAATGTCGTCGATCGTCTCGAAATAGAATCCACTGACGAAGTTGCTGCTGATCCAAACGCCTTCGTATTTGCGGATCAGCGCGATGATCTCATCCGCCTGGCCGTCGCGTCCGCTGAGGGGCTTCATGATGCGCCGAAGGGTCTCCGCCTTGCCCGTTTCCAGAGACATCTGGAATATCCGAACGCCGGAAGCGTGCAGCGCTTCGACGACGTCCGGCTTCATCGAGGAGGCTTGAATTCCACCGCCTGACATCCACCGGATGTTCAGATTCTGGCGCAGGATTTCGTTGCAGAAATCCAGCAGCCATTTCCGATGAAACATGATGTTGTCGTCGTTGAAGACGTAGTAGTTGATTCCGTATTCTTCATGAAGGTGCTTCATCTCGCGAACGACGTCGACGTGATCGCGGTAACGGATTTGCGCACCCCAGAAATTCTTCGACGAACAGAACGTGCATTTGAACGGACACCCGCGCGACGCTGTCATGTGCGCGACGCGAAACTCCTCCGGCCCTGTGTCGTGCTGGATCATGCTCCGTGAGTAGGTCGCGTATAGCTCCATGTTGAAACCCGAGCGGTCGGGCCATGGGTAATCGTCCAGCGATTCCGGATAGTTCGTTTTTGGCGAACGGTGCAGCGGCGTGGCGTTCGGCAGACCGTCGAATTCGAAACCGGCAAGCGGATGCGCGAGGTCGACCAAGCCGTCCGGTCCCTTGTCGCTTTCCGAGAAAATGCGCCGAACGCGGTCAAGCGCGTCGATTCTGCACACAAGCCCGTCGACGGCGATGGCCGGGTCGGTGCCTTTTCGAAGGCAGTCGAGCAGGTGGGTGAACGCCAGTTCGCCCTCCGAGAGGACGACGAACTCCACGTTTTCGTCGGCAAGCGCTATCTGCGGCGAAGCTTCGGGATAGTTGCCGCCCATCACGCCGATCGAGACGGGCGCCGCCTGGCGCGCCGCCGCCATCGTTCGATGGGCGATGCCAGCGATTTCATGAAACAGGCTGCTGACTCCGATCACGTCTGGCGCAAAGTCGGCGACCCTTTCGGCGAGCATGGACCAGAGCTCATCCATGTCGACGACGTCCGTCTCGAGAATATGTTCGATTGCCATCGCATTGGCGTCGAAAACCTCGATCTCGATATCAGAGGCATGTGCCCGTACGTACGATGCGATATGAGCAAGCCCGATCGGCGCCTGGCAGAACTGTCCCCGCTTCCGGACGACATCGAGGCTGTATTCCGCCTGAACGGCAAATGGATAGATCAGAAGGACACGTTTGATGTCCAAGCAGCCTGCAGCCGAGTTAGAAGCCGACTCTGTCTTGAAATTGGATGTGATTCGTTACCCTCTGGTGGGTCTGCTTTTGATTTGAGAGGTTTGAACAATCAAGGCGACGGAGCGGCATCCATTAAGTCCAACGCGCGCAAGCCCGACCACTACCCGCCAGATTAAACCATGTATCCAGTACATTAAACTATGATGCCGATTCGAAGCGTCAATGCGCCAACCGCTTTACCGGCCGCAAATTTCAGCGTTGGCGGCGGGCGTCGGGGGCGTGGGCCCCCCCGCCGGGCCGGCTGCGCCTCGCGAAAGACCAGACCGCCCTCGCCGCCCTTGCCGCC
>JAYPTI010000111.1:5268-6162 GCA_038133505.1 Alphaproteobacteria bacterium
TTCAGCGTTGGCGGCGGGCGTCGGCGGCTTGCGCCGCCCGGCGTTCCCTGAGAGCCGTGTAATACGCGCTGCCGGCGATGATCGCCGCTCCCAGCCAGACATAGACAGACGGAACCTCTGCGAGGATCACGAAGGCGAGACCGGCGGCGAACGGCATCTGAAGGTAGTGCGCCGGCAGCACGACGCTCGTGTCCGCCGCCCGGAACGCCCGCGCCATGCAGTATTGGGACAGCATCGTCAGCAGCCCAAGCAGGAGAATGTACGGCACGTGGCGCCAGTCCGGCGTCGTCCACGTCGCGATCGCCGCCGGCAACGCGATCGGCGTGATCAGCGCGTACATCCAGAAGGCGACCGCGTCCGGATGGTCTGTCCCAGTCAGCGCCTTGGTGCTTGCGTTCGCGATGCCGTAGCCGAAGGCGGCGAACAGACCCGCGAAGCTCGCGAACGCCAATTCCTCGAACCCCGGGCGGATGATCAGCAGGGCGCCCAGCGCGCCGGTCGCCAGCGCCGCCCAGCGGTGGACGCCGACCCGCTCGCCGAGGAACCAGACCGCGAACAGGACGGTAAACAGCGGCGAGGCGAGCAGCAGCGCGGTGACGTCGGCAACCGGCACGTGCGCGATGCCATAGACCGTGCACATCATGGCGCCGTAGGTGACGACGGAGCGGATGCCGTAGAGTTTCCAGCGCGTCACCCGGATCGCCTGCGGCCGCGTCGCCAGGATCCACGGACCGAGGAAGACGCACGCGACCGCCGCACGCAGGAACGTCAGCTCGTAGATCGACAGGTCTTCCGACATCAGCCGCAGGACAACGTAGCTGATCGAATAGCAGGCGGCCGTCGCCGTCATCCACAGAAGGCCCGTTACCGCACTGCTCCGGGTCATTGCTCCGT
>JAYPTI010000111.1:6172-11012 GCA_038133505.1 Alphaproteobacteria bacterium
ACAGAAGGCCGATCGCCGCCGTACCCGGTTTCACGCGTCCGCTCCGCGGAGCGCCGCTTCCGCCCGCTTTCGCTTGCGCGCCTCCGCACGGACCGAGAGATAGCTGCCGCCGATGATCAGCGCCGCGCCCGGGACCAGCCAGATTTCCGGAATCTGGTCGAACAACGCGAATCCCAGCAGCGCCACCAGCGGAAGCTGCAGATAGTATGTCGGCATCACCACCGCGGCCTCCGCCAGTGCCAGCGACCTCGTCATGAAGGTCTGCGAGTAAAGGCTGAGAACGCCGAAAGCGATAATCCACGGCAGGTCGATCCAGCCTGGCGTGGTCCAGTGGGCGATGCCCGGGACCGCCGAGACCGGCAGGTTTATCGCGAACATGTAGAACACAACCGCATTGTGGTTTTCGGTCAGCGTCAGGGCCCGGGTCCACGCCATCGCCGCGCCGTAAGCGACAGCGGTATAGACCATACCGATCATCGCGACATGGATCTCGGCGAAGCCCGGCCGGATGATGATAACGCCGCCCGCGATCCCCAGCAGGATCGCGGCGATCCGGGTCGCATCTAGTTTTTCGCGCAGCCAGACGGCGAGGATCAGAACGGAGAACAGCGGCGCCATGAACGAGAGGGTGGTTGCGTCCGCCAGCGTGATGTGGGCCAGCGCGTAGAACCAGCAGAGATTGCCGGTATAGACCGCGACGGCGCGTAATCCGTATGCCTTCCAGCGCCGCGTGCGCAGCGCGCCTGGCCCCGCGCGGATCACCCACGGCAACATAACTGCAGTACCGAGCGCCGTGCGGAACAGGACGAGCTGGTAGACGGAAAAGGTCTCGCCGAGATGGCGGATCGTGACGTAGGTGAACGCGTAGCACATCGCCGACAGGAACATCAGCGCGATGCCGCGGCTTGCGGCCGGGAGCGCGTTGAACGCAGCGAGCAGGCTCATTCGCGTGCGTTCCTCACGACCCGACCAGCGCGTGGACGCGGGCGCGCAGTTCGGGCAGAAGCTCCTCGTCGAACCACGGTTTCTTCTTCTGCCACCCGGTCGTCCGCCAGCTCGGATGCGGCGTGGGCAGGAACCGGGGCAGGTAATCCCGGAAGGCGCGTACCGTCTCGGTCATGTTCTTCTTTCGCTCGCGGCCGAGATAGAAGGCCTGCGCATAGGTCCCGACCAGCAGCGTCAGTTCCACCTTCTTCAGCGCATCCAGCAGCGGCGGATGCCATTTCGGTGCACATTCCTTGCGCGGCGGATAGTCGCCGCCGTTCTCCATCGTGCCGGGGTAGCAGAAGCCGATCGGCACGATGGCGACCCGGCTTTCGTCGTAAAACTTCTCGTCGTCCGTCTGAAGCCAGTCCCGCAGCCGCTTTCCGCTCGGGTCGTTCCACGGGATGCCGGAATTGTGCACGCGGACGCCGGGCGCCT
Source organism: Alphaproteobacteria bacterium (assembly GCA_038133505.1). Classification (GTDB taxonomy): domain Bacteria; phylum Pseudomonadota; class Alphaproteobacteria; order MPNO01; family UBA830; genus JAYQUR01. The sequence continues at coordinate 7,595 of JAYPTI010000111.1, forward strand.
GGCCGACGATGCAAAGCCGCGCCGACGAGGATCCCCGGACGACCGGCCGCGGGCCGCTCGGCAGCCCGTCGCAATGGGTGCGGGCACGAATGTCGCTGAACAGGTCTGACAGGGTGTCGGGCATCTGACTCCGGGTCGGCGGGACTGCTGCCGCTGCGGCGGCAAAGCTTTATAGTAATGCCCCCGGATGACAAGGGTCGAATGAGAGGGAGGGGAGGACGCGTGTTCAGGGTGCTGTTCGTCTGTACCGGAAATATATGCCGCTCGCCGACGGCGGAAGGCGTGATGCGCACGCTTGTCGAGGATCGCGGGCTCGAGAGCCGCATCGAGATCGATTCCGCCGGGATCGGGGCGTGGCATGTCGGCGAGCCGCCCGACGAAAGGTCTCAGGAGACCGCGCGGCGCCGCGGCGTCGAGATCGGGCGCCAGCGCGCGCGGACCGTCCGGCCGGGCGACTTCGATCACTTCGACCTTATCCTCGCCATGGACGGCGGCCACTACCGCAGTCTCGCGGGCGCCTGTCCCGACGGGCGGCGCGACCGTATCCGGATGTTCATGGACTACGCGCCCGCCTACGGCATCGAGGACGTGCCCGATCCCTATTACGGTGCGGGCGACGGGTTCGAGCGCGTCTTCGACATGATCGAGACAGGCGCGGCGGCCATCCTCGCCGAGATCGAGGCTGATCATCTCGATTGACGGTCTGCGAGACCGGACCGAAGCGGCCCGCGGCGCGCCCGTCACGTCGATTGAGCCGATGGGCGGCGGGACGGCGCCGAAAAACAAAAATCCCCTATTTAAGCTCGACATTCCGGCCGTTTCCGGTCAGTTTTCGCGCCGTTTGGCGATTTACGGAAAAATCTTTTTCGTTTTGCCGCGTTGACGCCCGGCCGCGACGGGCACATGTCAGGCGGACGAAGGAAAAAGCAGTTCGGGGACGGGACCTGGCGATGGCGCTTTTCGAACGGACGGCCGAGACGATCCGCGTGATCATGGAAAAGGATCCGGCGGCGCGATCGCGCCTCGAGGTCTTTTTCTGCTATCCCGGTTTTCACGCCGTCCTGTTCCACCGGCTCTCCCACGCGGCCTGGAACGCGGGGCTCCACTTCGTCGCCCGGTTCATTTCCTATTTCGCGCGCATTCTGACGGGGATCGAGATCCATCCCGCCGCCAAGATCGGCCGGCGGGTCTTCATCGATCACGGCATGGGCTGCGTCATCGGCGGAACGGCCGAGGTCGGCGACGACGTTACCCTCTATCAGGGCGTCACGCTGGGCGGCGTGTCGCTCAAGAAGGAGAAGCGTCACCCGACGATCGGCAACCGCGTGGTCGTCGGCGCCGGCGCGCAGGTACTCGGGCCGGTGACGGTGGGCGAGGGCGCAAATATCGGCGCCAATGCCGTCGTCCTCGCAGACGTCCCGCCTGGCGTGACGATGGTCGGTATTCCTGCAAAGCAGGTGATGCCGCGCGACCGCACGGCGGAGCCGGAATTCGTCGCCTACGGCACGCCGTTCGGCGAATCGCCCGACCCGGTCGCCAAGGTGATCGACGGGCTGATGGGCGAGATCCAGACGCTCCGCGCCCGGCTCGACGAATTCGAGGAAGCGAACGCAGCGCGCCCGACGGCCTCCGACGAGGACGACCCTTGTCTCGGCGAGTCGCGCTAGCAACACAAGAACCGGCAGAGGCAGGATGGATATCCGCAAGGGTTTTTCGGGAGCGGTCGGAAATACGCCGCTCATCAGGCTCAACAAGGCATCCGAAATCACGGGCTGCGAGATTCTCGGAAAGGCGGAATTCCTGAACCCGGGCGGATCGGTCAAGGACCGCGCCGCGCTCTACATGATCCTCGATGCCGAACGTGCCGGCACGCTCAAGCCCGGCGGCGTCATCGTCGAGGGGACGGCCGGAAATACCGGCATCGGCCTCGCGCTGGTCGGCAACGCGCGCGGCTACCGCACCGTGATCGTCATCCCCGAGACGCAGAGCCGCGAAAAAATGGACATGCTGCGGCTGTGCGGCGCCGAGCTGATGCCGGTTCCCGCCAAGCCCTACAAGGATCCCGGCAACTACGTGCGCGTCTCCGAGCGCGTCGCCGCCGAATATGCCGAGAAGGAGCCCAACGGCGCGCTGTGGGCCAACCAGTGGGACAATCCGGCGAACTGGAAGGGCCACTACAAATCCACCGGTCCCGAAATCTGGGCGCAGACCGACGGCAAGATCGACGGCTTCGTCTGCGCGATCGGTACTGGCGGCACGCTCGCCGGCATCTCGACCTTCCTGAAGGAGGTCAATCCCGACATCAAGATCGGGCTCGCCGACCCGGAAGGCGCGGCGATGTACAGCTATTTCAAGACCGGCGAGCTGGCGGGCGAGGGCTCGTCGATCACCGAGGGGATCGGCCAGGGCCGCATCACCGGCAACGTGGCGCAGGCCAAGGTCGACCTGCCGTTCCGGATCCCCGACGCGGAGGCGCTGCCGGTCATCTTCGACCTGCTGAAGGAGGAGGGCCTGTGTCTCGGCGGGTCGTCCGGCATCAACGTCGCCGGCGCGATCCGGCTGGCGAAGGAACTCGGCCCCGGCCACACCATCGTCACCATCCTGTGCGACGGCGGCCAGCGCTACCAGTCCAAGCTGTTCAATCCAGAGTTCCTGCGCGAGAAGGACCTGCCGGTTCCCGACTGGCTGTAGACGCGCCTCGATACTAAGATCGGGGCCCGATCACTCGAGAGTTCCCCGATGCCCCACTACATCCTCCATTCGCGCCTCGCATCGCCGTTCGGCCGCAAGGTCCTGTTCTCGGCCGCCGTCCTCGGCCTCACCGACGCGGTCGAGTTCATGAAAGCGGACGACGAGGACCTGCTGCGCACCCAGAATCCGCTCGGCAAAATTCCGGCGCTGATACTCGCCGACGGGCGGGCGCTGTTCGACAGCCCCGTCATTCTCGAGTTTCTCGACGGCGAAACGGGCGGCGGGAAGATCCTTCCGGCGGCCGGCGAGGCGCGTTTCGAGGCGCTGCGCCAGGAGGCGATGGCAGACGGCATCCTCGATGCTGCGCTTCTCGTGCTGTACGAGCGACGCTACCGCCCCGACGAGGAACCGTACGAGCCGTGGCTCGATTTCCAGCGCGGCAAGATCGCCCGCGCGCTCGCCGCCTTCGCGAAATCGCCCCCGTCGCTGTCGCCCATCACGGTCGGCGGCATCACGCTCGCCTGCGCGCTCGAATATCTCGATTTCCGCAAGGGCTACGACTGGCGGCCGGAATTTCCGGCGCTGGTCGACTGGCTCGGCGAGGTGCACGCGGCCTATCCGGCCTTCGCGGACTCCACGCCCACGGACTGATTTTTCTGCGGTTCCGGCCCGCTCCCCCTCCAGGCCACCCAACGTCAGTATCCTCATGGGTGGCCGGGAGGGGGAG
>JAYPTI010000112.1:0-10979 GCA_038133505.1 Alphaproteobacteria bacterium
CCCCAGGGACCGCCGCCGCCGCCATTTCCGCCGCCGCGGCCGCCCCACGGTCCCTGACCGCCGCCGCCGCCGCTACCGCCGCCCCAGGGGCCGCCTCCGCCCCCGCCTTGCTGTTTCCATGGCATGCCGTAAATCCAATCCGTCTCTGTGAGTTTCTAAGCCGTTTCCCTGTCGCTATCGAGGCGCTTTGCCGGCCTTGTTTTCAGCTTCCATGTGTCTGAATTCGGTCGGTTTTCCGCCCGGCGGGCCGCGCGCCTTATATGATAGCTTGACCCCGCACGCAATGCGGGGCACTCCCTTCTGTCTAGCGATATTGTGACGCGACAGGAGAAGTCAAGGATGGCGCAGCCGAACGAGCGCGACATTGAACAGGCGCTGAGCGGCGTGGACCTGCCGGGTTCGGGGACAAACGTCGTCGGCGCGGGGCTGATCGACGGGCTGATCGTGAAGGACGGACACGTCCAGTTCGCCCTCGTCATCGACCCTGCGCAGGCCGAAACGATGGAGCCGGTGCGCCGCGCCGCCGAGCAGGCGGTCAAGGGAATCCCCGGCGTTCTGTCGGTCACGGCCGTCATGACGGCCCACCGGCCGCAGCAGGCGAGCCAGCCGCCGCCTCAGCAGCCCCAGCAAGCTCGACAGCCGCAACAGCAGGCTCGCGAACTTCTGCCGCAGGTCGGCGCCATCGTCGCCGTTGCCTCGGGCAAGGGCGGCGTGGGCAAGTCGACGACGGCGGCGAATCTGGCCCTGTCGTTCCGCGCGATGGGCCTGCGCACCGGCATGCTGGACGCCGACATCTACGGCCCGTCCCTGCCGACCATGATGGGGATCACCGACCGGCCGACTTCGCCGGACGGCAAGACGATCATTCCGATGGAGGCGCACGGGGTTACCTGCATGTCGATCGGCTTCCTCGTGCCGCCGGACACGCCGATGATCTGGCGCGGCCCGATGGTCATGGGCGCGCTCGAACAGATGATGGGCGACGTTCAGTGGGGTCCGCAGGACATTCTCGTCGTCGACATGCCGCCGGGCACGGGCGACGCGCAGCTCACCATGGCGCAGCGCGTTCCGATCGCCGGCGCGGTGATCGTCTCCACCCCGCAGGACCTTGCGCTCCTGGATGCGCGCAAGGGTCTCAACATGTTCCGCAAGGTCGAGGTGCCGGTCCTCGGCATCGTCGAGAACATGAGCTACTTCCTGTGCCCACACTGCGGCGGGCGCTCGGACATCTTCACCCATGGCGGCGCCCGCAAGGCGGCGATGGAAATGGGCGTCGACTTTCTGGGCGAGATCCCGCTCGACATGGCGATCCGCGAAGGCGGCGACGGCGGCACGCCGATCGTCGCCTCAGACCCGGACGGCGCACACGCGCAGGCCTACCGGGCGATCGCGGAGCAGATATGGGCGAAAGTGGGCGTCGACCAGCCGGCTGCCCCCAGCATCGTCTTCGAATAGCATCGTCTTCGAACAGAGGAACCCGCATGAGCGCAGGCGACATCCCCTTCCGCAAGGAAATGGCCTTCGAGTACGGCGCGCCGGCGGACGTCGTCCCCGGCGTCCGGCGGGTGATCGCCGAGAACCCGAGCGCCTTCACCCATGTCGGCACCAACACCTACATCGTCGGCCGCGGCGAGGTTGCGGTGATCGACCCGGGCCCGCTCGTCGAGCAGCACATCGACAATCTGAAGACGGCGCTCGCCGGCGAAACGGTCACCCATATCGTCGTCACGCATACCCACATGGATCACTCGCCCGCGTCGGACTGGCTCAAGGAAGTGACAGGCGCGCCCATCGTCGGCGCTCACCCCCGCCCGCTCGACGGCGGCAAGACGGTCGAGGCGGCGCAGGAGGACTTCGCGCCCGATATCCTGCTGGGCGACGGCGACGAGATCGCGGGTCCCGGCTGGACGCTCGAGGCGGTGCATACGCCGGGGCACATGTCGAACCACCACTGCTTCACGCTGAAGGAAGAGAGCGTCCTGTTCTCCGGCGATCACGTGATGGGGTGGAACACGACGATCGTCTCGCCGCCGGACGGCAACATGGGCGAGTATTTCGCGAGCCTGCGCACCTGTCTGGGCCGGGACGAAGCGACGTACCTGCCGGGGCACGGGCCGGAGATCCCCAACCCGCGGCCGTTCGTCCGCGCCTACCTGAATCACCGCATCATGCGCGAGACGCAGATCTCGAAATGCCTGTCGGACGGCGTGGCGACGATACCGGACATGGTGAAGCGGATGTACACGCATCTTCCCGACGCGATGCACCGCGCCGCCGCCCGCTCCGTTCTCGCGCACATGGAGCATATGGTGGAAACGGGCCGCGCCGACTGCGACGGGCCGGTCACCGTCGACGCGATCTTCGCGCCGCCGGCATAGTCAACGAGGTGCGTATCCGCTGACGGACGGCGACACAGACAAACCGGCGATCGAGCCGCACAAGATCGGGCTGTCGCAGCTTTACGGCGAATTCGATACTTCGCCGGACGGGCTGCGCGACGCCGAAGCCGCGCGCCGGCTGGAACGATACGGCGCGAACGAGCTCAGCGTCCGCCATGACGTCCCCGAGTTCGTCAAGTTTCTCCGCCAGTTCAAGAATTTCTTCGCGCTGCTGCTGATGGCGGGCGGCGCGCTCGCGATTGCCGCCGAGCGTCTCGATCCGGGCGAGGGCAATCTCTACATCGCCGTCGCGCTGCTCGGCGTCGTCGTGCTCAACGCGGCGTTCACCTACATCCAGGAACACCAGAGCGAGCGGATCATGGAGAGCTTTCGCCGGATGCTGCCGTCGATGGTGACGGTCATCCGCGGCGGGCGGGCGATCCGCGTCGTTGCGGAAACGCTCGTCCCGGGCGACGTGATCCTGCTGCACGAAGGCGACCGCGTCCCGGCCGACGGCCGCCTTATCGACGCCAGCGATCTCGAAGTCGACGGATCGAGCCTGACGGGCGAGAGCCAGGCGCTACGGCTCGACCCGTCGCACATTGCGGACCAGGTGCTCGAAAGCCGGAACATGGTGTTTTCGGGCACTCTCGTTCAGGGCGGCGAGGGCCGCGCCGTCGTCTGCAGCACGGGGATGGCAACCCAGATCGGAAAGATCGTCGCGCTGACCAAGGCGACCGAGCAGACCGAAACGCCGATCCACCGCGAGCTCGCCTATTTCATCAAGGTCATCAGCTCGATCGCCGTCTTCCTCGGCGTTCTCTTCTTCATCGTCAGCGTCGCGATCGGCAACGGGTGGATCTCGAGCCTCATCTTCGCCATCGGCATCATCGTCGCCAACGTCCCGGAAGGCCTGCTGCCGACGGTGACGCTGTCGCTGACGATGGCGAGCAAGCGGATGGCGGCCAAAAAGGCGCTGATCAAGAATCTCGAAAGCGTCGAGACGCTCGGCAGCACGACCGTTATCTGCACCGACAAGACCGGCACGCTCACCCAGAACCGGCTCGGCGTTAACTCGGTCGTCCTCGGCAGCCGCCACTACGGCGCCGCCGACCCCGCGGTCCTCGAAGACCCCGCCGGCGCCCGCGAGCTCGAATGCATGGCGCTGTGCAACGCGGCCGAACTGACGGAGGACGGTTTCTCGGGCGACGCGACGGACGGCGCGCTGCTTCTGTATGTCGATGCGCTGCGGAACCTCGCCGAGCTCCGCCGCTCCGAAAAGATTGCCGAACAGCCGTTCAACTACGCGGCGCGCTGCATGATCGCGACCTGGCGCTTGGCGCAGAACGAACGGCCCAACGCATACGCCAAGGGCGCACCGGAGGCGATCCTCGGGATGTGCGACCGCATCATGGTCGACGGCGGGACCGAACCGCTGACCGCGGATCGGCGCGACGTCGTCATCGCAGCCTATCGGGAACTCGCGGCGCTGGGCGAACGCGGCCTCGCCTACGCCTGGCGGCCGGTCGGGGATGCCGAGCCGCTGCCGCAGGACGGCTACGTCTTCATCGGGCTCACCGGCATGATCGACCCGCCGCGCCCCGAGGTCCCGGAAGCGATGGCCAAATGCCACGAGGCCGGCATCAAGGTCGTGATGATCACCGGCGACTACGGGCTGACGGCGGCGACCATCGCCCGCCAGATCGGGCTCGTGACCGGCGAGGCAACCGTCATACAGGGCGATGGGCTTGCCACCATGAGCGCGGAGAAACTCGCCGCGACGCTCTCCGGCAACGACGAGATCATCTTCGCGCGCATCGCGCCGGCCCAGAAGCTGCAGGTCGTCCAGGCGTTCCAGGCGCTGGGCGAAACCGTCACCGTCACAGGCGACGGCGTCAACGACGCCCCCGCGCTCAAGAACGCGGACATGGGCGTCGCGATGGGCGTCATGGGCACCGACGTCGCAAAGGAGGCGAGCGACATGGTGCTGATGGACGACAATTTCGCGACCATCGTCAGCGCCGTCGAGGAAGGCCGGACGATATTCGACAATATCAAGAAGTTCATCGCCTACATTCTGACCAGCAACATCCCCGAGATTCTGCCGTTCATCGCCTACGTGCTGCTCGACATCCCGCTGCCGCTGACGGTCGTCCTGATCCTCAGCATCGACCTCGGCACAGACATCCTGCCGGCGCTCGGGCTCGGGGCGGAAAAGCCCGAAACCGACGTCATGAAGCACAAGCCGCGGCCGCGCGGCAAGCGGCTGCTGTCGCGCAACCTGCTGCTGATGAGCTACGGGATCGTCGGCATGATGCAGGCCGCCGCCGGCTTCTTCAGCTATTTCGTGATCCTGTACGCAGGCGGCTGGCAGTGGGGCGCCGACCTCGCCCACGACGATCCGCTGTACCGCTCCGCGGTGACCGGCTTCTTCGCCTCGATCATCGTCTGCCAGATCGCCGACGTGATCATCTGCCGGACTCGGCGTCAGAGCCTCATTACCGTGGGCTTCCTGTCGAACCGGCTCGTGCTGCTGGGCGTGGGAACGGAGCTTCTGCTGCTGGCGCTGATTTCCTACGTGCCGGCGTGCAACGTGTTCTTCGGCACCGCGCCGCTGGAGCCGTGGCAGCTCGCGCTGAGCCTGCCGTTCGCCGCGGCGATCCTGATCGGCGACGAGACGCGCCGCTTCTTCGTGCGGCGCGAGAACCCGTTCGTGCTGAAATGGCTGACCTGGTGAGGCGGCTCGCCGCCGCGACAATCAGGGATGGATTTCGATGGTCGTCCCGTCGCGCACCATCGCCCAGATCTCGTCGATCTCGCGATTGGTGACCGCGATGCAGCCCTGCGTCCAGTCGAGGCGCGGGTGATCGAGCTGCTTGGCCGTCCAGTTGCTCGGCAGGCCGTGGATCATGATCTGGCCGCCCGGATTCACGCCGCGCGCCTCGGCCCGCGCCTTGTCCCGGTCGTTGGGATAGGAGATGTGGAGCGCCCGGTAGAATTTCGACTGATCGGAATCGAGGCGGTAGTCGATGGTGTAGGTACCTTCGGGCGTCTTCGCGTCGCCCCTCCGCTGCTTGTGGCCCTTCGGGTAGCGGCCGAGCGCAACGCTGTAGACGCGGAGCACGCGGTCGTCGCGCATCAGCACGAGCCGGCGCTCGCCCTTGAGCACGACGATGCGGTCGGCCTTCCGGCCGTCCGTCAGCATGGCGTACTGATCGTCCTTCGCCTGCGCGGGCGCGAGCGAGACGCACAGAAAAGCCGCCAAAAGGGCCGCAACGGAAAAGCGCACAGTCAACCTCTTGAAGTCGCACGTGAAATCGTTGCCGCGCAGTTTTAGCCAAACTCGTTAACGTTTGGCAAACGGCAAATCCGGGAAACGCCGCTTTCGGGCGTCAGTCGACGCGCTCGAGCGTTACGAAGGCGTGAGGGTGATCGTCCTTTTCCCCGGCAGGGCGCGTCTCGCGGGCGATTTCGCGCCACAGGGCTCGATCGACGTCGGGAAAGTGCGTGTCGCCGCTGACCGCGGCCTGGACCTCGGTCAGGTAGAGCCGGCCGGCGAGACCGAGCGCCGCCTCGTAGAGCGCCGCCCCGCCGATGACGAAGATCTCGTCGGCCCCGGTTTCCGCCGCGCGGCGGCGCGCGATCTCGAGGGCCGCGTCGATATCGGCCGCCACGTCCGCGCCGTCGGCGACGAAATCAGCGTTCCGCGAAACCACGATGTTGGCGCGCCCGGGCAGCGGCCGGCCGATCGAGTCCCACGTCTTGCGCCCCATCACTACCGGCTTGCCCAGGGTGATTTCCTTGAACCGCCGCAGGTCGGACGACAACCGCCACGGCAGATCGCCGTCGCGGCCGATCACGCCGTTCTCGGCGACGGCGGCGATGATCGAGACAATCAAGACCGGATCAGACGGCGACCGCCGCCGGGATGTGCGGATGGAACCGGTAACCGTCGAGAGTGAAATCGTCGTAGGCGAAACCGAAGATGTCGGTGGCGTCGGGGTTCAACGTCATGGTCGGCAGCGCATACGGCGTCCGCTGGAGCTGCTCGTCCGCCTGCTCGAGATGGTTGGCGTAGAGATGCGCGTCGCCGAACGTGTGCACGAATTCGCCGGCCTCGAGCCCGGTCGCCTGCGCCATCATCATTGTCAGCAGCGCATAAGACGCGATGTTGAACGGCACGCCGAGAAAGATGTCGGCGCTCCGCTGGTAGAGCTGGCAGGACAGCTTTCCGTCCGCGACGTAGAACTGGAACAGGCAGTGGCACGGCGGCAGCGCCATGTTGGCGATCTGCGGCACGTTCCACGCGCTGACGATCAGCCGGCGCGAATCGGGGTTGGTCCTGATCTGCCGGACGACGTCGGAAATCTGGTCGACGGTCGAGCCGTCCGCTGCCGCCCACGAGCGCCACTGCGCGCCGTAGACCGGCCCGAGATCGCCATGCTCGTCGGCCCATTCGTCCCAGATCGAGACGCCGTTCTCGTTCAGGTAGGCGACGTTCGTATCGCCCTTGAGGAACCACAGCAGCTCGTGGATGACCGACTTGGTATGGATCTTCTTGGTCGTGACCAGCGGAAAACCGTCGGCGAGGTCGAAGCGCATCTGGTAACCGAACACGCTGTAGGTGCCGGTCCCGGTGCGGTCGTCCTTGAAGACGCCGGTGTCGCGGACGTGCCGCATGAGGTCTAGATATTGCTGCATCGCGGTCCCTGAACTCTTACCCAGCGGTCTGATACGGCCGGAAATCGCCGTTTCTCGCGATTTTCCCGGCGCACGGGGTTCACTTTAATTTAAGGCCGAATCGCCCTATATATAAAGCGTCGGCTTGTCCGACTATGGCGATAAACGGCTTGTGTAATAAGCGCAGTGGACCCGGGGGCAGTACCCGGCGCCTCCACCAAACTTCCGGTTTCGCCGGGCCTTCCGTAAAGGGGTTTCCGGCAGACGGCATGGGGGCGAAACAGGATCGACACGCGTGTAAAGACTTGCTTTTTGCCCGGTATGGTACCGCCGTTAGCGGGCCGTTTTTACAAGTGCCAATGATAACGATTTGGCCCTCGCTGCCTAATTAGGCAAGCGCGGTTCGGGGGGGCGCCGGGCAACAGAAGCCCCCCCACTTCCCTCTCCCCCCGGCCGACGACGCCGTTCCCGCGTATCGCTTGCGCCGCCTGCCGTCATCGCATAATAGTCCCGCCATGTCTGAAGATCTGATGGACTATCAGGCGCTGGTCGAAGGCGCGATGCGGACGGTGGTCCGCGAGGCGTTGCGTCGCGTCGCGGCCGACGGGTTGCCCGGCGACCATCACATGTACATCACGTTCCGCACCCAGGCGCCGGACGTCGACATCGCGAGCCGCCTCGTCGCCCAGTATCCGGACGAGATGACCATCGTCATCCAGCACCAGTTCTGGGGCCTCGACGTGGCGGAAGACGCCTTCGAGATCACGCTCAGCTTTTCCGGCAAGAACGAACGGCTTCACATTCCTCTCGATGCGGTAACCGGCTTCGCCGACCCGTCGGTCAATTTCGGGCTCCAGTTCAAGGCCCCGGAAACGGACGAGGACGAAGACGAGGATACGGAAGAGGTCGCAGGCCTGCTCGAGGACGCCTGCGCGCCGGACGAACGGACAGGCGAGACGGACCCGGACGATCCGCCCAAGTCGGGCGAAGTCGTCGCGCTGGATGCGTTCCGCAAGAAGAAATAATTCCTGACACACCCGCCGCGCGGGCCCGCGCGGCCACCGGAGGCGACCCCATGTCCGACCAGCCGTTTCACGAGATGTTTCCGCTCGGCGAGGATACGACCGAGTACCGCCAGCTTTCGTCCGACTTCGTGTCGACGGAGAGCTTCGCCGGCGAGGACGTGCTGGTCGTCGAGTCCGAAGGCATCAAGCAGCTGACCGCCCAGGCGTTCGTCGACATCGCGCACTATCTGCGCCCCGGCCACCTGCAGCAGCTCCGCACCATCCTCGACGACCCGGAAGCCTCCGACAACGACCGCTTCGTCGCGCTCGACCTGCTGAAGAACGCGAACATCTCCGCCGGCGGCATACTGCCGATGTGCCAGGACACCGGCACCGCGATCGTGATGGGCAAGCGCGGACGCAACGTCTGGGTTAAGGGCGACGACGAAGCCGCGATCTCCGACGGTGTCCTCAAGACCTATACCGAAAGCAATCTCCGCTATTCGAACGTCGCGCCGCTGTCGATGTTCCAGGAGGTCAACACCGGCAACAACCTGCCCGCCCAGATCGACCTCTACGCGACGCACGGCGACGCCTACAAGTTCCTGTTCGTCGCCAAGGGCGGCGGCTCGGCCAACAAGACGTTCCTCTACCAGCAGACGCCCACCGTCCTGAACGAGAAGAGCATGATCTCGTTCCTCGATGCGCAGATCCGGACGCTGGGAACGGCGGCGTGCCCGCCCTATCACCTCGCGGTGGTCATCGGCGGCACTTCGGCGGAGCTCAACCTCAAGACGGTCAAGCTGGCCAGCACGCGCTACCTCGACGGCCTGCCGACGCACGGCAACGAGCACGGCCAGGCGTTCCGCGATCTCGAGATGGAAGCGAAGATTCTGGAGCTGACCCGCAACATGGGGATCGGCGCGCAGTTCGGCGGCAAGTATTTCTGCCACGACGTCCGCGTCGTCCGCCTGCCGCGCCACGGCGCGAGCGTGCCGATCGGGCTCGGCGTCTCCTGCTCCGCCGACCGCCAGGCGCTCGGCAAGATCACGAAGGACGGCATTTTCCTCGAGCAGCTCGAGATGAACCCGGCGAAATACATGCCGGACGTCGAGGCCGCCGACCTCACCAACGAGGTCGTGCAGATCGACCTCACCAAGCCGATGGACGAGGTCCGCAAGATCCTGTCGAACTGCCCGGTGAAGACGCGCCTGTCGCTGACCGGGCCGCTGATCGTCGCGCGCGACGCCGCGCACGCCAAGATCAAGCAGCGACTCGATGCCGGCGAGCCGATGCCCGATCATTTCCGCAACCACGCGATCTACTATGCCGGCCCCGCCAAGACGCCGGAGGGTTATGCGTCGGGCTCGTTCGGGCCCACGACCGCCGGGCGCATGGATTCCTACGTTGAGGAATTCCAGGCCAAGGGCGGCAGCTTCGTCATGCTCGCCAAGGGCAACCGGTCTAAGCAGGTGACCGACGCCTGCAAGAACCACGGCGGCTTCTATCTCGGCTCGATCGGCGGTCCCGCCGCGCGGCTCGCGCAGGACTGCATCAAGAAGGTCGAATGCGTCGAATATCCCGAGCTCGGCATGGAAGCGATCTGGCGCATCGAGGTCGAGGACTTCCCCGCCTTCGTCGTCGTCGACGACAAGGGCAACGACTTCTTCGCCAACATCTGATCTTCCGAGGCACGGGCGCGGCATGAGCGTCCTGCCCGACATCCTCGAACCGGGCCAGGTGACGGTCTTCTGCGGCTCGGCCGCGAGCCCGACCTCCGCCGCCGTCGGCGCGTACTACGCGCGGCCGGGCAACAAGTTCTGGCCGACGCTGCACGACGCCGGTTTCACCGACCGGCGCCTCGAACCGCAGGAATTCCGCACCGTCACGTCTTACGGCATCGGTCTCACCGACCTCGCCAAGCACGAGGCGGGCATCGACGCCGCCCTGTCGTCGGACGCCTACGACGCCGGCGCGCTTCTGGCGAAGATCGAGGACTGCAAGCCGCGTCACCTCGCCTTTACCGGGAAACGGCCGGCAGGACTGTTCCTGCTACAGACGTTCGGCGCCGGCCTCGCGGATTACGGACTGCAGGACGCGCGTATCGGCGAGACCCGGATCTTCGTCCTGCCGTCCCCGTCGGGCCTTGCCACGCGCTGGTGGTCGATCGAGCCGTGGCGTAGATTGGCCGAACTGCATCGCAAGGAACGGGAACGCGCATGAAATTCTGCGTATTCGGCGCCGGCGCCGTCGGCGGGTTCGTCGGCGGGCTGATGGCGCGTAACGCGGCCGACACGGGCGCCGAGGTCTCGCTGGTCGCGCGCGGCGCGCAGCTCGACGCGATCCGCGCGAACGGCCTCAGGGTGATCGCGGGCGGCGAGGAGTTCACCGTCGAGACACCGGCGACCGACGATCCCGCGTCGCTCGGCGTCCAGGACGTCGTCTTCGTCACCGCGAAGGTGCATGCGCTGACCGCCGCGGCAGCGGCGATGACACCCCTGCTCGGGCCGGAGACCGTCGTCGTCGCGGCGCAGAACGGCATCCCCTTCTGGTACTTCCACAAGCACGGCGGAACGCTCGACGGCCACACGCTGCAGACCGTCGATCCGGGCGGGCGCATCGCGGCGACGATCGGCTGCGACCGCGTGATCGGCTGCGTGATCAACTCCAGCAACATGGTCGCGGAGCCGGGCGTCATCCGGAACATCGGCAACCGCAGCTTCGCGCTCGGCGAACCGGACGGGTCCGCTTCGGAGCGCGTGAAACGCGTCTCGGCAGCGCTCGAAGCCGGCGGTCTGGAAGCGCCCGTGCTGCCGACCATCCGCGACGAGCTGTGGGCCAAGATGTGGGGCAACGTTTCGTTCAGCCCGATGGCGGCGCTGACGCTGTCGACGCTCGGCCCGCTGGTCGAGCGCGA
>JAYPTI010000113.1:0-10919 GCA_038133505.1 Alphaproteobacteria bacterium
ACATATCGGAGGATCGGCTGTTTGCCCGTCACTGTTTTCAGAGTATAGGGTGCCGCATGAACAGGCGCAAGCCACATTCCGGAGGACATCGGGCCAGTCGCGACCGCGACGGCCGGGAGACCCGCACGCCCGGCCGCAAGCCGCCGCGCGCGGGCGACCGGCGGGACGGCGCGCCATGGTTGTACGGCACGCACGCCGTTACCGCTGCACTTGCAAATCGCGCCCGGCACATCACCCGTCTGCTCGCCACGGCCGCTGCCGCCGAGCAGCTGGCTGCATCCGGCCTCGCCCAGCGACTGCCGCCGGAGATCGTCGACCGGGACGTGATCGACGGCTTGCTTCCGCCCGGCGCGGTCCACCAGGGCCTCGCCCTCCTGGCCGTGCCGCTGCCCGACCGCCATATCACTGACCTTGCGGTCCACGCCGACGCCAACGGACGGACGGTGGCGGTCGCGCTCGACCAGGTCACGGACCCCCAGAACATCGGCGCCGTGCTGCGGACCGCCGCCGCGTTCGGCGCGGCCGGCGTGATCGTGACCGACCGCCACGCGCCGGAAGCGACCGGGGCCATGGCCAAGGCGGCGTCGGGGGCGCTGGAAAGCGTGCCGCTGATCCGACCGACCAATCTCGTCCGGGGACTGGAAGAGCTGAAACAGAGCGGCTTCTGGACGATCGGCCTCGATGCGGAGGGCGGCGAGCCGATCGACCGGATCGACTTCCCGGAACGCTCAATCCTCGTCCTGGGCGCGGAAGGCGCCGGGCTCCGCCGCCTCACCCGCGAGAATTGCGACATGATCGCCGCCATCCCCATGTCGGGCGCGATGGAGAGCCTGAACGTCTCTACCAGCGCCGCAGTGGCGCTTTACGAGTGGGCGCGGCGCGCGCGCACTTAGGACGCGCCGCATAATCACGTGCATCTGCACGTTATATTCGGGCCGTCCGGCTTCGAGCCTTCGCGAAATCCCCTCGCTTCGCCCCGCCGCCCTCCCGGTGTGACGAACCTGTGACCGCCCGAATGCGCTATTGCCGCAACCGCCCGACTGTTCCATGCTGACGTCATGCGCCGGCTTCTATCGGTCCTGATCCTTTCCGCCCTGCTCACGCCGCAGGGCGTCCCGCGCGCGGCGCCCATGACGGAGACGCCGCCGCCCGCGCAGGTTCCGGCCGAAGAAGTCGCGGAGATCCGCAACATCATCCTGGCCCAGATCGAGGCCTTCAAGGCCGACGACGGTGCGACCGCTTTCTCGTTCGCGGCGCCGGAAATCCGGAAGATTTTCCGGACGCCGGAAATGTTCCTCTACATGGTCCGGCGCTCATACCCGTCGGTCTACCGGCCGCGGTCCTACACATTCCGCCCGCTGATGGCGATCGACGGCAAGACCGTCCAGCCGGTGGTGCTCGTCAGCCCGACCGGCATCGAGGAAACCGCGCTTTACATCATGGAGAAGCAGCCGGACGGTCTCTGGAAGATCGCTGCCTGCATCATGGCGCAGCCGGACGGCAGCGACACGTAACCCTCGCCCCCCCCTGGCGCGGAAGAGACGCCGGCACGGCGCGAAAATTTCCGTCCGAAATCATGCCCGGCGTGATGCAATTCGCGGCGCGGCGGCTATAGTGCGGCCGGGAGGAACGAGAACTTGACCACGCACCCCAGCATCGAGGCGTCCCGCGCGCCGGGCCCGTTCGGACAACCCGTCCGCCGCATAGAAGACCCTGCGCTGCTCAAAGGCATCGCGCGTTTCGCCGACGACATCCACCTTCCCGGCATGCTGCAGGCGGCCTTCGTGAGGAGCCCCTTCGCGCACGCCCGCGTCGGAGCGATCGACACGACGGCGGCGAAATCGATGCCGGGCGTCCGTGCCGTCTATACGATGGACGACCTCGCGCCGCTGCTCAGCGCCGACCGCCTCGCCGTGGGCATGCCGAGCAAGGCGTACCGCCAGACCCGCGACCGGCCGATCCTCGCGGCGACCGAGGTGTGCCACGTCGGCGAACCGGTCGCCGTCGTCATCGCCGACGACCGCTACCGGGCCGAGGACGCGGCCGCCATGGTCGAGGTCGACTACGACACGCTGCCGGTCTCTTCGGATGCCGAAGCCGCCGCGCAGCCAGGCTCTCCCCTCGCCCACGCCGACGCCGAGCACAATATCCTTGCCGAGTTCTCGATGGGTTACGGCGACGTGGACGGATGTTTCCGCGACGCGCCGCACGTCGTCGCCGAGAAGATGTACCTCCACAAGGGCCTCGGCATGGCGCTCGAAGGCCGCGGCGTCGTCGCCCGCTACGACGACCTCGAGGACCGGCTGACGCTGTGGCTCGCCACGCAGATGCCGCACACCGCTCAGCGCATGCTGATCAAGCTGCTCGGGCGCAGCGAGACGGACACGCGCGTCATCACGCCCGACATCGGCGGCGGGTTCGGCCCGAAGCTGGTCTTCTATCCGGAAGACATCGTCGTCGCCTGCGCAACGCTGCTGCTGAAGGCGCCGGTCAAATGGGTCGAGGACCGGCGCGAGCATTTCGTCACCTCGACGCAGGAACGCGACCAGATCTGGGACATGGAGCTTGCCTTCGACGGCGACGGCAAGATCCTCGGCGTCCGCGGGACGCTGATCCACGATCACGGCGCCTACACAGCGCGCGGCATCAACGTCGCGCAGAATGCCGGCAGCATCGTTCCCGGCCCGTACGAGTGCGCGAATTACAACCTCGACATCAAGCTGGTGCTGACCAACCGGCCCAGCGTCACGCCGGTCCGCGGCGCAGGCTATCCGCAAGGCTGTTTCGCGATGGAGCGGCTGATCGACCGGGCCGCCGAGAAACTCGGTCTCGCGCGCGACGAGATCCGCCGGCGCAATCTGATCCAGCCGGAGCACATGCCCTACACGCGGCCGCTCGCAAGTCGCGCCGATCCCTCCATCGTCATCGACGAGGCGGACTTTCCGCAATGCATGGAAGCGGCACTGAGGGGCATCGACTGGAACGGCTTTCCCGCCCGCAAGGCGGCCGCCGCGGCCGAGGGCAGAAAGACCGGCATCGGCCTCGCCGTCTATCTGAAAGGCTCCGGCCGCGGTCCGTTCGAGGCGGCCACCGTCCGGGTCGGGCCGTCGGGCCGGGTCAATGTGATTTCCGGCGTCTCCGCCATCGGCCAAGGCACGCGCACGATGCTCGCCCAGATCGTCGCCCAGTCGCTCGGCGTCGACATCGCCGACATCGACGTGACCATCGGCGATACGTCGGCCATCCCGTACGGCATGGGCGCCGCCTCCAGCCGCCAGACGGTCACCGCCGGCTCGTCGACCCGCGCCGCCGCCGAGGAAGTCCGCAGCAAGGCATTACGTGTAGCTGCACACATACTCGAGACGGCGGTCGACGACCTCGACATCGCGGACGGGAAAGTCCACGTGAAGGGCGTGCCCGGCATGTCGATCGGCCTGGGCGAGATCGCGACGCAGCTTGCCGGCGCGGCCACGGGCTTCGCACTGCCGGCGGGGGAGACACCCGGTCTCGAATCCCACATGGCCGTCCAGATCGACGGGCTCGCCTTCTCGAACGGCGCGCACGCGGCCGAGATCGAGATCGATCAGGGGACTGGCGAGGTGAAGATCCTGAATTACGTCATCGCGCACGATTGCGGCGTGATGGTGAACCCGCTCGTGATCGACGGACAGGTCACCGGCGGCGCGGCGCACGGCATCGGCTTCGCCCTGTACGAGAAGATGATCTGGGACGATCAGGCGCAGCCGCAGTCGACCAACCTTGCCGAGTACCTCATCCCCGGTTCGGTCGAGGTCCCCAACGTCGCGATCGAACATATCGTGGTTCCGTCCTCCCAGAACCCGCTGGGCGTAAAGGGGGTCGGCGAAAGCGGGCTCGTCCCCGTGCCGGCCGTGATCGCGTCGGCCATCGAGGACGCGCTGTCGGACCGGAGGGTCCGCATCACGAACATTCCCGTCTCGCCGTCCGATATTCTCGCGCGCATCGTCTGACCGGCCGCCGTTTTCGGACCGGCCGGCGATGCCCGGAACGTGACGGTCGGGTGACATCTTGATCGATTTTGCTTGGATCGCTTTGCCGCAGGTGGAATACTGACGACACACTGTGCGGGTAGCAATCCGGTTGCGTAAGGTGGGGGGACACGTGCTTCCGCATCCGGCGCGCAGTCAAGGGACCGTCGGTCGTCTTGTCTCGTGAGAGACGTCCGGCGATCGCCGCGTCGGTTCGCGCCGACCGGCGTCTGTAGTTCGCGCCGACCGGCGTCTGTAGTAGGGGGAGGCATTCATGTATTTCCGGCATGATGCATCGGAAGATGCATCTGGACCGGCCGTCGGTGGGTTCGCCCGCCGGTCGAGGCACGTGGCGTCCGTCGCAATTGCGACGTTCACCGGATGCCTGCTGGCCGGCGGCGCGGCGGCAGGCCCGGTCAATCCGTTTCCGCTGAACATCAACGCGACGCTTTACATGCCCTACATCGGCGCGCCCGATTCGGGACCGAACGGGCAGCGGGTCGGTGGCACCGTCAACATCGGCGCGATCGCAAAAGACCGCTACGGCATCGAGCACGGCCACAACAACGTGCGTTTCGCCGTATCGATCGACGGCACGGTGGTCAGCCCGATCCTCGATGCCGGATCGACGTACAACTGGGACACGTCGGGCGTATCCGACGGCGGACACGCCATAGGCCTCGTCCTCGTCGACGGCGACGGGGACCTCTCGACCTATCGCGGCATGGCGACGAGCGTCTTCGTCGACAATAACGGGTCCGCGCCGACCGGGCCGATCACCTTGCCGACGCTGGGCAATGCGTGGGGTTCCAAACATTACAATACGGTCGCCGACTACGTGACCGTGGACCCGACCGCGCCGGTGGCGGGCGCGACGCCGGTGCCGCTGACTCCGGTCTTCTCCGCTCCCGTCCACCAGCAGGCGGCGCGGTTCGCCGATCCGTTCGACGCGCACAACCCCAACAACTGGTTCGTCGAGTCGCTGACCCAGTCGAACACCGGGCTCTACACGGGCGAGCCGATGCTGTTCCTGAACCGCGACGGCTCGCCGGTGATAGAGACCTACAAACCGCAGCTGATCGATGACCCTGTCGCCGTTCAGAACGACGTGCTGAAGCAACCGACGCGGCCGGGCGAACGCAACGACAACGTGGTCAGCCCCTACGCGACCTACACGCCGGACCCAACGGGACCGGGTTTCTACGGCGTCGACCTCGCCGGCTGGGTCTATCACGTGGACGAGACGGGCAAGATCACGACCATCGCCGGGCGCGAGGTCATTCCGGTCCCGTGCCGCTCAACTACCGCGACGACAGCATCGATCAGGGAATGCTGGCCGACAATCAGATCCGGTGGGTGGGCGACTTCGGACACACCCCCGATCCCAACGCCCCGATGATGAAGAAGGCGGAAGTGCCGTGCATGCCCGACACGACGCACCGCGCGCCACCGCTCTGCAATTCACACGACATCGCCGTCGACCCGCGCGACCCGAACGTCCTCTACGTGGCGGACACGGGCAATCACATCATCACCAAGATCGACCGGAACTTCGACCCGCCCCGCCTGTCGATCTATGCCGGCACCAAGCAGACCGAAGGCAACGGCGACGGATCGGGCGAAGGCAACGCGACTTTTTCCCAGCCCACGTCGATCACCATGCGCGCCGACGGCAGGATGTACGTCGCCGACAAGGGCAAAAAGTCGATCCGAATGATCGCGCCCGACGGTACGGTCTCGACCGTGAAGACCGGGCTCAACGGCCCCTTCGCGATCCGCCTCGACTCAAACGACAATCCCGTCTTCAGCGAAGTCCCGTCCGCCCGGATCAACCGGCTGGACATGGCGACGGGAACGGTCAGCGAGCTTGCGAACGGCCACGATTCCAACTGGGTCTGGCTCGACGTGGACCGGCACGGCAACATCGGCCCCGTCGACGACATCCTGTTCTCGTCGAGCGTCGGGGGCGCCAACAACGCGCACATCTTCCGCATATCGAAGGACGGATCAGCCGACCGGATCGACGAGTTCCTGCCGAACACGTCTGTCCAGGGTAACACGCCGCACGGCCCTGCCCGGATCGTTTCCGATCCGTACGGGCACTATCCGTGGGTCCTGACCATCGACGACGAACAGAGCAAGATCCTCACGCAGGGATACGGCAACGGCGGCCTGCGGCTGCTGCGCCTGACCGTGGACGGCGACCCTACCAAGGCGAGCTACAATCATCCGCTGTACGCCCGCGGAAAGTCGGTGATGCTGAACGGGAGCGCCTTCGGTTTTCCGTTCGATGCGCGCCCGTCCTTCACGGCGCTCCGCAGCGAGAGCGGCCACAGTTTCCTCGGCCTGCCGACCTTCGACGAGCTCGCCTACATGTCCGACGCCGATCTTGCCGCCTATATCCGGAGCGGCTTCGGAGGATCGGTGCCGCGTCCCGAAATAACCTGCGGCGACATGGATGCGCTGATCTACTACATCCGTGTCAACTCGATCCTCGGCATTACGACCGAGGTCAAGTCGCCGCCCTCGAGCTGCCAGAAGGATACGATCGTGCCCGTTTTCGGCGATATCTCCTATCGCTGGACGCAGGACGGTTTCGAGGTCAGCTGGGACACGGACGAGGACACGCTCGGCTTTATCGGACACGGCGTGTCCGCCAACCTGCATCGCTGGTCGTCGATCGAGAACGATTTCGGCACGACCCACGTCCTGTATCTCAACACGCTTGGGGATCCGGGATCGGACCTGTTTTTCCGGATTTATGCCCGCGACCGGTACGGCAACATGGTCGAGTCCGATCTGATCTCACTCGCCATCGAAGCTCCGCCGGCCGACCCGCCGGCAAGCGGCGTCGTTCCGGCCCCCGCGGCCTCGGCGATCCTGGCGTTCGCCGCCCTGTCGCTCGGAGGCGTCCGTCACCGCCGCACCGGCTGACCGCCGACGGTTCGACGGAAATCCGGGCGATGCGATTGACCGGCTTCGCCGCGGCGTACTAACGTCAACCATCAGGATTCTGCCCGCGTTCCCTCGGTCGGCGGCGTCCGGGCACTCCGCTGCGAGTGCCCGGCGGATGCCGGCCGTATGGTAGGTGCCCTTGACGTTTTCCCCCGGACGAGCCGCCGCGACCGGTCTGGCGATCGCTGTGTTTCTCGCGTGTCTGTCGGGCGCCGTCCGCGCGGAAGAGGAATTCCGCGGGCTCGCGGAAGTGCTGTTCGAGGGCGATCCGCATCCCGACACCGACAGGGTCAAGCGCTGGACCGGGCGCGTCGGGTGGCTGACGACGGAAAAGGATCCGTCGATCCTGTCGGAGATCCAGCGCGCGGTCGCGGAAATGAACGGCATTCTCGCCGGCACCGGGGTATCCCTCTACAGAACGGAATCCGAGCCGGGGCTGATCATCACTTTCCTTCCGGCCGACAAGCTCGCGTCGATCCCGGGGAGCCGGGCCCGTTCCGGAGCGGACAATGTCGGGCTTTCCATCGTGTTCTCGAACCGGGAGAGCGAAATCTCGTTTGCAAGCATCGCAATCTCGAAAGGCCTGACGCCCGCGCACCTGCGCTACGTTCTGCGGCACGAGCTGATGCACGCCGTCGGCCTCCCGAAACACGCGACATCGGTCTCCGAGACGATCCTGCGGCAAATCCACGAGCGGGATGGCGTGAGCCAGCGTTTCACGGCGTTCGACCTTCGCGCGATCCGCTTTCTGTACGGGCAGCTCCCGCCCGGCGCGACGCCGGAGGACGCCCGTGCCAGATGGCAGGAACAAACGTTCCCCGAGTAGGGCGCGATTGCGATGGAGGGCGGCATCCGGCATACTCCCGCTCGCTTTTCAGAACATCCGGATGTACCGCACCATGGCCCGCTTCAAGGATTATGTGCCGCACGGCGTCATTCCCGCGACCCTCGCCGCGTTCGACAGCGACTTCGAATTCGACTGGAAGGAAACGCGCCGGCACCTCGCCTTCGTCGCCGCGACCGAGGGCATCACCGCGATCACCGTGAACGGCCATGCTTCCGAAATCCATGCCTGCAACTTCGACGAACAGGCGCGCATGATGGACGAGGCCGGCGAGGAAATCGGCGACCGGATTCCGCTGATCGACGGCGTCTATGCGGACGGCAGCATCGAGGCGGTGCGCGTCGCGAAGATGGCTGCCGACCGCGGCGCCTCCACCCTCCTCTGCTTCCCGCCCGCCTCGATGGGCTTCGGCGTGATTCAGCGCCGCCCCGAGACCGGCATCACCCACATGAAGATGATCGCCGACGCGACGGATCTTCCGATGATCGTCTTCCAGTACCAGAACGAACTCGCCTATCCGTTCGATACCCTCGTGCGGATGTGCGACGAGATCGACAACATCCGCGCCATCAAGGACTGGTCCCCGCCGCAGGTGCACGAGCGCCACATCAAGGCGCTGCATTCGCTGTCGCAGCCGGTCAACGTGCTGTCGACCAACTCGGCCTGGCTGATGTCGTCGCTGGTGATGGGCGCCGACGGGCTGCTGTCGGGCGCGGGTTCGGTGATCTCCGACCTCCAATCGGCCCTCTACCGCGCGGTCCTCGCCCAGGACCTCGCGACCGCGAAGGAACTGTCCGACCGCATCTGGTACACGACGCAGGTCTTCTACAGCGACCCGTTCGGCGACATGCACAACCGCATGAAGGAAGCGCTCGTCCTGCTCGGTCGCCTCGACGGCCCCGCCGTCGTGCGTCCGCCGCTGATGAAGCTGACCGAAACCGAAATCGCGCGCATCGCCGAGGCGATGTCGGCGGCCGGCATCGCGCGCGACGGCGCGACCGGCCTCGGCGGCCTCGCGGTCGCGGCGGAGTAGACGCATGGCCCGCTACGACGACTGGCAGCCCGAAGGCGTCATCCCCGCAGCCCTGCTGCCGTTCACGCAGGACTTTTCCCTCGACGCCGCCGGCGCGCGGCGCCATTTCGGGCATCTCGCCCGGACGGACGGGCTTTCGGCGATCACCGTCAACGGCCATTCGTCGGAAATTCACGCCTGCACCATCGACGACCAGGCGCGCGTGCTCGACATCGCCGTCGAGGCCGCGGGCGACCTGCCGGTCATTTCCGGCGTCTATTCGGACAACACGATGGAAGCCGCGCGCATCGCGCGGATGGCGGCGGACCACGGCGCATCGGCACTGCTGATCTTCCCGCCGCACTCCATCGGCATGGGCGGCGGACAGGCACGGCCCGAGATGGCGCGCGCGCATCTGTCGGCCATCGCCAACGCGACCGACCTGCCGCTGATCGTCTTCCAGTACGACGGGCCCTACGCCTATCGGCTCGACCACCTCGTCGGCCATTGCGAGGCGATCCCCGCGATCCGCGCGATCAAGGACAAGTCGCCGCCGCCGCTGCACGAACGCACGATCAACACGCTGCAGTCGCTGCCGCGGCCGGTGAACGTGCTGACGACCTGCTCGGCGTGGCTGATGTCGTCGCTGGTGATGGGCGCGAAGGGCGTGCTGTCGGGCTCGGGCTCGATCATCGCGGACCTGCACGTCGCGTTGTGGAACGCGGTGCAGGCGGACGACCTGACGAAGGCGAAGGAGATCAGCGCGCGCATCTACCCGACGGCGCAGTGCTTCTACAGCCAGCCGATCTGCGACCAGCACAACCGCATGAAGGAGGCGCTCGTCATGCTCGGCCGCCTCGACGGTCCCGCAGTCGTGCGCCCGCCGCTGCAGAAGCTGAGCGAGGCCGAGCTCGACAAGATCCGCGCCGCGATCGACGCCGCCGGCCTCGATGCAGAAGGCGCGTCCGGCCTCGGCAGCCTGCCGGTCGCGGCTGAATAAGCCCTAGCCGCCGAGAAATTCCTTCATCCACGCGCGGTAGTCCGCATCGCGCGTCAGCCGCTTCATCGTGTCGCCCGACGCCTTGCCGGTGATCTCGCCGGGCGGCGTGCCGTCGCGCAACGCCTTCAGCGTGTCGTAGGTCGCCTGTACCGAGGCCGAGAAAGGATGATGGCCCTGCAGGCTGACGCGCACGCCGTTCTTCGCGAGGAACGGCCGGTCGCCGAGGATACCACCGCCGGAACCGCCGATAACGATCGGAATGTCCATCGCGTCGCCCAGCCTCTCTATGTCGGCGGCCTCCGACAGCCCGCCGGTGAAGAACATCGCATCGACGCCCGCCGCCTGATAGGCGCGGCCGCGCGCGATGGCATCGTCGATACCCGTCAGTCCCGACGCGCCGGTCCGGCCGACGATCGTCAGAGACGGGTCCTGACGCCCGGACAGAGCCGCCTTCATCTTGCCGACACCCTCCTCGATCGATAGCAGCCGCGTCGAACCGACCGTGCCGTACGGCTGCGGCAGGTCGGTATCCTCGATGGTCAGCGCGGCGACGCCCGCCGTCTCCAGCTCCTGGACGGTGCGCTGCACGTTGAGCGCATTGCCGTAGCCGTGATCGGCGTCGACCAGCAGCGGCAGGTTGCCGGCGCGGTTGATGCGGTAGGCCTGGTCGGCGAATTCCGACAGGGTGAGGACGATCAGGTCCGGCGCGCCGAGCACCGCCATCGACGCGACCGAGCCCGCGAACATCACGGCCTCGAAGCCGATCTCCTCGGCGATGCGGGCCGACATCGGATCGAACACGGACGCGGGATGGATACAGGCGTCGCCCTCCATGATCGCGCGAAACGCCTCGCGACGCGGTGTCCAGTGCATGGGTGTCTCTCCCTGATCGAAGTGTGTTTGTTGGCGGCAATCCTATCGCGCCTGCGGCCGATGCCAAAGGCCGCGCGTCGCTCGGCGGACAATCGGTCCTTGTTGGAACCCGGAGGCGCCGCTATATCAGGCGCGCGCCCTCATCGGCCATGCCGGCTTAGCTCAGTTGGTAGAGCACCTGATTTGTAATCAGGGGGTCACGGGTTCGAATCCTGTAGCCGGCACCAT
>JAYPTI010000114.1:0-10902 GCA_038133505.1 Alphaproteobacteria bacterium
GCGGCGCGGAGATCGCCGCCCGCGAGCCCGAGATCCGCATCGACGACGCCGACGAGCGTCAGCAGCGGAAAGTGGAAGCCCTTGGCCATGATCTGGGTGCCGATCAGCACGTCGATCTCGCGCTCGCGCATACGCCGGACGAGCTCCAGCGCGTCCGCCGCCTTGTGGACGGTGTCGGACGACATGATCTCGAAGCGCGCGTCGGGGAATTTCTCCCTCGCCTCCTCGGCCAGCCGCTCGACGCCGGGACCGCAGGCGGCGAAGCGATCCTCCGCCTCGCAGCTGGGGCAGGTCTTCGGCGGCGGCGCGCTGTAGCCGCAATGGTGGCACTGCAGCCGGTCCATCAGCCGGTGCTCGACCAGCCACGTCGTGCATTGCGGGCAGTCGAGCCGATGGCCGCAGGCGCGGCACAGCGTCAGCGGCGCGTAGCCGCGGCGGTTGAGGAAGAGCATCGCCTGTTCGCGGGCTTCCAGCGTCGACGCGACGGCGCGGGCGAGCGTCGGCGAAATCCACGACTGCCGGTCCATCTCCTCCGAGCGCATGTCGATCGCGACGATCTCGGGCAGGCGCGCGCCGGCGAAACGCTCGGGCAGCGACAGGCGCGCATACCTGCCGCGCCAGACATTGTCGACGGTCTCGAGCGAGGGCGTCGCCGACGACAGGATTACCGGGAAATCGCCGAGATGGCCGCGCACCACCGCCATGTCGCGCGCGTTGTAGATGACCCCTTCCTCCTGCTTGAAGCTGGGGTCATGCTCCTCGTCGACGACGATCAGGCCGAGATCGGGGAACGGCAGCATCAGCGCAGACCGCGCGCCGACGACGAGCCGCGCCTCGCCGCGCACGACGGCGCGCCAGTTGCGCCGGCGTTCGGACATCGGCAGGTCGGAGTGCCAGACGACCGGCGGCACGCCGAAGCGCTGCTCGAAGCGGCCGAGCCAGTCGGCGGTCAGCGCGATCTCGGGCAGCAGCACGATGACCTGCCGGTCGGCCCCGAGCGCGGCGGCGATCGCCTCGAAATAGACCTCGGTCTTGCCGGAACCGGTGACGCCGTCGAGAAGGACGACCGAAAAGCCGTCGGCCACCCGGTCGACGAGATCAGCCGCGGCCGCCGCCTGCGCGTCCGACAGCACCGCGCCCGGCCGGTCCGGATCGGGGGTCGGCACGGCGTCCTCCGACGACAGCGCGAGACGCCGGATCGCGCCCGCGTCGGCGAGCCCGCGGATCACCGCGGCGGACGCGTTCGCCGCCGCGGCGAGGTCCGCGGCCGCATGCGGTTTTCCGTCGGCGAGCACGCGCAGCACCCGCTTCCGCGCATCCGTCATCCGGAGTCCCGGCCCGGGTGATTCGCCCGAATCGGTCTCGCCGTCGTCGCCCCTTTCCTCTCCCGCGATATAGGCGACGATCGGCTTCGGCGGCTCGAGCGCGCGCGGCACGCTCATCGCCATGCGGAGCACGCTGCCGAGCCGCGCGAGCGTGTAGGACGCCACCCAGTCGACGAAGCGGCGCAGGTCGGCAGGCATCGGCGGCAGGTCGAGCACGCCGTTGATTTCTCGAAGCTTTTGCGCGTCCACGTCGCCCCGCGCGGCGCCCCAGACGACGCCGATCGCGGTCCGGCCGCCGAGCGGGACGTCAACGAAACTGCCGTCCACGACCTCCATCTCGGCGGGCACGAGATAGTCGTAGGGCGCCACCAGCGGCAGCGGCAGGAGCACGCTGACGGCCGTTCGGCTGGCCCCCGGGGGGCGTGTGGCAAGGCCGTCGTCCATCGGATACACTCTATCCCAGCCGCCCGGCACGGCCAATCTGCCGGGGCGATTTGCAGCGGCACGGAAGACGATTTCCGACGCGTCTCCGGCCGCCGCCTCAAAAATTCGAAGGGACAAGATGAAGTTTTTCGTGGACACGGCGGAGGTGGACGAGATCACGGACCTCGCCTCGACCGGCCTTCTCGACGGCGTCACCACCAACCCGTCGCTGGTCGCAAAATCGGGCCGGAATTTCCTCGAGGTGATTGCCGAGATCTGCGACATCGTCGACGGGCCGGTCAGCGCCGAGGTGGCCGCGACCGACTTCGAGACGATGCTCAAGGAAGGCCGGAAACTCGCCAAGATCGCCCCCAACGTCGCGGTCAAGGTGCCGCTGACGACGGACGGGCTCAAGACCTGCAAGGCGCTCTCGGATGCGGGGACCAAGGTCAACGTCACGCTGTGCTTCTCCGCCGGCCAGGCGATCCTCGCCGCCAAGGCGGGCGCGGCGTTCGTCTCCCCCTTCGTCGGCCGGCTCGACGACATCAGCCGCGACGGCATGGGGCTCATCGACGAGATCTGCACGATCTACGCCAACTACGACGCTTTCGAGACCGAGGTGCTGGTCGCCTCGATCCGGAGCCCGATGCACATCGTCGAGGCGGCCAAGATGGGCGCCGACGTCTGCACCGTGCCGCCCGGCGTCCTGCGCCAGCTCGTCAAGCATCCGCTGACCGATTCCGGCCTCGCTGCCTTCGTCGCCGACTGGGCCAAGACCGGCCAGTCCATCCTGGACAGCTGACGTGAGCGGCTCGCCCAAGGACGCCGAAAAAGCGCCCGGCGAAGCGCTGAGCCCCGACGCCGTCGCCGCCTGGCTGCGCCGCCATCCCGATTTCCTGGCCGAGAACGACGACCTGCTCGCCGTCCTGACGCCGCCCGAGCTGCAGCAGGGCGACGGCGTGGTCGACCTGCAGCGCTTCATGCTGGAGCGCCTTCAGGACGACGTCGGCACGCTGCGCCGCCGCGAGAAACAGCTCATCTCCGCCGCCGAGGGCAATGCCGCCGGGCAGAGCAAGGTGCATCAGGCCGCCATCGTGCTGATCGAGGCGCGCGACGTCACCGCGCTGTGCACGGCGATCCGCTCCAAGCTGCCGCAACTCCTCGACATCGAGGCCGCCGCGCTCTGCATCGAGGACGAAGGCGCGCTGTCGCTCGCCGGCGCGACCGCGATCGGCACCGGCGGCATCGCCAATCTGATGGGGCCGAAACGCCGCATCGTGCTGCAGGAAAAGACCGCGGGCGAGAACATCGTCTTCGGCGGCGCCGCCGAGCGCGTGAAATCGGTTGCCTATCTCCGGCTCCGCACCGGCAGCGGCGTGCCCAACATGCTGCTCGCCCTCGGCTCCGGCCGCGACGACGGCTTCGCGCCCAACCAGGCGACCGACCTGCTCGCCTTTCTCGGAGACGTGCTCGAGGTGCGTCTCGGACAATGTCTGGGTCCGAAAACCTGATCCGCTTCTCCGCGCAGCCCGACCTCCAGTCGGCGCTGCTGGACTGGATCCGCTGGCTCGCGGCGGAACGCCGGACGGCGGACAACACGGTCGACGGCTATTGCCGCGACATCTCGTCTTTCCTCGAATTTCTCACCGAACACGAAGGCGAACCGGCGGGGCTTGCCGTGCTCGGCGCGCTGAAGCCGGCCGATTTCCGGGCGTGGCTGGCGGCGCGTCTGGGCGACGGAATCTCGCGCAGTTCGCTCGCCCGCGCCATGTCGGCGCTCCGCAACCTGTTCCGCTATCTCGACCGCACCGGCCGGGTCCACAACCCGTCGCTCGCCGCCGTGAAGACGCCCAAGCCGCCCAAGTCGGTGCCGAAACCGCTGGCCGCGGGCGACGCGATCGACGTCATCCGCCATGCGCAAGCGATCGCGCCCGAACCGTGGGTCGGCGCGCGCGACGTCGCCATCCTGACGCTGCTCTACGGCTGCGGGCTCCGCATCGACGAGGCGCTCAAGCTCGACCAGCGCGACGCGCCCGGGGGCGACGCGATGCGCATCGTCGGCAAGGGCAACAAGGAACGCGTGGTGCCGGTCCTGCCGGTCGTCGTCGACGCGGTGCGCGCCTACCGGCAGATCTGCCCGTGGTCGACCGAGCCCGACCGGCCGCTGTTCTACGGCGCGCGCGGGGCGCGGCTCAACGCCGGCATCGTGCAGCGGACGATGCGCCGCATCCGCGCCGAGCTCGGCCTGCCCGAGACCGCGACGCCGCATGCGCTGCGCCACAGCTTCGCGACCCATCTGCTGGCGGGCGGCGGCGACCTCAGGACGATCCAGGAACTGCTCGGCCACGCCTCGCTGTCGACGACGCAGCGCTACACCGACGTCGATACGCAACGGCTGCTGGAGGTCTACGACCGCTCGCACCCGCGGGCGGTCGGGCGTTGAGCGCTGAGCGGCAGTCTCGCACCTGCCAGCCCTCGATACTGTCACCCTCGGGCTTGACCCGAGGGTCCACAGAAAACGCAGGCGAATCGGAAAGATGGATCCTCGGGTCAAGCCCGAGGATGACGATGAATGAAAAGAAGGAAAGAGACGGTTTCTGAAAGAAGACGCCCTAAGCCGCATCCCCGCTGCGCGTGATCTTGCGCCACCAGCGGTCGGCGGCGGCTTCGGCCTCGTCGTACTTGGCGGCGAATTTCGGATACTTCTCCTTCAGCGCCTCGAGCTTGGCCTTGGCCCAGTCGGATTCGCGCGACAGCAGGAACATGCCGATCATCAGGAACAGGATGCCCTGCAGGATCGGCAGAAAGATGCCGAGGATACCGAGCACGACGAAGAACCAGCCGAGGCTCAGGATCAGATAGCGTTTGGCGTTGGCGACCATCTCTCAGAGATGGGGAGGCGCCACCGCCGATCAAGAAGGAAGGGGAACTCCCCCGATCACATATGGATCGGCGAGCCTTCGACCGCGAGCGCGGCTTCCTTGACCGCCTCGTTCAGCGTCGGGTGCGCGTGGCAGGTGCGCGCGATGTCCTCGGAGGACGCGCCGAACTCCATTGCAAGCGCCAGCTCCGCGATCATCGTGCCCGCGTCGGGGCCGATGATGTGGACGCCGAGCACCTCGTCGGTCGCCGCGTCGGCGAGGATCTTCACGAAGCCCTCGGTGTCGCCGTTGGCCCGCGCGCGCGAGTTCGCCTGGAACGGGAACGCACCCTTCGAATACGCGACGCCGGCTTCCTTGAGCTGCTCCTCGGTCTTACCGACCGAAGCCGCTTCCGGCCACGTGTAGACGACCGACGGGATGGCGTCGTAGTTGATGTGCGTCGCCTGGCCGGCGAGGCGCTCGACGCAGGCGATGCCCTCTTCCTCCGCCTTGTGGGCGAGCATCGGGCCGGGGATCGCGTCGCCGATGGCGTAGATGCCGTCGACGCTGGTCTTGAAACGGTCGTCGACCTGGACGACGCCGCGGTTGTCGCGCGCGACGCCGACCTCGTCGAGGCCGAGCCCGTCGGTGAACGGCCGCCGTCCGATCGAGACCAGAACCACGTCGCACTTGATCTCTTCGGCGGCGCCGCCCTTGGCCGGCTCGACCGTCAGCGTCACCTGCGATTTGGCCGTCTTGGCCGCGGTCACCTTGGTGCCGAGCTTGAATTCCATGCCCTGCTTTTCGAGCGTCTTGTGCAGCGCCTTGCCGACTTCCTGGTCCATGTTGGGGACGATGGAATCGAGGAACTCGACCACCGTCACCTTGGAGCCGAGCCGGCGCCACACCGAGCCCATCTCGAGGCCGATATAGCCGCCGCCGACGACGACGAGATGCTTCGGCACGGCGTCCAGCGACAGCGCGCCGGTCGACGACACGATGCGGTCCTCGTCGATCTCGACGCCGGGCAGCGGCGCAACCTCGGAGCCGGTCGCGATCAGGATGTTGTCGGCCGTGTAGGTCGTCTTCTTCTTGCCGTCGTAGACCTCGACCTCGCCCGCCTTGACGATGCGGCCCGTTCCGACGAGCCCGGTGACCTTGTTCTTCTTGAACAGGAAGTCGATGCCCTTCGTCAGGTCGGAGACGACCTTGTCCTTGCGCGCCAGCAGCGCCTTCAGGTCGAGCTCGACCTTGGAGACCTTCACGCCGTGCTCGGCGAGGTGGTGCTGCGCCTCCTCGAACTTCTCGGACGAATGCAGCAGCGCCTTCGACGGGATGCAGCCGACGTTGAGACAGGTGCCGCCCCAGGTGCCGCGCTTGTCGATGCAGGCGGTCTTCATGCCGAGCTGGGCCGCGCGGATCGCTGCGACGTAGCCGCCCGGGCCCGCCCCGATGACGATCAGATCGAAATGGGTGTCGCTCATGAAAGCTCCTGAAGCTTGGCTGTTCGGGCGGTCAGATCGCGAGCAGGATGCGCTCGGGATCCTCGATGCACTGCTTGACGCGGACCAGGAAGGTCACCGCCTCGCGCCCGTCGATGATGCGGTGGTCGTAGCTCAGCGCGACGTACATCATCGGGCGGATCTCGATCGAATCGCCGACCGCCATGGGCCGCCGGTCGATCTTGTGCATGCCGAGGATGGCGGACTGCGGCGGATTGAGGATCGGCGTCGACATCAGCGAGCCGTAGATGCCGCCGTTGGTGATGGTGAAGGTGCCGCCGGTCAGCTCGTCCATGCCGAGCTTCCCCTCGCGCGCGCGCAGGCCGAGATCGCCGATGCCCTTCTCGATGCCGGCGAAGGACAGCTTGTCCGCATCGCGCAGCACGGGGACCACGAGGCCCTGCTCGGTGCCGACCGCGACGCCGATGTCGTAGTAGTTCTTGTAGATCAGTTCGTCGCCGTCGATCTCGGCGTTGACCGCGGGCAGCTCCTGCAGCGCGACGACGCACGCCTTGACGAAGAACGACATGAAGCCGAGGCGCACGCCGTTGCGGCGTTCGAAATCGTCCTGGTACTTCTTGCGCGCCGCCATGACGTTCGTCATGTCGATCTCGTTGAACGTGGTCAGCATCGCCGCCGTGTTCTGCGCCTCCTTGAGGCGCTCCGCGATGCGCTTGCGCAGCCGGGTCATCTTGACCCGTTCCTCGCGCGGATCGTCCTCGCGCGGCGCTTTCGGCGCGGCTTCCTTCGGCGCGGCGGGCTTCGCCTCTTCCTTCGGCGCTGCCGGACCGCCATCCTTCATGTGGGCGAGCACGTCGCCCTTGGTCAGGCGGCCGTCCTTGCCGGTCCCCTCGATCGCGGACGCGTCGAGGCCGTTCTCGTCGACCAGCTTGCGGACGGCGGGCGACAGCTTGTCACTGTCGTCGTCGCCGGATGCGGGGGCGGGCGCCGCTTCCTGCCTGGCCGGCTCGGCTTTCGCCTCCGCCGGTTTTTCCTCTTTCTTCTCTTCGGCTTTGGGCTCGGCCTTCTTCGCGACAGCCCCGCCTTCGCCGATCATGCCGAGCAGCGCGCCGACCTCGACGTTCTCGCCTTCCTTTGCGGCGATCTCGCTGAGCGTCCCGGCGGCGCTGGCGTTGACCTCGAGCGTGACCTTGTCGGTCTCCAGCTCGACGATCGGCTCGTCGACGGCGACGGAATCGCCTTCGGCCTTGAACCATTTCGCGACCGTCGCCTCGGTTACCGATTCACCGAGCGTCGGGACCAGAATTTCTATAGCCATTTCTCAATGCTCCTGCGCGGACCGGCAGCGGGTCAGGGCGTCAACGCCTCTTCGACCAGCGCGTCCTGCTGTGCCTGATGCTTGCGAACCGATCCGGTGGCGGGCGACGCGGATTCCGGCCGGCCGACATATTCGGGACGATCGCACTTGATATCGACGTTGCCGAGAAGCTCCTCGATACGGCGATCGAGGAAGTTCCAGGCGCCCATGTTCTTGGGCTCCTCCTGACACCACACCACGTCGGCGTTGGGATACTTCGCGAGCTCCTTGCCGAGCGAGACGTTCGGGAACGGATAGAGCTGTTCCATCCGGACCAGCGCGACGTTGCTGACGTTCATTTCCTCCCGCGCGGCCAGCAGATCGTAATAGATCTTGCCGGTGCACAGCACGACGCGCTTCACCTTGGTGCGCGCGACGAGCTTTCCGGTCTCGCCGAGCACGCGGTTGAACGACGTGCCGGGGCCGAACTCTTCCAGGGTGGACACGCAGCGCTTGTGCCGCAGCAGCGACTTCGGCGTCATGATGACCAGCGGCTTGCGGAAATTGCGGCGGATCTGCCGGCGCAGCGCATGGAAATAGTTCGCCGGCGTCGTGATGTTGCAGACCTGCCAGTTATCCTCGGCGCAAAGCTGGAGGTAGCGCTCCAGACGGGCCGACGAATGTTCGGGGCCCTGCCCTTCGAAGCCGTGCGGCAGCAGCATGACGAGACCAGACATGCGCAGCCACTTCGCCTCCGACGACGAGATGAACTGGTCGAAGATGAACTGCGCGCCGTTGGCGAAGTCGCCGAACTGCGCTTCCCACATGACGAGAACGTCGGGGTCGGCGAGCGACATGCCGTATTCGAAACCGAGGACGGCGGCTTCCGACAGCGTGCTGTTCCGCGCG
This sequence comes from Alphaproteobacteria bacterium, assembly GCA_038133505.1. GTDB lineage: Bacteria > Pseudomonadota > Alphaproteobacteria > MPNO01 > UBA830 > JAYQUR01. The sequence goes on from JAYPTI010000114.1 coordinate 8,279, forward strand.
ATGAACTTCGCCTGCTCGCCGGGACGGATGTTCTCCAGCGGGATGAAGACTTCCTCGTTGTTCTGGTCGGTCAGCACAGCGTGGCGCTGCGAGAACGTGCCGCGCGCGACGTCCTGGCCGCTGAGGCGCACGAGATGGCCCTCCGTCAGCAGCGTGCCGAACGCGAGCGATTCGCCGGTCGCCCAGTCGATCCCCTCGCCCGCCTCGATCGCCTTCTTGCGGTTGTCGAAGAAGCGCCGGAGCTTGGGGTTGAGGGTGAAACTCTCGGGCACGGTCGAGATCGCGGCGCCGACTTCCTTCAGGTGATCCATCGTCGCCGCGGTATCGCCCTTGCGCTCCTCGGCGGACGGCGCGGTGGTGAAGCCGGTCCACTTGCCCTCCAGCCAGTCGGCCTTGTTGGGCTTGTAGGATTTCGACGCCTCGAAATCCTCGTCGAGACGGGTGCGGACCTTGGCGTAGATCTCCTCGACCTGCGCCTCGGTGAGCGTGCCTTCGGCAATGAGCTGGTTGGCGTAGATCTCGCGCACCGTCGGGTGGTTCGCGATCGCCTTGTACATCAGCGGCTGCGTGAATGCCGGCTCGTCGCCCTCGTTGTGGCCGAAGCGGCGGTAGCACCACATGTCGATGACGACGTCCTTGCGGAACTGCTGGCGGAATTCGGTCGCGATGCGCGCGACGTGGATGACCGCCTCGACGTCGTCGCCGTTGACGTGGAAGATCGGCGCCTGCGCCATCTTCGCGATCTCGGTCGGATAGCGGGACGCCCGTGTCGCACCGGGATTGGTCGTGAAGCCGATCTGGTTGTTAACCACGACGTGGATCGTGCCGCCGGTGCGGTAGCCCTTGATGTCCGAAAGCCCGAACGTCTCGGCGACGATGCCCTGGCCGCCGAACGCGGCGTCGCCATGCATCAGCAGGCCCATCACCTTGCGGCGCTCGCGGTCGCCGCGCTGGCGCTGCTTGGCGCGAACCTTGCCGACGACGACGGGATCGACCGCCTCGAGATGCGACGGGTTGGCGGCGAGCGACAGGTGGACCTGCTCGCCGTCGAACTCGCGGTCGGCGGAGGTCCCGAGATGGTACTTCACGTCGCCCGAGCCCTGGACGTCCTCGGGCGTCGCGGACGTGCCCTGGAACTCGGAGAAGATCGCCGCGAACGGCTTGTTCATCACGTTCGCCAGCACGTTGAGCCGGCCGCGGTGCGGCATGCCGATCACGACCTCCTCGATGCCGAGCTGCCGGCCGCGCTTGAGGATCTGTTCGAGGCCGGGCACCAGCGCCTCGGCACCGTCGAGGCCGAAGCGCTTCGTGCCGGTATATTTGACGTTGAGGAACTGCTCGAACGTCTCCGCCTCGGTCAGCCGCTCGAGGATCGTCTGCTTGCCGAAATCGGTGAAGTCGGTGTGGTTGTGGATCGCCTCGATGCGGTCCTGGATCCACACCTTTTCCTCGGTCGAGGTGATGTGCATGTACTCGACGCCGATATGGCCGCAATAGGTCTCGCGGACGCGCTGGACGATGTCGCGCAGCGGCGCCTTTTCGCCGAGGCCGAGCCGGTCGTGGATATAGATTTCCCGGTCGTAGTCCTCTTCGTTGAAGCCGTAGGACTCGGGGTCGAGTTCGGTGTGGCTGAGCGGCTTCTCGAGGCCGAGCGGATCCAGCTCGGCGTAGAGATGGCCGCGGACCCGGTGCGAGCGGATGATCATCAGCGCCTGGATCGAATCGCGCGTCACGTCGCTGAGCGCGCTGCCGGGCGCAGCCGATCCGTTGGCCTTCGGTTCGGCGCTCTCGGGAATCGTCCCGATGACCGCGGTCGAGCGCGGCGACCAGCTCGCGCCGGCGAGGTCCTTGATGACGTCCGGCGCCTCGTCCTTCAGCTCTTCGAAGAACGACGCCCACTCGGGATCGACCGACGCGGGGCGCTCCAGATATCGGGCGTAAAGCTCGGCGACGAACGTGCTGTTGGCGCTCGTCAGGAAAGAGGTGCGTTCCAGTACACTGGCCATAACGTCAAGCGGCGTTTCCGCCGCTCCCTTCGCAAACAAAACCGCCGGAAATCGCCGGCGCGGTTGGCCCCCGTCTCTATCCCTTCATCGCTTCGACCATCGCGGACCCGATGCCGGCAGGCGAATCGGATACGCGGATGCCCGCGCTTTTCATGGCTTCGATCTTGTCGTCGGCGCCACCCTTGCCGCCCGAGATGATCGCGCCTGCGTGACCCATGCGGCGGCCCGGAGGCGCCGTGACGCCGGCGATGAAGCCGACGACGGGTTTCTTGGTTTTGGACTGCTTGATGAAATCGGCCGCGTCCTCTTCCGCGGAGCCGCCGATCTCGCCGATCATGACGATGCCCTGGGTCTCGTCGTCGGCCAGGAACATGTCGATGCAGTCGACGAAGTTGGTGCCGTTGACCGGATCGCCGCCGATGCCGATGCAGGTCGTCTGGCCGAGGCCGGCCGCCGAGGTCTGCGCCACCGCCTCGTAGGTCAGCGTGCCGGAACGCGACACGATGCCGATCTTGCCGCGCTTGTGGATGTGGCCCGGCATGATGCCGATCTTGCATTCGTCCGGCGTGATGATGCCGGGGCAGTTCGGGCCGATCAGCCGCGTGCCGGAATTCGCCA
>JAYPTI010000115.1:0-10863 GCA_038133505.1 Alphaproteobacteria bacterium
AGTAGGTCCAGCTGCCGTCGGATTTCTTGAGCGGCCGGTCGATGTCGTCGCCGAAGTCGGTCGAGCGGAACAGGTACTGCTCGCGCTCCTCCCAGTCGTCGGGTTTCTGGCCCTTGGGCGGCTCGAGCGTTCCCCAGTAGACGAGGCCTTTTTCCTCGAGCTCGGCGACGACCGTGTCGATCATCTTCTCGTCGTGCAGCGTGCGTTCGGAGCGGAAAAGCGCATGCTCGATGCCGAGCGCCGCGAGATCGTCGCGGATCAGGTCCATCATCGCGTCGATGGCGAAATCGCGGACGACCGGCAGCCATTCGGCCTCGCCGGCGGCCATCCACCTGTCGCCATCCCTGTCGGCAAGCGCCTTGCCGACGTCCACGAGATAGTCGCCGGGATAAAGCCCTTCGGGGATCTGTCCGATATCCTCGCCGAGCGCTTCGCGGTAGCGCAGATAGGCCGATCGCGCGAGCACGTCGACCTGAACGCCCGCGTCGTTGATGTAGTATTCGCGCGTCACCTCGAAGCCGGCCTTGCCGAGAAGCGCGGCCAGCACGTCGCCGATCACCGCCCCGCGGGCATGTCCGACATGCATCGGGCCTGTGGGGTTGGCCGATACGTACTCCACGTTCACCGCCGCGCCCGCGCCGATATCGGTATCGCCGAACGCGATGCCGATCTTTAAGATTTCCGGGATGCACGCCTGCCAGTAGGCTGGCGAGACGCGCAGATTGACGAAACCCGGCCCCGCGACGTCCACGGCATCGACGGTCGCGAGCGCGCGCAGCCGTTCGGAGACCGCTTCGGCGACGTCGCGCGGCTTCTTTCCTGCCGGTTTCGACAGGACCATCGCGACGTTGGTCGAGATATCGCCGTGGCTCGCGTCGCGCGGCGGTTCCACCGACACACGGTCGAGCGGCAGGTCCGCCGGCAGCGCGCCGTCGGCCACAAGGGCTTCAACCGCTGATTCAATTTCGTTACGGAACTCTTTGAAAACGTTCATCTATTCTCTTCGTACAAATCATATAGCCGGCGATGCTCGTCGAGCGCGAAACGGTCCGTCATGCCGGCGATGTAATCCGCCACATGGCGCGCCCGCGCCGTCCTGTCGGCCTGTTCCGCTCCCGGCCGCCATTCCTGGGGAAGGCACTCGGGCTCGTCGACATAGATCGTAAACAGGTCGGCGACCACGCGCCGCGCCTTGCTGGTCATCCGGTTGACGCGATAGTGGCGATACATGCGCTCGAACAGGAATTCCTTCAAGGCCCTGTTTTCCGCGTCCAGCGTCTCGGAAAACCCGACGAGCGCCGAACCGTGAAGGCGAACCTCGTCCTCGTCACGGGGCCGCGCCTCCGACAGCCGCTTGTCCGTCTCCGCCAGGAGGTCGTTGACCATCACGTTGATCAGGCGGCGGCCGATCTCATGGAAAAGCCTCGATTTCTCGAGCTTCGGGTAGCGGTCCCTGACCTCTTTCAGGATCGGACCCACGATCGGAACATCGGCCAGTTCCGAGACGTCGAACAGCCCTGCCCGAAGCCCGTCGTCGACGTCGTGGGAGTGGTAGGCGATATCGTCCGACATTGCGGCGATCTGCGCCTCGATCCCGGGCCAGGTATGGAGCTCGAGGTCGTTGGGCCGGGCGTATTCCGCCAGTGCCCAGGGCAATCCGTCCAATCCGTCGCCCGCCGAAATCAGCGGGCCGTTATGCTTCGCGACGCCTTCGAGCGTCTCCCAGGTCAGGTTCAGACCGTCGAACTCGGCGTAACGGGCTTCCAGCGCCGTGACGATGCGCAGCGTCTGCCCGTTGTGGTCGAAGCCGCCGTAGGGCGCCATGACCTCGTTCAGGGATTCCTCGCCGGCATGACCGAATGGCGTGTGGCCGAGGTCGTGCGCCAGCGCCAGCGCCTCGGCCAGATCCTCGTCGACCGACAGAGACCGCGCCAGCGAGCGCGCGATCTGCGCGACTTCCAGGCTGTGGGTGAGCCGCGTGCGGTAGTAGTCGCCCTCGTGATAGACGAAGACCTGCGTCTTGTGCTTGAGCCGCCGGAACGCGCCGGAATGGATGATCCGGTCGCGGTCGCGCTGATAGACGGTGCGCGTCGGGCTCTCGGGTTCTGCGTGCAGCCGTCCTCGCGAACGGGCCGGGTCGCAGGCATAGGGCGCCCGCGGGTAAACCGGCGCGGAACCATCGGCGGCAGACATGCGCGGAAACTACCCCTCCCCTTGGCCTGCCGCAACGGAATCGCCAATTATCCGCGATACAATCTTCGCCTGCCGAACGGAGCGCCCGCATGAAGTTCATTCACCTGACCGACCCTCATATCGTGCCGGAAGGCCAGACGCTCTACGGGCTCGACCCGGCAACGCGGCTCGCAGCCGCGATCGCCGACATCAATGCGCACCATTCGGATGCCGCGCTCGCGGTCCTGACCGGCGACCTGACGGACAAGGGCGATGCCGCCTCCTACGCGCGATTCCGCCATATCCTGTCGGATCTTGCCATTCCCAGTCTCCTGCTTGCAGGAAACCACGACGACCGCGAAATGCTCTGCACGGCGTTCCCCGAAGTGCCGGCAACGCCGACGGGTTACGTCCAATATGTTCGCACCACCGGGATCGGCCGCTTCGTTGCGATCGATACCGTCGATGCGGGCGCGTCGGCCGGCCATCTTTGCGCGGACCGCCTCGACTGGCTCCGTGCCGCGTTGGACGACGCTAACGACGAGCCGGTATTCCTGTTCATGCACCACCCGCCGCTCGCCATCGGCATTCCCGACCTCGACGATTGCGGCCTCCGTAACGGGCAAGATCTGGGCGCGGTTCTCCGGGGGCGAAAGAACATCCGTCACCTTTTCTTCGGCCACGTGCACCGGCCAGTCCACGGCGTCTGGCAAGGCATTCCGTTCTCCGCGCTGCCGTCGACGAACCACCAGAGCGCCCTCGCCCTCGACCGGCTCGGGGGTATTCTCGACAGCCACGAACCGCCCGCCTATTCGGTGGTTCTCGCAGAGGCAAACGGCGACGTCGTCGTCCATGGCTGCGGGTTTCTGGACGAAAGTCCACGGTTTTTCATCGGCGGACCCGATGCCGTCGCCGAATCCGTCCCTTTCGCCGATTTATTGACGCTTAACCCGACCCACCCTAAATAAGGACCAGCAAGTCATAGGAAGTCCCATGCCCGACGGTCAGATCGAAACGCCGCAAAACGATGCGCAGAGCAACGTCACGATCAGCGATTCCGCGGTTCGCCGGCTCAAGGAGCTTGGCGCCGAACCGGAACACGCCGGCCTCTCGCTGCGCATCGCGGTGGGCGGCGGCGGCTGCTCGGGCTTTCAGTACAGCTTCACCTTCGACGACCAGGTCAACGACGACGACCGCGTGATCGAGAAGGACGGCGTGAGCGTCCTCATCGACGAAATGTCATGGGATTATCTCGCCGGTTCCGAAATCGGCTTCAAGGAAGAGCTGATCGGCGCCTATTTCTCGATCGAGAATCCGAACGCGGCCTCGACCTGCGGCTGCGGCACTTCCTTCGCCATCGGCTGATCCCACTCGCGGCAGTTTTCTTGCGCGGCCGATCCGGCTACAAGAACCGGACGCCGATCCCGACTTCTGACCTCGACCGGAACCGCCCGTGACGAAAATCGCCACCTGGAACGTCAACTCGATCCGCGCGCGCCTGCCGCGCGTTCTCGAATGGCTGGACGAGTTCAAGCCCGACGTCGCGCTTCTGCAGGAAATCAAGGCGACCGACGAGACGTTCCCCGCCCTCGAGATCGAGGATCGCGGCTACAACGTCGAGATTCACGGCCAGAAGAACTTCAACGGCGTGGCCATCCTGTCCAAGAGCCCGATCGAGGACGTGATCCGCGGCCTCCCCGGCAACGAGGACGACGACCAGGCGCGCTACATCGAGGGCTTCACCTGCGGCTTGCGGGTCGCGTCGATCTATCTGCCGAACGGGAACCCCGCGCCGGGCGAAAAGTTCGATTACAAGCTGCGCTGGATGGATTGCCTCCACGACCACATGCAGAAGACGCTGGCGCTCGAAGAGGCGACCGTCTTCGGCGGCGACTACAACGTCATTCCGACCGAGGAGGACGTCTACGACCCGTCCGCCTGGGAAGACGACGCGCTTTTCCGGCTCGAGAGCCGCAACCGCTTCCGCCGCCTGCTCTATCTGGGCCTGACGGACGCCTACCGGGTCATCCATAGCGAGCCGCACAAATACAGTTTCTGGGACTATCAGGGCGGCGCCTGGCAGAAGGATTTCGGCATCCGCATCGATCACCTGCTGCTGTCGCCGCAGGCCGTCGACCGGCTGCAAGACTGCGACATCGACCGCGGTCCGCGCGGCAAGGAAAAGGCGTCGGACCACACGCCGGTCTGGTGCGAGATAGAATAGCGATGCCGCCTATCGCCCGCGAAATTCTCCGGTACGTCACGATCGGTCTCGCCTTCGGCCTGATCTGGGCGTCGATGCAGTACGCCAACGGCCAGATCCGCGACGTGACGACGCTCGCCGGCCCGATCATCGTTTTCGGCCTCGCCGGGCTGGCGATGTGGGGACTGCGGCGCGCGGTTGTCGCGCTCAGGAAACGCTAGGCCGGCGTCGCCGCCTCCGCTTCCTCCTTCACGCCGTCGAATCCAGACGAAATGACGGTCGTTGCGACCAGATCGCCGGCAACGTTGACGACCGTCCTGCACATGTCGAGCAGCCGGTCGACGCCGATGATCAGCGCGATCCCTGCCGCCGGTATCCCGACGGATTCGAGGATGCTCGCCAGGATCACGATGCCGACTCCGGGCGTGCCGGGCGAACCGATGGCCGCGCCGACCGCCATCACCACGATCAGCACCATGCCCGGCGTCCCGATCTCGATGCCGAACGCCTGTGCGAGGAACAGCGCCGCGACCGCCTGATAGAGGGCGGTACCGCCCATGTTGATCGTCGTGCCGAGCGGGATCACAAAGCGCGAGACGGCGGGCGGCGCGCCCAGTTTCGTCTCCGCGATCTGCAGCGACAGCGGCATGACCGCCGCGCTGCTCGACGTCGAGAAGGCCAGCAGCAGCGCCTCGCGCGTGTCCGCGAGAAAGCGTCCCGGCGAGCGGCGGCCGAGCACCGCGACGATAATCAGGTAGATCGCCAGCAGGGCGATCAGCCCCGCGATCACCGTGCCCATATAGGCCGCCATGCCGGCGATCGCCTTGAGCCCGATCCGCGCGGAGATATCGGCCATCAGGCCGAAGACCGCGACAGGCGCGAACCGCAGCACCCATTTGACGATCACCATGCAGACCGCCTGCAGACCGCCCAGCAGGTCGAGGATCGGTTTGCCTTGTTCCGTGGGCAGCGCCAGCAGCGCGACGCCGAGGATCGCCGAGCCGATGACGATATGCAGCATCGCGCCCTGAACGAGCGATGTAAGAAGATTCGTCGGCACCAGCGCGACGATACGGCCGGGCATGTCCGCCAGCGGCGGCGCCCCCGCCGGGACGGCCGCCGTCGCCGACGCCGGGATCGATGCAAGCTGTCCGGGGTCGATGACGCTGCCCGGCACGATCAGCAGCGCGCACACGAGGCCGACGATGACGGCAATTACCGTCGTTGCCAGGAAGAACAATACGGTGCGGACGCCGATTGACCCGACCACGTCGGGGTTCTCGCCCGCCGCGATTCCGCGGATGACCGAGGCCAGAACGAGCGGAATGACGACGAGCTTGATCGCGGCGAGGAACGCCTGGCCCGGCAGCGCCAGCCAGCTCGCCAGCAGCGTGCTCGTCCGCTCGGAGACGTAGCCCGAAGACGGCGCCATCAGCAGGCCGACGGCGACACCCAACGCCATGCCGACGAGCACCTGCAGCCACAGGCGCTCGCGCAGGAGCGCCCTCACCTCGCCCACGCGGGTGATCAGCGACCGTTCTATCGAGGGTATTGCATCCGCCATGAAAATCCCCGGCACGTCGATTTCGCAATCAACCTGCCGGGGATAGTGAGACCCGCCTTGACGTCGATCAACCCGACGCAGGCGTATCTGTCGGGATCAGATGTCCGCGTAGACGTGCGTTTCCGCCTTCGCGCCGGGATGCACCACGGCGCCTTCGCGCGCGTTTCCGACCGTCTGCGCATAGCGCCAAAGCGCGCCCGCCTGATAGTCGTGCTTGCGGGGCTTCCACTTCTTGAGGCGCTTCGCGAGTTCCGTCTTGGACAGCTCGACGTCGAGCTTTCCCTTCTTCGCGTCGATCGAGATCATGTCGCCGTCCTTCAGGAGGCCGATCGGCCCGCCGACCGCCGCTTCCGGGCCGACATGGCCAATGCAGAAGCCGCGCGTGCCGCCGGAGAAACGCCCGTCGGTGATCAGCGCGACCTTGTCGCCCAGTCCAAGACCGTAGAGCGCCGCCGTGGTCGACAGCATCTCGCGCATGCCGGGGCCGCCCTTGGGGCCTTCGTAGCGGATGATGATGACGTCGCCATCCTTGATCTTGCCCTTCACGACCGCATCGAACGCCTCTTCCTCGCAATCGAAGCAGCGCGCGGGACCGCGGAACGTCAGCTCCTTCATGCCCGCGACCTTCACGATCGCGCCTTCGGGGGCGAGCGTGCCCTTGAGGCCAACGACGCCGCCGGTCGGCGACAGCGCGTCCTTCACCCGGTAGAAGACCTTCTGCTTCTCCGGGAACTTCACCTTGGCGTGGTTCTGCTTGAGCGTCTTGCCGGTGACCGTGATGCAGTCGCCGTGCAACAGTCCGTTATCGAGCAGTTCCTTGATGACCACCGGCACGCCGCCGGCGCGGTACATGTCGGTCGCGGTGTACTTGCCGCCCGGCATCAGGTCGGCGAGGTACGGCGTCTTCTTGAAGATGCGCGCCACGTCGTCGAGCGTGAACTTGATGCCCGCCTCGTTGGCGATGGCCGGCAGATGCAGCCCGGCATTGGTCGAGCCGCCCGTCGCCGCGACGACGACCGCCGCGTTCTCGAGCGACTCGCGGGTGACGATATCGCGCGGCCGGATGTTCTTCGCCAGCAGATCCATGACGGCGACGCCCGAGGCGCGAACCATCTCGTCGCGCGACTTGTAGGCCGCCGGCGCGCCCGACGACGTCGGCAGGGCGAGCCCGATCGCCTCTGCGACGCATGCCATGGTGTTCGCCGTGTACTGCCCGCCGCACGAGCCCTCGCACGGGCACGCGACGCTCTCCAGTTCCTTGAGGTCCGCCGCGCTCATGTTGCCCGCGGAGTACTGACCGACGCCCTCGAAGACGTCGACGACGGTCACGTCCCTGCCCTGGAACTTGCCCGGCAGGATGGTGCCGCCGTAGACGAACACCGACGGCACGTTGAGCCGCACCATCGACATCATCATGCCCGGCAGCGACTTGTCGCAACCCGCGAGCCCGACGAGCGCGTCGTAGCAATGCCCGCGCATGGTGAGTTCGACCGAGTCCGCGATAATTTCGCGCGATACGAGCGACGACTTCATGCCTTCGTGGCCCATGGCGATGCCGTCGGTCACGGTGATCGTTGTGAACTCGCGCGGCGTGCCGCCGGCGGCCTTGACGCCGCGCTTCGCGGCCTGCGCCTGGCGCGACAGCGAGATGTTGCACGGCGCCGCCTCGTTCCAGCACGTGGCCACGCCGACCAGCGGCTGGTTGATCTCCTTTTCCGTCAGCCCCATCGCATAGAGGTAGCTGCGGTGCGGCGCGCGCTCCGGCCCGACCGTCGTATGGCGGCTGGGCAGCTTGTTCTTGTTGAATTTGCGCGCTTTCGTCTTTGCGCCACGTTTTGCGACGCCGGATCCATCGGGCATGGATGCCTCCTTCGGGTGTTCGAGTTCGCGGACAATAATGCGGCGGCGGCGCAATGCCTAGGGGTGCATTCCCGCCGATCCGTCAGTCGAGATAGCCGGCCTCGCGATAGGCCGCGAGCGCGCCGGGATGAAGCGGCACGCCGCCGAATTCGAGTGCAGACGGACCCTCGGTCCGCAGCGGCTCGAACAGGCCGGCCAAGCCTTCGTAAAGCGGGTTGGCCCCGGCGAGCCGGTCGAAGTTCCCGAGGATCGCCGAGACGACGCGTCGGACGGCCTCTTCGTCCGTGCGTTCGTGCGCCGCGATGATATTCACGACCGCGAGCTGGTCGGTGTCCCCGTCGAGGCCCCGGAAGAAACCCGCCTGCATCGTCGACGGCCGGTAGAAATCGACGGCGCCGAAGATCTTCGCGAGATCCCCGTCGGCGTGATCCAGGACCTTTACATCCATGCGCTCGCTGATGTCGCGCATCACCTCGTTCGGATAGGGGCACTGCCACTGTGCGTCCACCTCGCCGCGCTCGAGCGCTGCGCCGCCGTCCTCGAACGACAGATAGGCCGGCGAGATCGAGTCGAACGGAATGCCGAGCGCCCGGAAAATCGTGTGGATGTGCTGCACCATCCCGCTGCCTTCCGGGCCGATCGCGACCTTCTTGCCGATCAGGTCGCGCACCGTCTCGAGAGCGCTGTCGCGTCTGGCGATGAAGAACATCGCGCCCGAGTTGGCCGGCGCGACGTTGCGGATTTCGACCGGTTCGTCGAACGGCGGCTCGGCGTTCTTCGCGCGGCCGATCCAGTTCGACGCCATGAAACCGAGCTCGATCAGCCCGGCGTCCAGCCGGCGGCCGTTCTCGATGCTCGCCTGAACCGCGTCGAGCACCGTCACGTCCATGTCCGCGGTGTCGCGCAGCACGTCGGCGAGCGCCTCGCCCTCGGTCCAGAACGTCCCTCCCTTCTCCGAGGTGCCGATCCTGACGGCGATCCTTTCGCTCATGACGTTTCCCCTGACTCGTCGCTGCGGCTTTCGGCCAGCATGGCATTCAATTCGCCGCTTACGACGAAGATAACCGCCAGCGCATAAAAGAACAGCATCGTCGAGATCACGCCGCCGAGGCTGCCGTAGATCTGCGTATAGCTCGCGAAATGCTCCAGGTAGAACGAGTAGATCCGCGTGGCCGCGATCACCATCACGCAGACGAGTCCGGCACCGGGGAGGACGCTGATCCAGCCGGGCGGATTGTTCGGCAGGAAGTGATAGAGCGCCGCACTGACCAGGAACAGGCTCCCCCCGCCGACGCCGTACTGGAGAACGTTCGGAAACCGGTCCGAGCGGAAATCGAAGGGCAATTCGATATAGGGGCTCGCGTAAAGCCAGAGGAGCGGCCCGACGACCAGGAAGACGACCGCCAGGATCATGAAGCCGGAAAACATCAGCACGAGGCCGGTGCTCTGAAGACGGCACCGCCAGTACCGGCGCGTTTCGCGTACCCGGTAGGCGCGGTTTAGCGCGGTGCGCAGCCCTTCGAGGCCGGACCCGCTGATCCACAGGACCACCACCACGGACAGCGTCAGGAGGTTTGCATTGGCGTGCGCGATGACCTGCCCCACCGGCTGCCGGAGCGTATCGGCCACGTCGGCCGGAATCGCGTCGAACATAAGGTCGACGAGTTCCCGGCCCTGCTCCGCCTGCCCGAAAATACCGAGCAGCGTGAACACGAAAACGAGAAACGGCAGGAAGCTCATCAACGCGACGAAGGCGAGATAGCCCGACAGGGCGAAGCCGTCGTCGTCGATGAACCGCAACAGAAGTCTGTAGACGAATCCGAGCGGGCGAAGCGCGCGTCCAAGCATGCCCGCCTCGCCCATCGTCAGAGCGCGGACAGACGTTCCAGCGCGTCGGAAAGCTTGTCCCGCGACAGCTGATAATCGGCAAGCCGCTCGCGCTGCTCCTCGACGACCTCCGGCGGCGCCTTGGAGACGAAATTGTCGTTGGCGAGTTTCTTCTCGATCTTGCCGATCTCACAGTCGATCTTCGACTGCTCCTTCTGCAGCCGTTCGACTTCCTGCGAGACGTCGATGAAGTCGCCCACGGGCAGCGCCGCCGTCGCCTCGTCGACGACGATCTGGATCGCGCCTTCCGGCACCGCGTCGGCCGTGTCGATCGACGACAGCCGCGCGAGGCGGCGGATCAGCCCCTCGTGCGTCTCCAGACGGCCAAGCGTTTCGGCGGACGCGCCCGTCAGCGTCATCGGCAGTTCGGCCGACGGCGGTACGTTCATCTCCGAACGCACGGCGCGGACTTCGCTGACCATGCGGATCACCCAATCCATCTCGTCCTCCGCCCCGGGCGCGCGATACGCCGCGCCGAGCGCCGGCCAGGGTCGGTCGATCAGGGCGCCGCCGCGGCCGCTTTCCGGCGCGAGCTTGTCCCACAGTTCCTCGGTCACGAACGGCATCACCGGATGCAGGAAGTGCAGGATCTGATCCAGCACCCACGACGTCGTCGCGCGCACTTCCGCCTGCGCTTCCGCCGAGCCTTCCTGCAGGATCGGCTTGGTGAACTCGAGATACCAGTCGCAGAACTGATGCCAGGTGAACCGGTAGGCCGACTGCGCCGCCTCGTTGAAGCGGTAGCCTTCGAGCGCGTCGACGATCTCCGCGCAGGTCCTGGCCGTCTCGCCGACGATCCACTTGTTGACGGTCAGCGTGCACGACGCTGGATCGAACCCGTCGACGGGCACACAGCCGTTCATCTGCGTGAAGCGCGCGGCATTCCAGATCTTCGTTACGAAGTTCCGGTAGCCTTCGATCCGCCCGGTCGACAGCTTGATGTCGCGGCCCTGCGCCGCCAATGCGGTCAGGGTGAAGCGCAGCGCATCCGCGCCGTAATCGTCGATAAGCTCGAGCGGGTCCATGACGTTGCCCTTGCTCTTCGACATCTTCTGGCCCTGCTCGTCGCGGACCAGCGCGTGGATGTAGACGTCCTTGAACGGCACTTCGCCGTCGCGGAAATGCAGGCCCATCATGATCATCCGGGCGACCCAGAAGAAGATGATGTCGAAGCCGG
>JAYPTI010000116.1:0-10769 GCA_038133505.1 Alphaproteobacteria bacterium
TTGAGCGCGTGCGGCGTATTCCCCTCGCCCGCCCGGTTACGGGTCATCGGCGCCATCACGACGCGATGAGGAAACTCGAAGGGGCCCGCCGCGTAGGGCGTGAAAAGATCTACCATGGCGGTCAGCCTCTGCGTTTGACGCGCGCCTGTTCCTCGAGAACGGCGCAGACGGCGGCGGTGTCCTCTTCGGCATGGCCCTGCTCGAGCGCGGCGCGGTAGGGCTGGACAGCGGACGCGAACAGGCTGACGGGGCAGCGCACGTCGGCCGCGAACGCCGTGATGACGTCGAGATCCTTCTGGTAGAGACGGTTCGACATGCCGACATCGCTATAGTCGTTCTCGACCATGTACTTGCCGCGCACCTCGAACATCCGCGACGTCGCGGCGCTGGTCGAGATCACGTCGTAGATCAGGGCCGGATCGAGGCCGGACTTCATGCCGAGCACCATCGCTTCGGCGGTGGCGACGTTGTGGATGGTCACCAGATGATTGGCGACGAACTTCATCCGGCTGCCGTTGCCGAATTCGCCGCAATATTTGCGCTCCCGGCTGAACGCCTCGAGCGCGGGGACGCATTTGGCTACCGCAGCCTCGTCGCCGCTGGTGAACACCGCAAGATCGCCCGTCTGGGCCTGCTGGCCGGTGCCCGACAGCGGGCAGTCGAGGAGCGTGTGGCCGGCCGCGGCGAGGATGTCGCGCGCAGCCTCCTTGTCGGCGATCCGGAAGGTGCTGGTTTCCATGATGACGCAGCCCGACGCCGAGGAACCGGCGATTTCCTCCGCCACCGCACGCAGAGCGACGGGGTTCGGCAGCGAGATCAGCATGACCTCGGCCTGTTCGGCGACGGCGGCAGCCGAACCCATCGTCTCGATGCCGTTTTCCGTCGCTCGCTGAAGCGCATCGGCGGAGGTATCGTAGCCGACGACGCGCAAGCCGCCCTTCGCCATGTGACGCGCCATGGCGCCTCCCATGATACCGAGCCCGACGACCCCGACCGTATCCGCCATTGCCTGTCTCCGTCCGTTGGTAGCCTTCAGTGTTTGGCGAGAAACGCCTTCAGGTTCTTGGTGTACTCGTCCGCCTGCTCGATGTTCGAGATGTGCGCGGCGTTGAGAACGATGTACTCGGAGCCCTTTATCTCGTCCGCCATCAACTGCATGCCCGCCGCCGGCGTCCCGCCGTCGTGTTCCCCCGACATCAGGAGGACCGGATGATCGATGGTCTTGAGCCGGTCGAGATAGACGAGCTGCTGGATCGCGCGCGCGCAGCTGACGTATCCGTTCGTGGTGGTCCCCGCGATCATCTCGCGAACGGTATCGAGCGCCGGCGCGCCGGTGTTGCGGAAGCCTTCGGTGAACCAGCGTTCCATCGTCGGCTCGACGAGCGCGTCCATGCCGCCCTTCTCGGCGAGCGCGATGCGGTCGTCCCATGCCGCCTGGAACTGCGGCCGGCACAACGACATCGTATTCGTCAGCACCGTCGCGTTCAGCCGGTCCGCATGGTTCAGGAGCAGCGCCTGGCCGGTCATGCCGCCGATGGAAAGCCCGACGAAATAGGACTTCTCGATCCCGAGATGATCCCAAAGCGCGACGACGTCGCCTGCGAGCTGTTCGAGCGTATACGGCCCCTCCGGGGATTCCGACTTGCCGTGGCCGCGTTTGTCGTACTGCAGGATGTGGAAGTCGTCGGCCAGCGCCGCAACCTGGCCGTCCCACATGCGCATATCGGTCGCGAGGGAATTGGAGAAGGTCAGCCACGGCTTGGAGTCGTTGCCGGAAATCTCGTAGTTCATGTTGAAGCCGTTTACGTTGGCTTGCATCTGCAGCTCCTTGTCTTTCGAAGTAGGTAGGGTAATCGTCAGCGGAGTCGGGATCCGATCAGTCGATGGAAACGATATCGTCTCCCGCTCCGGTGTAAAGACGCTCCACCAGATCGGCACGGCGCGACAGCACCGCGCGCTGATTGATGTAGCCCTTGTCGGTGATTTCGCCCGCGTCGATCTGGGGCGGTTCGGTCATGACGAGCACGCGTTTGATCCGCGTCGAACTGCCCGGATTATCGGCATTATGGGCGGCGAGGCCCTCTCGCAGTTTTGCGTGCACGGCCGAATGGGCGGCCATCTCCTGCGGCGACATCTCGTTCCCCGCCACGGCGGCGCAACCGGCAGCGCTCGGAAAGACGAGAAGTCCGACCTCGTCGCGGTCATGCCCGGTCACTACCGCGTCCTGGACGACCGGCGCTGCAGCCGCAATGGCCTGCAATCGCAGCTGCCCGGCATGAACCCAGGTGCCGGTGATCAGCTTGAAGTTTTCCGCCACGCGCCCGTCGAACACGATGCCCTTTTCCGGATCGTCGTCCTCGAACCGTCCGGCATCGCCGATCCGGAAGAAGCCCTCCTCGTCGAACGCCTCCGCCGTCGTGTCCGGCATCTTGTAGTAGCCGGGCGTGATGTTGGGCCCGCGCATCCGGATTTCGAGCTTGTCGCCGTTCGGCACCAGCTTGATCTCGCTGCCCGGCAGCGGCAGGCCGATATTCCCGGCGGATTTGGGGAACCAGTTCATGTAGGTCGCCGCGGGCGCGGTTTCGGTCGAGCCGAGCGAAGCGGTGATCGGCACGCGCTCGCCGCGCGCCGCGATGGCGAGGCGGTCGAGCCGGTCCCACACGTTCTTCGGCAGCGCCGCGCCGGCGAAGAAAAGCTTCTTCAGATTGCGGAACAGACCGTCGCGCGCCTCCGCGTCGGCCTCGAGGATCGGCATCAGCAGGTCGAAGCCGCGCGGCACGTTGAGATAGAGCGTCGGCGAAATCCGCTTGAGGTTCTCGACGGTCGCCTCGATCCGGCCGGGAACGGGACGACCCTCGTCGATATAGAGCGTGCCGCCGTTATGCAGCACCATGTTCATGTTGTGGTTGCCGCCGAACGTGTGGTTCCACGGCAGCCAGTCGAGAAAGACCGGCGGCTCGTCCTGCAGGAACGCATAGACCTGCGCGATGGCGACCTGGTTGGAAACCATCATCAGGTGCGTGTTCATCACGCCCTTCGGAATGCCGGTCGAACCGGACGTCAGCAGGATCTTGCCGACCGTATCGAGCCCCACCTTCGCCAGCGCATCGTCGACCGCCCCGGTCACCGGCGTCTCGAGCCAGTCGGCGAGCGTCTCGGCACCCGCCGGCACCTCGCCTCCTCCGACGACAAGCCGGCGCCCCGTCATGTCGATCGCCGCGAGCGCCTTTTCGAACGGCGCCGCGGACTCGACGAAAATGACGCTCGGGTCGTTGTGCTCGATCACGCCGCGCAGTTTTTCGTGATCGCTCGACATCAGCGAATAGGCGGGCGAGACCGGCATCACGGGAATGCCGACCGTCATGGCCCCGAACGTGAACAGTGCCTGGCTGATCGAATTGTCGGAGAGGATCGCGGCCGGCCGGGCGGCACCGTGCCCGCCGTTCAGCAGCGCCTGGCCGATCGCATCGGCTGCTCGGCGAACGTCGGCGTAGGTGACGCGCCGCCAGTCGCCCGCGCCGTCCTTCTCGCAGAAGAAATCGCGGTCCGGATGTGCATCCGCACGATCGCGCAGCAGGGCGACCAGGCTGTCCGCCATCGGCCCGAGCGGTTCCGTGCAGCGCAGGACCGAAACGTTGCCGTCGCGGCGCTCCACGTCGACGCCGAAACGCCGCATGTTGACCTGTGCGAGGGAGGCGTTGCCGTTCATCGTCCGTCTCAGCCGTGGGCGAGCCGAAGCGCGCCGTCGAGCCGGACGACCTCGCCGTTGAGCATCTTGTTGCGCAGGATGCTCATCACGAAATCCGCATACTCCTCGGCCGTGCCGAGACGCGAGGGAAACGGCGTCGCGCGCTCCAGCGATTCCTGGGCCGGCTGCGGCAGGCCCCGGAGCATCGGCGTCTCGAACACGCCCGGCGCGATCGCGACGACGCGGATGCCGAACCGGGCGAGTTCGCGCGCCGACGGCAACGTCATGCTGGCGATGGCGCCCTTCGACGCCGAATACGCCGCCTGACCGACCTGCCCGTCATAGGCGGCGACCGAGGCCGTATTGACGATCACGCCCCGCTCGCCGTCGTCGTCGAGCGGCTCCGTCCGGGTCATCCGGTCCGCGACGAGACGCATCATGTTGAACGTGCCGATGACGTTGATGTTCACGCACTTCGCGAAATGTTCTAGCGGCTGGGGGCCTTCGCGGCCGACGATCCGCTCAGCAGGCCCGATCCCGGCGCAATTGACCAGAAGGCGCGGATCGCCCACCGCCTCGACCGCGGCCGCAACCGCTTTTTCCGCGCCGCTTGCATCGGTCACGTCGCAGGCGACCGCAGTGCCGCCGATCTCGGCAGCGGTCTCTTCCGCAACCGCCTGATTGATATCGAGTATCGCCACCGACGCGCCCGCCGCAGCCAGTGCCCGCGCCGTCGCCGCACCGAGCCCCGACGCTCCGCCCGCGACGATGGCGGCCTTGCCACCGATGTCCATGCCGATCTCCCTTGAACCGTTTCTTGTTTCGTCTTTCGCGCGGAGTTTACACCGCAGACCCCGCCTCTTATAGAGGCCTCTCAAACCCTGTCCAGCCTGACTCGGGAGTCCAGATCGTGCCGGCGTTTTCCTCCGACTATATCGACTTCGAGATGCGCGACCGCATCGCGGTTCTGACCCTCAACCGGCCCGAAAAGCGCAACGCGGTAAACGACCCGTTCATCCACGATCTGAACCGGTTCTTCTCAGAGCCGCCGAAGGAAGCGCTCGTCGCCGTCGTCCGCGCCAACGGAAATCATTTCTGCGCCGGGCTCGACCTCGCCGAGCACCGGGAGCGCGACGTGGCGGACGCGTTCGAGCACTCGCGCTACTGGCACCGCACGTTCGATCTGATCCAGTACGGCGGCCTGCCGGTCGTCGCCGCCATGCACGGCGCGGTCATGGGCGGCGGGCTCGAATTCGCGACCACGGCGCATGTCCGCATCGCGGAGCCGTCGACGATCTACCAGCTTCCCGAAGGACGCCGCGGCATCTACGTGGGCGGCGGCGCGAGCATCCGGGTCGCCCGCATCATCGGGCCCGGGCGGATGACGGAAATGATGCTCACGGGACGCCGTCTGACGGCGGAGGAAGGCCAGACTCTCGGCCTGTCGCACTATCTGGTCGACGAGGGTGAGGCATTCGGCAAGGCGATGGAGCTGGCCGAGACGATCGCGGGCAACGCGCCGCTCGCCAACAAGATGATGCTGAACACCATCCAGCGCATCGACCGGATGGGCGAGAGCGAGGGATATTTCGTGGAATCGCTCGCCTCGGCGCTCACCCAGACCTCGGACGATGCGCGCGAAGGCATGCGCGCCTTCCTGGAGAAGCGCGATATCCGGTTCGACTGAACCGCGCCGCACCGCCGCCAATGCGCTTCTGGTGCTTGGCGCGGGCGTGCTGAAATCCGGCGAGCCGAGCCCGCCCCTTCGCCGCCGTATCCTCGCCGCCATCGACGTCTACCGGACGCTGGACGACTGCCTCCTCGTCTGCTGCGGCGGCGTCGGCCGGTTCGGTCCGTCGGAGGCGAGCGTGATGGAACTTTTCGCGCGCGACGCGGGCATCCCGGCGCAACGGATCGTGCTGGAAGACCGCTCGACGACCACTCGGGAGAACATCCGCAATGCGCTGGCGATCCTGCGCGAGGCGGAAATCGGTGAACTGCATATCCTGTCCGACGCCACGCACATTCCCCGCGTCCGGCGCTACGCCGCCCTTTCCGGGCTTGGGGCGCGCTTCCACAGCGTGCCTTTATCGGACGTCGACGATCGCCGCACGCGGCGGCTTGTCGTTCGGATATACGAGACGGCCGCTCTCGGGAAATACATAGCGGCAGGCCTGCTCGATCGCTTTCGCCGTCCCTAGAGCGTTCCCATGGCGCGCAGCACGCGTTCCGGCGTCGCCGGCAGCTCGATGTGCCGGACGCCGTAGTCGAGGAGCGCATCGACGATGGCGTTCGCGATAACGGCGGGCGCGACGGCGGTGCCGCCTTCGCTGCCGGGCTTCACGCCGAGCGGGTTCGACGGGCTCGGCACTTCCAGGAGCGCGGTCCGGAACGGCGGCGTGTCGTCGGCCCGCGGCATGGCATAGTCCATGAAGCTCGCGGCGCGCATCTGGCCGGTCTCGGGGTCGTAGGCGCAATCTTCCATCAGCGCCTGACCGAGACCCTGCATGACGCCGCCGTGGGTCTGGCCGTCGAGCGTCATCGGGTTGATCGCGCGCCCGACGTCGTCCACCGCCGTCCAGTCGACGACCTCGACGACGCCGGTCTCGGGGTCGATCTCGACCTCGCAGGCATGGCAGCCGGACCCCACCACCGCTTTCGGCATGTGGACGTCGGCCTCCTCGGCGAAACGGCCTTTCAGGTCGCCGGGCAGATCGGCGTTGTCGCCCGCCGCTGCAGCGACCGCGAACAAGTCGACCTGCCGGTCCGTCCCTGCGACAGTGAAGACGCCGTCGGCATATTCGATGTCGGCAACCGCCACCTCGAGTAGATGCGAGGCGATCTTCCTGCCCCGATCGATCAATTTTTCGCTGGCGTCGCAAATCACGATGGCGCCCATGCGCATGCTGCGCCCCGAGTGCGACCCGCCGCCGTCCTTCACCTTGTCGGTGTCGCCGTATCTGATCCGGATCGCGTCGTAGGGCGCCTGAAGCGTATCCGCGACCATCTGGGCGAAGCTTGTCTCGTGCCCCTGGCCCGTCGCCATGGTGCCGATCTGGACCTCGATCGTGCCGTCGGTCCGGACGTCGATCTCCGTCCATTCGCGGGGGTAACCCGTCGACAGGTCGGCATAGTTCGATATGCCGATGCCGCGCAGCCGACCGCGGGATTTCGCTTCCGCGCGCCGCGCCTCGAACCCGCCCCAGTCGGACAGCGCGACGGCCTTTTCGAACGCAGCCGGGTAGTCGCCCGACTCGTAGATCATCCCGAAAGCGTTGGTGAACGGGATCGCGTCGGCCGGGATCATGTTGCGGCGGCGGATTTCCAGCCGGTCGATGCCTGTTTCGGCGGCGGCGATGTCGATAAGGCGCTCCAGCGCATACATCACTTCGGGCCGCCCAGCGCTGCGGTAGGGATAGGTCGGTGCGGTGTTGGTCTGCACGCCGATGGCCCGCGCGAACGCAACGCCTACATCGTAAAGACCGACCGAGATGCCGACCCCCTTGATCAGCGGCAGCCAGGACGTCGAATGGGACCCCACGTTGGATATATTCTTGGTCCGGAACGCGAGAAATCTGCCGTCGCCGTCGAGGGCGAGCTCCACGTCGACGACGAGGTCTCGCGCCTGATAGTCGGTGAGCAGGCATTCGGTCCGGTCCGACGTCCATTTGACGGGCCGACCGACACGCTTCGCCGCCCACAGCACGAGCGGATGCTCCACATAGAGTGCGTTTCGGGGTCCGTACGACCCGCCGGCGTCGCGGATGATTACGCGGACGCTCTCCTCCGGCTCGCCGAACATCTGGGCGAGTTCCTTTTTCAGGCGCACGACGCCCCCCGCTGTCGTCGTCAGCACGTACCGGCCGTCGACGATCTCGCCGATGGCGGTGCGCGGCTCCATCGGCACGCCGGTCACGCGGGTCAACGTCGTCTGAAGCCTCGCCGTATGCGCGGCGCTTTCGAAGGCGGCGTCGACAGGCGCAGGATCGTTCACGCCCGCGTCGATGGCGACGTTGGAACCGAGATCGTTCCAGACAACCGGCGCATCTGGCTGTGCCGCGGCGGCGGTATCGACGATGGCGGGCAGGACCTCGTAGTCGACATCGACCGCCTCGGCCGCATCGCGCGCCTGAGCGGCCGTTTCCGCGATGACCATTGCAACCGGGTCGCCGACGAGGCGCACCTTGTCGGCCGTTAACGGAAAATGGCGGGCGACGTATTTGTCGGACCCGTCTGAATTCTCGAGACGGATGTCGGGCGGGCTGGAGAATCCGAGATTGTGCGGGATGGGCCCCATCCCGTCCGCAAGCCAGTCGGCGCCGGTCAGCACCGCGACGACGCCGAGCATGGCCTTCGCCCGGGAGACATCGATACCGCGTATTACGGCATGCGCATGCGGCGACCGGACGAGACAGGCAATCGTCCGGTCTTCGATGACATTGTCGTCGGCGTAGCGTCCGTTGCCGGTCAGCAGCCGGAAATCCTCCTTCCGGCGCGGCGATTGCCCGATCATTCCCGTCAAAACGTCCCTCCCCCCGCATTCTTGTCGGACGCAACTGTCCGGCGGCGGAATTTCGCTGTCAAGCGACCTCCCGCCACGGCGATTGCGGATCAATAGCGATCGGTTAAACTGGTGACAAACCAAACAGGGAGACCGAACAATGATCAGGCACATTCTCTCCGCCGGGGCCGTCGTCGCGACGCTCGCCGCCGGCATTACCTCCGTTCAGGCAGCGAACATGAGCGGCGCAAGCTGCTTCCCGAAGGGAACGTACTTCTCCAAGACGCTGGAAAAATTCATCACGGACCTCAATGCGTCCAATTCGGGCGTCAAGGTCAACTACGTGGGCGGCGCGCCGGCGATCGGCAGTCCGTTCACGCTCGTCCAGAAGGCCTCGAAAGGCGTCTACGGGATGGTCGGCTGCACCGGCGCCTATTACCAGAACGTGCTGACCGAGGTGGACGCGATCAAGCTGATCGATGTTACCAACGAGGAACTTCGCGCGAACGGTGCGATCGACTACCTCAACAAGCTCCATGAGGAAAAGGGTCTGCACTATGTCGCCCGGATCCAGGGCTACATCCCGTTCCACCTGTATCTGAACAAGAAGATCGACAAGCCCGATCTCAAGGGCCTGCATCTCCGGGTCGCGCCGATCTACACGGCGTTCTTCCAGGCGCTCGGCGCCACGACCCAGCGGTCGAATATCGCACAGGTCTACACCTACATGGAGAACGGCACGGTCGCGGGCTACGGCTGGCCGGTCACCGGTCTCCTCCCCGACTGGCACAAGGTCACCAAGTACCGCGTCGATCCGGGTTTCTACTCGGCCGACATCAACGTCCTCGTGAACCTGAACGCCTGGAACAAGATGACGGCGGCGGAACGGAAAGCCGTCACCGATCTCGGGATCAAGTACGAAGGCGACGCGAAGAGGTTCATCCAGGAATCCCTCGACGCCCGCAAGAAGCAGGCGGAACAGGGCATCGAAGCAATCACTTTCACCGGCGCCGACCGGGACAAGTGGCTCAAGATCGCGCAGGAAGCGGGCTGGGCGAACGTCATCGAGCGAAGCCCGAAACACGGCCCCGAACTCAAGAAGCTCTTCACGAAGCAGTAAACCGGTTCCGTCCCGCCGGCAGCCACGCCGGCGGGACGCGCACATAGTTAGCCCATGAACAATCCGGAGGCCTCCGAGCCCGCCGGCAGAGCCGGCGCCCTGGAAACGATCGACCGTCTCTTCGGTCGGTTGAACCATACGCTCGGCGTCATCGTGGCCATCTCCATCGGTCTGTTCGCCCTGTCGATCTCGGGCGATCTCGCCATGCGGCGTCTCGGGCTCGGCAACCTGCCGTGGCTCTACGAGATGATCGAGTACGTCTTGTACGGCGGCGTTTTCCTCGCCGCGCCCTGGGTGCTGCGCGAAGGGGCGCATGTCCGCGTCGACCTGCTGTTGAGCGCGCTCCCCCGTAAGGCAGCGCTCAATCTGGAGCGGGTGCTCGACGTCATGGGCGCCGCAGTCTGCGCGGCGCTCGCGTTTTACGGTTGGGAAGCGGGTCTGGAAGCCTTCGTCGGCGATTCCCGCCAGTTCAAGACATTGATCGTCTACGACTGGTGGCTGATGGCAATCTTCACGGTGTCTTTGGGACTGCTCGCGATCGAGTTCCTGCTGCGGCTCCGACGCACGGCGGGCGCCTTCGCGGACATCGACGACCCCGCGTCGAAAGCGGGGTTCTGACGATGGAGTGGCATGTCGCCCTGATCATGATGCTCGGGATCGTCGTCGGCTCGATGTTTCTCGGGCTGCCGGTCGTCATCGCCTTCTTCGCCGCCAATATTGCCGGCACCTGGATCTTCATGGGCGGCGATGCCGGCCTGTCGACGATGCCGATGGAGTTCCAGAGGGCCATCGGCCGGTTCTCGCTGACGCCGGTCGCGCTGTTCCTGCTGATGGGCGAGCTGCTTTTCCATACCGGCGTCGCCTTCCGCGCGATCGGCGCGATCGACCGGCTGATATCGCGCGTGCCGGGCCGCCTGTCGGTCGTCTCCATTGTCGGCGGGACCGTTTTCTCTTCCCTGTCGGGCTCGACGATCGCCAACACCGCCATCCTCGGCAGCGTGCTGCTGCCCGACATGGTGAAGCGCGGCTATCAGCCGACCATCGCGATGGGCCCGATCATGGCGACGGGCGGCATCGCCATGCTGATCCCGCCGTCGGCGCTGGCGGTCCTTCTCGCCAGCCTGGCCGAACAGTCGATCGCGAAGCTGCTGATCGCCGGCATCCTTCCGGGAATCCTGATGGCGATCCTGTTCTTCGCCTACGTCGTCGGGCGCTGCAGCATGAACCCGACGCTGGCGCCGTCCTACGAGGTCGAAGAGCTGACGCCGCGCGAACGCTGGATGCCGTTCGTGAAATACGTCCTGCCGCTGTTTTCGATCTTCATCATCGTCGTGGGCTCGATTTTCTTCAAATGGGCCGCGCCCACCGAGGCGGCGGCGCTCGGCTGCATCGCCGCCGCGATCGCCTGCATCTGCTACCAGGCGCTCACCTGGGCGGCGCTGAAAAAGGCGCTGCTGGAG
>JAYPTI010000117.1:0-10743 GCA_038133505.1 Alphaproteobacteria bacterium
CCGATGCCAGCGGTGACCAGTTCGGCGTCGTCGGTGAACAGGCCGACATTGTAGTCGTTGCCCTCGACGACGATGGGCGATGCCGAGATCGTCTTGATCGCGATACCCTGCTCGTCATTGATCTGCCAAAGCCGGTGCTTGACGACCTCGAAGGTGACGGGATCGATGGAAGTACTCACGAGATGTCTCCCGGATCGATGTCGAGATTGCCGAAATCGTCGAGCGTCGCCGTGGCGCCGGACGGCAACCAGATCGTCGTGGTGTCGCGCTCGATTACGGCGGGGCCGCTAACGGGGTTACCGGGCGCGAGAGTTTGGAAATCGTGGATGTCGGCGGCGGTCCAGCCGCGGCCGCGGATATAAACGTCGCGGGTGTGCACAGTCTCCGGCGCGGCCGGTCCGGCGGCGAGTTTCGCCAGCGGCGGGCGCGCCGTCGGGTGGATCGCCTCGACGCGGTAGCTGATCAGCTCCAGCGGAGTCACGCTCCGCGTCGTGCCGGCGCCGAACCGGCGCTCGTAATAGGTCTCGAAATCGCGCTTGAGCATCTCGATCGCCCCGGAATCGAGGGTGGGGGCGGGCGAGTCCAGCGTAACCTCGTTCATCTGTCCCTGATAGCGCATCTCGATCCGCCGCCGGTAAGTGCAGGCGGCAGGATCGATGCCCGCCTCGCGCATGTCGGCGGCGGCGCGCTCCTCGAGGGCCGCGAAGTGGCGGTTCACGGTCTCGGCGGCGGCCGCATCGAGGCGCAGCGGCTCCGACTGCGCGTGCGCGTAGACGATGTCGGCGATGGCGATGCCGAGGGCCGAGAACACCGGGCCGGCGAACGGCAGCACGAGCTTCCGCATGCTGAGCTGGCGTGCGAAGCCGGCGCAGTGCGCGCCTGTCGCGCCGCCATAGGCATAAAGCGCGAAGGCGTTGGGGTCGTGGCCGCTCTCGATCGAGACTTTGCGGATCAGATTCGCCATGTGTGCGTTGACGAGTTCAATGATGCCGGCGGCCGCGTCATGAATGTCCATCTCCAACGGTTTCGCGATCTTCTCCGCGATGGCCTTCTCGGCGAGATCGCGGTCGAGCGTATAGGCGCCGCCGAAGAAATTGTCCGGATCGATGATGCCGGTCGCGATCAGCGCGTCTGTGACGGTCGGCTCCTTGCCGCCGCGGCCGTAGGCGGCCGGTCCCGGATCGGCGCCGGCGCTCTGCGGGCCGACATGGAGGCGGTAGCCGTCAGTCCAAGCGATCGAGCCGCCACCGGCGCCGATGGTCACCAGCTTGACCGCCGGCAGCGTCACCGGCAGGCCCTGGTCGAGGAACGGGCGCGGATCTTCCTCCAGCGTGTCGCCGTCGATCAGCCCGACGTCAAAGCTGGTGCCGCCCATGTCGGCAGTGATGATCCTGTCGTGGCCGAGCGCGTCACCGAGGAAGCGCGCCGCAACCAGCCCGCCGACGGGCCCCGAGTTCACCACCGAGACCGCCTGCTTGCCGATGTTGGCGGCCCGCGCCGCGCCACCGTTCGACGTGATGACCTGGACCGGGTGGCCGAGCCCGTCGCCATTGAGGCCACCGTCGAGCTTGCCGATATAGTCCTGCGTCACCGGGCCGATGAAGGCGTTAACGGCGGTCGTCACGGCGCGCTCGAACTCGCCCATCTTGGGCGCGATTTCGGACGACAGGCTGACCGGCAGGCCGGGTGCGATGCGGCTCGCCAGCTCGCCGATCCGCTGCTCGTGTTCCGGGTTGCGGAATGACCACAAAAGGCAGATCGCAAGGCTTTCCATGCCGTCGTCGAGCAATGCGCGGATGGCTTTTTCGGCGCTCGCGAGGTCGAGCGGCGTGACGATCCTGCCGTCCGGGCCGACGCGCTCGTATACGCCGCGCACCATGCGGCGCGGCACCAGAGGCGGCGGCGGCTCTGTGTGCAGGAAATCCATCGCCTTGGCCTGCGGCAGCCCGCCGACGCGCCCGACCGGCCCGCGGCCGATGGCGAGTATGTCCTCGAACCCAGCGGTGAACAGCGCGCCGACCTTAGCGCCCTTGCGCTGGATCAGCGCGTTGGTCGAGACCGTGGTGCCGTGGGCAAAGAGATCGGTGCGGACGAGGATATCGCCGACGGACGTGTTGAGCGCGGTTGCCGCGCGCGACAGCACGTCGAACACGCCGCTCTCCGGCGCGCCCGGCGTCGAGAACGCCTTCTCGGTCCGGATCGTCCCGTCGTCGCCGATCAGCACCAGGTCGGTGAAGGTGCCGCCGGTATCGCATCCGATATGGGCGAAGCGGACGGGTCGGGGGCTGTCCATTGAGCCTATCCCTGTGGACGTTGCGATGGCGGGCGGGTCCCTCGGGTTCGGCCGAAGGCCGACCCGAAGTCATGTTGGGACCCGCCCCTAAGGACGGTCAGATATACCCTTAGTAGGGGCCGGTCTAAGACCGGCTCGCGACCGGAGGGAATCGCGCGATCCATACAACCGTCCCCGCCTCAATGCATGAACTGGCCGCCGTCGACGTTCAGCGTCTGGCCGGAGATGAAATCGGCCCCGTCGGACAGCAGGAACATCACCGCGCCACACAGATCCTCCGGGAACTGGTGGCGCTGGATGCAGCGGTCAGACGGCGGCGCATTGGTCTGGGCGTAGGCGCCCGACGACGAGACCTGCGTGTCCGAGAGCGTGAAGCCCGGCGTGATCGCATTGACGCAGATATTGTCGACGCCGACCTCGCGCGACAGCGACCGGGTCAGCCCGATCACGCCCGCCTTGGAGGTGGAATAGTGCAGCCGGTTGGGCGAACCGTTCCAGAAACGCCCCGACGAGATGTTAACAATCTTGCCGCCGCCGCCTTCCTTCATGTACGGGAAGACCGCCTTGCAGCAGGCGAAGATGCCTCGCAGGTTGACGGCCATCACCGCGTCCCATTCCTCGTCGGGGATGAGCTTCCAGTCGCGGCGCTCCAGCACGCTCATCAGCGAGGCGTTGTTCACCAGCCCGTCGATGCGCCCGAACGCCTCGACCGCGGTGGCGGCCATCGCGTCGGCCCGGTCCTGTTTCGAGACGTCGGTCGTCGCCGTCACCGCCTCGCCGCCGAATCCACGGATCTCCGCGACCGTGTCCTCGTTCGCCTCGTGGTCGATATCGGCGACCACGACCTTGGCGCCCGCCCTCGCGAATTCGCGGCAATAGACCTTGCCGATGCCCTTGCCGCCGCCAGTGACGATGACGACCTTACCGTCGATGGAAAGGGGGTTGGTGCGCTGAAAATCCGCCATGGTCTGTTGCCTCCTGAGCGCCCAGTTCGGGGCCGCGCAAAGGCGCAGCAGTCGGGCTGTTTTACCGAATTCGTTCGGTTTCTAACTATCGGTCCGAAGATACGCGGGACGCGGGGGAGGGGGCAAGGGGCGGATACCCGACCGCTGCGCTTGTCTCGGGAAAGAGGGCCACCTAGGCTCTGAGCGGTATCCCCAGCGCAGCACCGAAGGCCGTCCCATGACCGATATTCCCGCCCTTCGCCTCGCCCATATGGGCATGTTCGTACGCGACGTCGACAGGATGGCCGCGTTCTACAAGGAGGTTCTCGGGTTCTACGAGACCGACAGGGGCGAAACGCGGGAGCGGCAGGTGGTATTTCTGACCCGCAATCCGGCGGCGCATCACCAGCTGGTGCTGTCTTCGGGCCGGCCGGATTCGTCCGGGCCAACGCACGCGATCCAGCAGATTTCGTTCATGGTCGACGCGCTCGACGATCTGCGCGCCATGCTCGATATCATCTCCGCGCGTCCCGACGTCACCTGGTACGAACAGGTCGATCACGGCAACGCCTGGTCGCTCTATTTCCGCGATCCCGAGGACAACCGCATCGAGGTCTATCTCGACACGCCGTGGTACGTGGCGCAGCCGCACCGCGTCGATCTGGACCTGTCGATGACCGACGCAGAAATCCACAGGACGACGGAAGCGCGCCTCAAGAACGATCCGACGCGGGAGCCGATGGACGACTGGCGGCGTGGCCAGGCGGAAAAGTTGCGGGCGGCCGGGGTGCGGTCCGGCTCCTAAACCGCCACCACCTGCCCGCGCCCCATCAGGTAGGCCAGCAGCGGGCGCACCTCGTCCGCCACTTCCATTTCGTCGAACGCCGTGCCGGTGCGCCCGAGATAGATGTAGAACGCGGTTTTCGGCAGGAACAGCTTGCCGAGGCCTTCCATGATCCCGCCGTCGAGCCCGTCGTAGAATTCGGTCCGCAGGATGTCGGCGAAATTGTCGACGTCGGTCGCGAACGCCACCGGCTCGCTTTTGTAGAGGCTTAGGAACTGGCGGACGCGGAAGTGGCGGAAGAATTCCGAGATCAGCACGTGGCAGCCCCAGCCGGTCAGCATGTCGACGTGGGCGAGGAAAAACGCCGTGTCGACAAGCTGACCGACCGCGGCGCGGCCTGCCTCAGGCGTCTCGTCCTCCTACTCGACCTTGCGGGTGAGCGCGGCCGCGGTCTCCAGCGTGACGGGCTCTGCCATGGTCATCTCGGCGATGCCGACGATGCTCCCGGCATCGACGTCGTCCCGGGCGGCGAAGCGTTCGCGCGCGTTCGCGCACATGTCGACCTGCGCGTTGGTCACCGGGCGGAAATTGCCGCGCAGGACCACCACGCTGCGTTTGTAGATTGCGTCCGCCGGAATCTGCACGCGGCCCGCGTCGTCGAACAGCACGGCGCGCGCGAGGCTCGCCTTGATGAGCTCGAGCGCCATCAGCCGGTTGTCGAGGCGGCCGCGCGCCGGGCCGGAGAACTCGACGAGGTCGATCTCGACGTGACCCCACTTGTGGTTGTTGGTCAGCCCCCGCAGCAGCTTTTCCGGCGCCCGCCCTTTCGGTCTCAAATATGCTTCGGCTCAGCTGGCCGCGTTGAAGCCCTCGATTGTCTCCTTCTCGAAGGCGATCAGCTTCTGGACGCTTTCGCGCTGCTGCATACGCTCGAAATGCGCCATCACGTTCGGATAGGCCGACATGTCGAGCTTGAACTGCGTTGCGCGGCGCGTGCACCAGAAGAAGTGCGCGTCCGGCGAGCGGAAGTCGCCCATGAGCCAGTCCTTGCCCGAGAGCAGGTCGTCGGCGATGGCGAAGTTCTCGTGTAGCGCTTCCTCGGCATGGGCGACGACGCTGTCGGCGGTGCCGTCGACGTCGCAGACCTTTGCTGGGTTGTTGATGCGGCTGAGATAGGGGTGGATGCCGCCCGAGCACCACGAATGCAGCGAGATCGCCTCCGACAGGCCCCACGCGTCGGTCGGCATCAGCTTCGCGTCGGGGAACGTGTTGTGGATCCACAGGTGCATCGCCGCGTTCTCGGTCATCTTGACGCCGTCGACGATCAGAAGCGGCACTTTGTGCTTCGGGTTCAGCTTCATGAACTCGGGCGACATGTGCTCGGCCTTGCGGAAGTTGAGCGCGATGGTCTCGAACTCGGCGCCCGCTTCGGTCAGCGAGATATAGGGCGCCATCGCGCAGGTGATCGGTGCGTAATAGAGCTGGATCTTCATCTTATCCCTCCTTCAGGGGGGCGCGTTGCGGCCACGGGTTCCTTGTATTCGGCGGCGAGTATAGGACAGGTGCATTGCCGCGCCTAGAACGCGCCGACGGCGTCAGCAGGATCAGGAGGATCATCGCCGGTGCGACGTAGCGGATGAGGGCCAGCCACTCCGTTTTCTACACCTAAAACTTTCTCAAAAATTCTGGTCGTCAGTAAGTAGGGTTCGCTCGCTACTCGTTTCAGATGGCTTGGGCAAAATCCGTCCCCATCAATGGTTTGTGAAGCCTGACGGATCGCCTTGCACGATAAATAAAGGAAACCTGTGTTATCGTCGCTCTCGCCATAGTCTATCCCTTAGTCCCATAGTCCGTGTTCGGGCGTAGCGTGCCTATTAAGCCACGCTACAACCGCATCAAACATCAAAGCTGTTCCTCTCTTGCCTCAACGCTGGAAAAGCGTTGCGAGGTCCAATCGGTCTCTTTTAAGAAAGCATGAGCCTTCTAAGCTTGGGGTCGCAGGTTAGAACCCTGCCGGGCGCGCAAAAGATCGTAATATATTTTTGCGTCTTAATTTCTTTTTGATGACTGCAAGAAAAAATAATTGTTCGGCAAGAAGGAGTTTTTGCTTGCCCCTTGAGCCTATTTTATGCGCCTAATTATATAGTAAGCCGCGGCCAAAATCGCTACGGCGATAGCGGTTTCAGGCTTAACAAGGTCTATGAATGTTGAAAGGTTAGCGATTACAGAGGTTACGTATTCGCCCGAATTCTCCCCGAGTAGCAAATAGAATATGACGATGACGGCCAGAAGGCCCACGCCAATTTCCGCGACTCGGCAAATCAACGATCGGAAAACAATTAGAGTTTCGATCAGATTATCCATGTCAAATAGCCACTCGGGGAGGGTTAGTTGGTGGAGTTATTATCTACGGAATAGCCAGAGAACAATGCCGGCTGCGATCAAGCCGACCAAGCCAGCACTGCCAAGAGCCTTAACTAGGGCAATGATGTTACCGACCACATCGCCTAAGAAGGCCATGTTTGATTGCCCAACAAGTAACGTTGCGACGATCGCAAGCGCAAGAAGCGCAATACCCAAATCGGTAATTGATCTTATAGCGTTTTTAGCACTGTCGAACATTGTTTCCTCCTAGGTCTGTTAGTCGACATCAAAATATTTTGCGATATTGCGATTCGCGCAAGAAAAAAATCGCGTGTATCAAAATTGCAAAAACTTCGAAACGATCGATAAGGGCGGTTTTTGGATTTTTCATGACGATACCGATCGCCGATTTTTACGCCGATCTCAGAGGGCAGGGCTGATTAAACTCTCTATCCTTGCCGTTGACTGAGCTTCTTATGCGTCCTCTACTTTTTGGTTTAAGCATGAGGCTGAAACGCCTCAATACCACCCAGGCGGCTTATAGCCCTTTTGTGCTTGTTCTGATTACATGAAAAACGTCATCACGACCGACGGTTTCGTGCTCGCCGCGGCCAGCTTCAAAGACTTCAAGACGGCCGTGGAATCCAAGGTTTTCGCCGAGATCACCGACACCGACCAGGTGCCGGAGCCCGGCATGCTTATCATCTTCGGTCTCGGCCTCGCCGGCCTCGGCATCGCGCGCCGCCGCCGCGCCTGAGACACAGCTTTTTCTCCTCCAAAATCGGGCGGTCCCTTGCGACCGCCCTTTTTTTCGTTCAGGATTTTCGGCTGACGTAGCCTTCGGCCTCGTCGCGCGCGACCGCGGCTGCATCACGCTTCACCGAATCGCCGTAGCCGCCGCCGCCCGCAGTCTGGATGCTGAAGACGGTTCCTGCCTCGAAGATCTCCCGGAAGGATGACGGGAACTGGCGCTGGTCCGGCGTTTCCGGCGCCAGCAAGAACCGGCTCTTCGCGCCCGCTTCGCCGCCGGCGAGGCCCAGCGGCTCCATCTCCGCGCGGTCGGCGCGGTAGGTGATGGCGGCCGGCGCGAGTAGCTCGTAGTCGCGCCGGTACGCGAGGCCGCCGCGGAACTCGCCGCGCCCGCCCGTATCCGGGATCGCCTCGTAGCGGGCGACGCGGCAGGGAAACTCCGATTCCACGATCTCGATCGGCGTCGCGAAGATGTTGGCGAGGTGGACTGTCACGCCCGTCGTCCCGTCGTGGCCCGCGCCCGCGCCGTAGGCCGAGCCGAAGATTTCGTACTGGTTGTTGCGCTTCACCCCGTCCTGCCACGCGACCATTATCGAGGCGCTGCCGCCGACATTGGCGATGGCGCGGCCGGGCATGAACGGATCCAACGCCTGCAGCATCACGTCGACGACTTTCTGGCAGGTCTTCATGTAGGACGAGCACGGCGCCGGCGGCCGGGGGCTCACGACCGAGCGTTCCGGGAAGGTGAAGCGCACCAAATCGCGCGCCGCGTCGGAGTAGGGGATGTCCTTGTCGAGGAAGCCGATCAGGCAATAGAACGCGCAGGCCTCGACCATCGCGATCCGGAGGTTCGCGGGCCCGCGCGTCTGCGGCGCGGAGCCGGTGAAGTCGAAATGGACGCGGCCGTCCTTCACCTCGACGCGTACCCTGATTTTGATCGGCGCCTGCCGGCTGACGCCGTCGTCGTCCATGAAACCTTCGGAGACGTTCTCGCCGTCGGGCAGGCGCGCCATGGAGGCGGCGAAGTTGCGCGCGGACGCATCGATGATGGCGTCGAACGCTTGCACGAACGTCTCGCGGCCGATGTCGGTGCACAGCGCGACCAGCCGGTCGCGGCCGATGCCGGTGACGCCGATCTGGGCGTGCATGTCGCCGAGCACGAGCTCCGGCGCACGCGAATTCCCGGCGATCAGCCGCTCGAGGTCGAGGTTGGGATTCCCCTTGCGCACGATCTTGACCGGCGGCAGCAGCATGCCTTCCTGGAACAGGTCCGTCGCCTGGCCCCACGTGCTGCCCGCCACCGCGCCGCCGACGTCCGCCTTGTGGGCGATCGAGGCGGTGAAGGCCACCAGAGCGCCGTCGGCGAACACCGGCCGGACCAGCGCCATGTCGGGCACGTGCGGCAGGCTGCCCTCGTAGGGGTGGTTGCAGACCAGCACGTCGCCGTCGTCGAGCCCGTCTTCGCCGTAGATCTCGAGGACGCGCTGGATCAGGTGGAAATAGACCGGCGCGTGGAAATACATGAACGGCGCCACCGCGAGGCGTCCGGTGCGGTCGGTGACGACGCAGGAAAAATCGCGGGATTCGCGGACGATCGTCGAATAGCCCGACCGGTAGAACCGGTAGTCCATCTCCTCCATCAGGCTGGCGATGCGGTTGCGGACGATCTGGACGGTGACGGGGGAGACGGGCTCGGACATGGAGGCAGTCTAGCGTCGCGGGGGGGACGCGGAAAGCCAGGCGGGATGCAACGGAACACTGGAAATCGACGCCCCGCGGCGCTATGAACAGGCCCCGCGAAAACCCGGCCGCAGCCCCCTGATGGCCTCAGGAGACCCGAACGACATGGCGTCCTATCAGTACGTTTACACGATGCGCGACCTCACCAAGACTTTCCCCGGCGGGCGGGAGGTCCTGAAGAACGTCACGCTGGCGTTCCTGCCCGGCGCGAAGATCGGCGTCCTCGGCGTCAACGGCGCGGGCAAGTCGACGCTGATGAAAATCATGGCGGGCGAAGACAAGGAATTCAACGGCGAGGCGTGGCCCGCCGAGCAGGCCGAGGTCGGCATCCTGCATCAGGAGCCGGCGCTGGACGAGACCAAGGACGTCTACGGCAACGTGCTCGAAGGCATGGCCGAGACGCATGCGCTGCTGGAGCGCTTCGAGGAAATCAGCAACAAGTTCGCCGAGCCGATGGACGACGACGAGATGAACGCGCTGATCGCCGAGCAGGGCGAGCTTCAGGAGAAGATCGACGCCGCCGACGGCTGGGATCTCGAACGCAAGCTCGAAATCGCGATGGACGCGCTGCGCTGTCCGCCCAAGGACGCTGATGTGAGCAAGCTGTCGGGCGGCGAGCGGCGACGGGTGGCTTTGTGCCGCCTGCTGCTGCGCCAGCCCGACCTGCTGCTGCTCGACGAGCCGACCAACCATCTCGACGCCGAGTCCGTCGCCTGGCTGGAGCGCCATCTGGAGACCTATACGGGCACGGTCGTGGCCGTGACCCACGACCGGTACTTCCTCGACAACGTGGCGGGCTGGATCCTCGAGCTCGACCGCGGCCGCGGCATTCCGTTCGAGGGCAACTATTCGGCCTGGCTCGAGCAGAAGCAGAAGCGCCTCGAACAGGAGGAGCGGAGCGAGAAGGCGCGCCAGCGCACGCTGAGCCGCGAGCGCGAATGGATCGCCGCCTCGCCGCGCGCGCGTCAGGCGAAGAACCGCGCGCGCATCACCGCCTACGAGACCCTGCTGGCGGAGGCATCCGAGCGCTCGCCGGATTCGGCGCAGATCATCATCCCGCCGGGCCCCCGGCTCGGCGATCTGGTGATCGAGGCGCAGGGCGTCGGCAAGGGCTTCGGCGACAAGCTGTTGATCGAGAATCTCGACTTCAAGATCCCGCCCGGCGCGATCGTCGGCATCATCGGCGCCAACGGCGCCGGCAAGACGACGCTGTTCCGCATGATCACCGGCCAGGAAACACCGGATTCGGGCACGCTCCGCGTCGGCGATACGGTCGCGCTCGGCTATGTCGACCAGAGCCGCGACTCGCTGGACGCCGGCAAGACCGTCTGGGAGGAAATCTCCGAGGGCGCCGACGTGATCCAGCTCGGCAAGGGCACGACGCAAAGCCGCGCCTATGTCGGCGCGTTCAACTTCAAGGGTCCCGACCAGCAGAAAAAGGTCGGCCAGCTTTCGGGCGGCGAGCGCAACCGCGTGCACCTCGCCAAGATGCTGAAATCGAAGGCCAACGTGCTGCTGCTCGACGAGCCGACCAACGATCTCGACGTCGATACGCTGCGCGCGCTGGAAGACGCGCTGCTCGAATTCGCCGGCTGCGTGCTGGTCATCAGCCATGACCGATGGTTCCTCGACCGCATTTCGACCCACATCCTCGCCTTCGAGGGCGACAGCCAGGTCACGTGGTTCGAGGGCAACTACGCCGATTTCGAGGAAGACCGCCGCCGCCGCCTCGGCGACGAGGCCGACAATCCGCGGCGCCTCAAGTACAAGCCGCTCGTCCGCGCATAGCGCGGACGAAATGACGAGACGGGCGCGCATAGCGCGGACGAAATGACGAGACGGGCGCGCATAGCGCGGACGAAACGACG
>JAYPTI010000118.1:0-10599 GCA_038133505.1 Alphaproteobacteria bacterium
GCGTCGTGATCAAGCACGAGATCGTCCTCGCCATCATCGGCGGGCTGTTCGTCCTCGAGACCGTTTCGGTGATCGTCCAGGTCGCCTCGTTCAAACTCACCGGCAAGCGCGTCTTCCGCATGGCGCCGCTGCACCATCATTTCGAACAAAAAGGCTGGGCGGAATCGACCATCGTCGTCCGCTTCTGGATCATCGCTTCGATCCTGGCGCTCGCCGGCCTCGCCACCCTGAAGCTGAGGTAGGCGACGCAAAGATGATCCCCGTCACCACCCGCAAAGACCAGCAGCTCGCCGTGTTCGGCCTCGGCGCGTCGGGCCGTGCGACCGCGCACGCGCTCGCCGCGGGCGGCGCGCGGGTGAGCGCGTGGGACGACAACGCCGCTTCGCGCGATGCGGCGGCTGCGGAACATCTGCCGCTCGCGGATCTCGCCGCGGCGGACTGGACGGATTTCGCCGCCCTCGTTCTCAGCCCCGGCGTCCCGCTGACGCATCCGGCGCCGCACCCGGTCGTGGTGCGCGCCAACGATGCGGGCAAGCCGGTGCTCGGCGACATAGAGCTTCTGCGCGAGGCGTGCCCGGACGCGCTGATGATCGGCGTCACCGGCACCAACGGTAAATCGACGACGACCGCGCTGATCCATCACATCCTCAAGGCCTGCGGGCGCCCCGTTCAGATCGGCGGCAATTTCGGCCCGCCCGTGCTGGGGATGGAGCCGCCCGCGCCGGGAGAGGCGCTCGTGCTGGAGCTGTCGTCCTATCAGCTCGACCTCACCCACGCCGCCACGTTCGAGATCGCCGTTCTGATCAACGTCAGCCCGGATCATCTCGACCGGCACGGCGACATGGCGGGCTATCTCGCCGCCAAGAAACGCATCTTCCGGACCAGGACCGCCGCGACGGCCGGGCAGCTCGCCATCGTCGGCGTCGACGACACCCATTGCCGCGCGGTCCGCGACGAGATCGCCGCCCGCGACGGCTGGCGGACGATCCCGGTCTCGGTCGGCCGCATCCTCGACGGCGGCGTCTACGCGATCGACGGCACGCTGTTCGACGCGCTCGACGGCGCCGCGGACGGCGGGCACGATATTTCCGGCATCGACACGCTGCGCGGGCCGCACAACTGGCAGAACGCAGCCATCGCCTGGGCGGTGGCGCGCGCGCAGGGGCTGGCCGCAATCGACATCGCCGCGGCACTCCGGACCTTCCCCGGCCTCCCGCACCGGATGGAGCCGCTCGGCGAGATCGCGGGCGTGCGCTACGTCAACGATTCCAAGGCGACCAACGGCGAAGCCGCCGCGCGGGCCCTGTCGAGCTTCACGGACATTCACTGGATCGCCGGCGGCATCGCCAAGGAAGACGGTCTCGCGCCCTGCGCGCCGTTCTTCGGGAACGTCGCCCATGCCTATCTGATCGGCGCGGCCGCCGACGCGTTCGACGCGGAAATCGCCGGCCGCGTGCCGGTGACGCGGTCGGGCGACCTCGCAACGGCACTGGCGGACGCCCGCCGCAATGCGACGCCCGGCTCGGTCGTTCTCCTGTCGCCGGCCTGCGCCTCGTTCGACCAGTTCGCGAATTTCGGCGCGCGCGGCGACGCGTTCCGCGATCTCGTGTCAGCCCTGCTCGCAGGAGGCGCCGCATGACGGTCTTCGCGCGCTCCGACACGTCGGTTCTCGGCCGCTGGTGGTGGACGGTCGACCGCTGGACGCTCGCCGCCATCGGCGCGCTGATCGCGTTCGGCGTGATCATGGCGCTCGCCGCCAGTCCCGCCGTCGCCGAGCGCATCGGCCTCGACTACTTCTATTTCGCGCGCCGCCAGATGATCTACCTGCCGGTCGCGCTGGCGCTGATGTTCGGCGCGTCGCTGCTGTCGCCTGTCGGCGTCTTCCGGGTCGCCGCGATCACGCTCGCCCTCTTTACGATCCTCGTCATGGCGACGTTCGTCGTCGGCATCGACATCAAGGGCGCACGGCGCTGGATCAATCTCGGCGTCCTGTCGCTGCAGCCATCGGAGTTCCTCAAGCCCACCTTTGCCGTCGTCGCCGCATGGCTGTTCGCCGCAGCGCGCTCCGGCGACATTCCGCGCGCGAACCACTATTGCATCGGACTCTTCGGGCTCATCGTCGGCCTGCTGCTGCTGCAGCCGGACGTCGGCATGGCCGTGGTCATTTCGGCCGTCTGGTCGGCCCAGTTCTTCCTTGCCGGCCTTCCGCTCTTCCTCGCGGTCGGGCTCGTTCTTCTCGGCGCGGGCGCGATGGTCACCGCCTACTTCACGCTGCACCATGTCGCGAGCCGCATCGACCGCTTCCTCGACCCGTCCTCGGGCGACAGCTACCAGGTCGACCGCTCGCTGGAGGCTTTCGTCAACGGCGGGCTCCTGGGCCGCGGCCCCGGCGAAGGCACCGTCAAGGAAGTCCTCCCCGACGCCCATTCCGATTTCGTCTTCGCCGTCGCCGGCGAGGAGTTCGGCGTTCTCGTCTGCCTGATCATCGTCTTCCTGTTCACCTTCGTCGTGCTGCGCGGCTTCGCCCGCGCGCTCCAGGAAACCGACCTGTTCATCCTGATCGCCTCGACCGGGCTGCTGGTGCAGTTCGGGCTGCAGGCGGTGATCAACATGGGGTCGACCCTGAGGCTGATGCCGACCAAGGGCATGACGCTGCCGTTCGTCAGCTACGGCGGCTCGTCGCTGATCGCGATGGGGCTCTGTATGGGCTTCCTGCTCGCGCTAACGCGAAAACGCGTCGGCCCGGAGGTGCTGCGATGAGCGCCCGCGCGGACGCAAAGCATATCGTCCTCGCCGCCGGCGGCACGGGCGGACACATCTTCCCGGCAATCGCCGTCGCCGAGGAACTGCTCGCGCGCGGCTATCGCGTCTCGCTGGTCACCGACAAGCGCGGCAAGGGCTTCGGCGACCGCCTCGAGGACGTCGCGCTATACCGGATCAGCGCGTCTGGCGTCGGCGGCGGGATCGCCGCCAAGCTTCGCGGCGCGGCTTCCATCGGCATCGGCATCCTGCAGGCGCGGCGTCTGTTCGCGCGCCTCAAGCCTGCCTGCGTCGTGGGCTTCGGCGGCTATCCGTCGGTCCCCACCATGGTCGCGGCGACCTCGCGCGGGCTGCCGACGGTCATCCACGAGCAGAACGCCATTCTCGGGCGCGCCAACCGGCTCGTCGCGCCGAAGGTGGACGTCATCGCCACGTCCTTCCCGGAGACGGCCGGCATTGCCGAGCGCGATGCCGGCAAGGCGGTCCTGACCGGCAATCCGGTCCGCGGATCGTTCGGCGAGGTGCGCGAACACGCCTACCCGCCGATCGGGCCGAACGGCGAGGGCGTCAAGCTTCTGGTCCTCGGCGGCAGCCAGGGCGCGCGCGTCCTGAGCGACGTGGTCCCCGCCGCAATCGCGGGCATGCCGCCCGCGCTCCGCAGCCGCTTCTCGATCACCCAGCAGTGCCGGCCCGAGGATCTCGACCGCGTGCGCGCCGTTTACGAGGGCGTCGGCATCAACGCGGCGCTCTCGGATTTCTTCGACGACGTGCCGGACCGGCTCGCCGCCGCCCATATCGTGGTTGCCCGCTCCGGCGCATCGACGGTCGCGGAGCTCGCCGAGACGGGCCGTCCCGCGATCCTGGTCCCCTACCCGCACGCCACCGACGACCATCAGACGGCGAACGCGCGCGCGATGGAAACGCTCGGCGGCGCGTGGCCGATCCCGGAAAGCGGGTTCACGGCGGAGTCGCTGACGATCAAGCTCGAGAATTTCGTCAACTTCCCGCAGAAGCTGATCGACGCTGCCGAGGCGATGAAACGCGCGGGCGGTCTCAACGCCGCCGCGGCGCTGGCCGACCGGATCGCCCAGCTCGCCGGCACGGCCTCCGGCGCGGGCGCACCCGTTTCGCCCGACGGCGTCGCCCGGGAGATGGCCGCATGAAGGCGCTCCCCCTCAACATCGGCACCATCCATCTCGTCGGAATCGGCGGCATCGGCATCAGCGGGATCGCGGAAATCCTGCACAGCCTCGGCTATTCGGTACAGGGTAGCGACCTCGCGGAAAGCGCAAACGTCGTCCGCCTGCGCAATCTCGGTATCCGCATCGAGGTCGGCCACAAGGCGGAAAACCTCGGCGACGCCACCGTCGTCGTTATCTCGTCGGCCGTGAAGCAGAGCAATCCGGAAGTCGTCGAGGCGCGGGCGCGGTTCGTGCCCGTCGTCCCGCGCGCCGAAATGCTTGCCGAGATCATGCGCCTCAAATGGGGCATCGCGGTCGCCGGCACCCACGGCAAGACGACTACAACGTCCATCGTCGCGTCGGTGCTCGATGCCGGCGGCGTCGACCCGACCGTCATCAACGGCGGCATCATCAACGCATACGGCACCAACGCGCGGCTCGGCGACGGCGACTGGATCGTGGTCGAGGCCGACGAATCCGACGGCACCTTCATGAAGCTGCCGGCGACCATCGCCGTGATCACGAACATCGATCCCGAACATCTCGATCATTACGGCGATTTCGACACGCTGCGCGCCGCATTCGCGACCTTCGTGCAGAACATCCCGTTCTACGGCTTCGCGACGCTCTGCATCGACGATTCCAACGTCCAGGCGCTGATCCCCAAGGTTCTCGACCGCCGCATCGTCACCTACGGCATGAGCCGGCAGGCCGACGTGCGCGCCGTCGACGTCGAGACCGATCCGCTGGGCTCGCACTTCACCGTCATCGCGACCGACCGGCTGTCGGGCCGGACCAGCGATCTCGGCCGCTTCACCATGCCTATGGTCGGCCATCACAACGTCCGCAACGCACTCGCCGCGATCGCGATTTCCATGGAGATGGAGATCGATCCCGACACGGTGCGCGGTGCGCTCGCCGCCTTCAGCGGCGTGAAGCGGCGCTTCACGCGCACCGGCGTCGTCAACGGCGTCACGATCATCGACGATTACGGCCATCACCCGGTCGAGATCGCCGCCGTGCTGGCCGCGGCCCGGGCGAGCGCCCGGCGCAATGTGGTCGCCGTCGTACAGCCTCACCGGTTCACCCGCGTGCGCGACCTGTTCGACGAGTTCTGCACCTGCTTCAACAACGCCGACACCGTGATCGTCGCCGACATCTACCGGGCGGGCGAAGACCCGATCCCCGGCATCGACCGCGATGCGCTCGTCTCCGGCATGCGCGAGCGCGGCCACCGGCACGTCCTCGCGCTCGAGTCCGAAGACGCGCTGCCGCAGATGATCGCCGATCTCGCCGAGCCGGACGACTTCGTCATCTGCCTCGGCGCCGGCAACATAACCGCCTGGGCGAATGCGATGCCCGAGCAGCTCGCGAAAATCTGGAACGTGCCGGCCGGCACGGGAACAGAGGGCTGAGCGGATGCTGGCACAGCTTTCCCCCCGCCCCCGCCTGATCGACCGGCTGCCCGACGTGCGCGGCAGGCTGAGCGAGAACGCCTCGCTTGCCGGCGTGACGTGGTTCCGGACCGGCGGGCCGGCCGAAGTGCTGTTCAACCCGGCCGACGCCGACGACCTGATCGCCTTCCGCCGCGGCCTGCCGTCGGACGTTCCCGTGACGGTGCTCGGCCTCGGATCCAACGTGCTGGTGCGCGACGGCGGTATCGAGGGCGTCGTCGTGGTGTTCGCCAAGTCGCTGTCGGACATCTCCATCGACGGGGACGTCGTTTCGGCCGGCGCGGGCGCGCTCGACGTCGCGGTCTCGCGGGCCGCGCGCGACGCAAGCCTCCAAGGCCTCGAATTCCTCAGCGGCATCCCGGGCACCATCGGCGGCGCGCTGCGCATGAACGCGGGCGCCTACGGCCGCGAAATCTCCGAAGTGCTGGTCGAGGCGACCGCCGTCGACCCCGACGGCGAGGTTCATAGGATTTCCAACGCCGACTTCCGTTTCACCTACCGGCACTGCGACATCGACGAGGACTGGATCTTCCTGTCGTGCCGGCTGCAGGGCGCGCCCGGCGACCGCGACGCGATCGCGGCGCGAATGGCCGAGATTTCGGACGCACGGCGCGACAGTCAGCCGATCCAGGCCCGCACCGGCGGCTCGACCTTCAAGAACCCCGACGGCGCGAAGGCGTGGGAGCTTATCGACGCGGCCGGTCTCCGGGGGTTCCGCATCGGCGACGCGATGGTCTCCGAGCAGCACTGCAACTTCCTGATCAATTGCGGCGCCGCGACCGCCGCCGACATCGAGACGCTGGGCGAGGAAATCCGCGACCGCGTCGAAGCCGGGTCGGGCATCCGGCTCGAATGGGAAATCCACCGCATCGGCCGGCCCTCAGCCGACACGGGAGGCGCCGCATGAACGCCGACCGGAAAAAGAGCGTCGCCGTCCTCGAGGGCGGCTGGTCGAGCGAACGCGAGGTCTCCCTGATGGGCAGCGGCCAGATCGCCGCCGCGCTGACGGATGCGGGCTACGACGTGCGCCGCATCGACGTGCGCCGCGACCTCCGCCAGCTCATCGACGATCTGACGCCCGCGCCGGACGTCGTCTACAACGCGCTTCACGGCCCCTACGGCGAGGACGGCTGTCTGCAGGGTGTCCTCGAATGCCTCGGCATCCCCTATTCGCATTCCGGCGTCATGGCCTCCGCAATAGCCATGGACAAGCCGATGGCGAAGGTGCTGTTCGAAAAGGCGGGCATCCCTTGCGCGCCGCACTTGATCGTCACGCGCGACGAATATCTCGGCAGCGAGGTCTTCGAGCTTCCATACGTACTGAAGCCTCTCAACGAGGGCTCCAGCGTCGGCGTGATCATCGTGCGCGGGGACGCCGACAAGCCCGGCCCGGACCACGAAATCTGGTCGCACGGCTCGCGGCTGATGATCGAACGCTATATCGCGGGCCGCGAACTGACAGTCTCCGTCATGGGCGACCGCGCGCTCGGCGTGACCGAGCTCCGGCCCTACGAAGGGTTTTACGACTACGAGGCGAAATACACCGACGGCAAGACCGAACACCTGGTGCCCGCGCCCGTCCATCCGGAAATCTACGCGAAAGCGATGGACTACGCCGTGCGCGCCCACAAGGCGCTGGGATGCCGGGGCGTCTCGCGCTCGGACTTCATTTACGACGACCGGGACGGAGAGCCGGGACAGCTCTTCATCCTCGAACTCAACACACAGCCCGGCATGACGCCGCTGTCGCTGGTGCCCGAACAGGCAACCCATGTCGGCATCAGCTTCGGCGAACTCGTCAGCTGGATGGTGGAGAACGCAGCATGCGATGGCTGACTCGCGATAAGAAAAAGGCCGCGAAACCCGGCAAGACCAAACGCGCCGCAACCGCCCGCAAGCGGCCGATGCCGCGCTGGGCGAAGCGCGCCATGCGCGGCGCGGCCGCGGCCGTCGTTCTGGGCGCCGTGGTGGGCGGGCCGGTCTGGCTGTGGAAATCGGGCTGGGTCGCCGAGACGACGGGCAGCTTCGCCGCGTCGGTGTCGCAGTCGCTGGGCGACGCCGGCCTCCGGGTGGAACAGGTCTACCTGCACGGCCGCGTCAACGAATCCGCGGAAAGCATCGCCGACGCGCTCGCCATCGACCGCGGCACGCCCCTCCTCTCCGTCGACCTGAAGCGCGCGCGGGCGCGGGTCGAGGCGCTGAGCTGGGTGCGCGTCGCCGGGATCAAGCGCGAATTTCCGAACGCGATCCGCGTCACCGTTTCCGAACGCCGGCCGCTCGCGCTGTGGCAGCGCGGCACCAAGCTGACCCTCGTCGACGACGAGGGCGTGATCATCACCGACCGCGGGCTCGACCGGTTCGCGAACTTGCTGGTGATCGTCGGCGACGATGCGCCCTCGCATGCGCAGGAACTCCTCGCGACGCTGTCGGCCGAACCGGGCCTGATGGACCGGGTCGACGCCGCCGTCCGCGTCGGCAAGCGCCGCTGGAACGTGCGCATGGACAATGGCGTGTTCGTCCGCCTTCCCGAGAAGGACGCCGACGGCGCGTGGCACCGTTTTGCGCGGCTCGAACGCGAGCATGGGCTCCTCAAGCAGGACCTGCTGTCGATCGATCTCCGCATTCCCGATCAGCTCATCGTCCGCACCCGTGTCGAGCGTCCGGCGCTCGAACGGAAGGTGCGCGACCGCAGAGGCAAGGACACATGACCACACCGGCCAGGGAGTACCACTGAAAGTGGCCAAGATACGCACAGGGATCATCGCCGCGCTCGACATCGGGAGCGCCAAGGTGTGCTGTTTCATCGCGCACGTGAACGCCGACGGCGGCATTCGCGTCATCGGCGTCGCCCAGCAGGCGGCGAGCGGCATCCGGAACGGCGCCGTCATCGACATGGAAGCGGCCCAGGCCGCGATCCTGACCGCCGTGAGCGCGGCGGAGGAGATGGCGGGCGAGCGGATCGACCGCATATTCGTCAACCTGTCGGCGGGACGGGTCTATTCGCAGATCCAGGAGATCGAGGTCTCGATCGCGGGCCACGAGATAGCCGCATCCGATCTGCGCCGCGCCAAGGAACGCAATTTCCAGATCGAGCAGCCCGAGGACCGCGAACTGATCCACTGCCTGCCGGTCGGCTACTCGATCGACGGCAACCGCGGCATCCACGATCCGCGCGGCATGTTCGGCGAACGCCTCGGCGTAAGCTTCCATCACATCAACGCGGCGGTCGGGCCGGTGCGCAACCTCAAGACCTGCGTCGCGCGCTGCCACCTCGAGATCGAGGAAGTCGTGATGTCGCCCTACGCCTCGGGCCTGTCGTGCCTTGTCGAGGACGAGAAGGACCTCGGCGTCACGCTCGTCGACATGGGCGCCGGCACGACGACGATCGCCGTCTTCTACGACGGCCAGGTCGTGTTCGCGGACTCGATTCCCGCCGGCGGCGGCCACGTGACCAACGACATCGCGCGCGGCCTGTCGACGCCGGTCGTCCACGCCGAGCGCATGAAGATCCTCTACGGCAGCGCGATCACGCAGCAGTCGGACGAGAACGAGATGATCGACGTCCCGCTCGTCGGCGAGGACGACCACAACCACCCCAATCACGTGCCGCGCTCGATCCTGACCGGGATCATCCGGCCGCGCATGGAAGAGATTTTCGAACTCGTGCGCGAGCGGCTGGAAACCAGCGGCGCTGACCGGCTGTCGGGCCGCCGCCTGGTGCTGACCGGCGGCGCCTGCCAGCTCCACGGCATTCCGGAACTCGCCGGCCTCGTCCTCGAAAAGCAGGTCCGTATCGGCCGGCCGCTCCGGATCAGCGGCCTCGCGGAAGCGACCAGCGGCCCGGCCTTCTCGGCCTGCTCCGGCCTACTCCGCTACGCCGTCGAGAAATATTCCGGCGCGCTCGAAGACACCCAGACCGCCGAGAACGCGCCCGTCGGGCGGATCGCGCGCCTCGGCCAATGGATCAAGGAGAGTTTCTGACCCATGACCCCGCTCAAGACCCCATTCACCCCGACCGCGGACCGCCGCGGCTCCCGCAACCCCGATACGGTGGACGGTTCGGCCCCGTCCATCCCCTGTCTCTTCGCTGGCTAGGAGGCCTTCATGACCATAAACATCACCGTTCCAGAACAGCAGAACCACCTCAAGCCGAGGATCACCGTGATCGGCGTCGGCGGCGCCGGCGGCAACGCGGTCAATAACATGATCGTGTCGCAGCTCGGCGGCGTCGAATTCGTCGTCGCAAACACGGATTCCCAGGCGCTGGCGCAGTCGCAGTCTGAGCGCACGATCCAGCTCGGCCCAGGCATCACGCACGGCCTCGGCGCCGGCTCCCGGCCCGATATCGGCCGGGCTGCCGCCGAGGAAGCTATGGAAGACCTCATGGAGGCCATCGGCCAGGCGCACATGGTGTTCATCACCGCCGGCATGGGCGGCGGCACCGGCACCGGCGCGGCGCCCGTAATCGCGCGGCTCGCCCGCGAGCACGGCATCCTG
This sequence comes from Alphaproteobacteria bacterium, assembly GCA_038133505.1. Taxonomy (GTDB): domain Bacteria; phylum Pseudomonadota; class Alphaproteobacteria; order MPNO01; family UBA830; genus JAYQUR01. The sequence goes on from JAYPTI010000118.1 coordinate 9,893, forward strand.
ACCGTCGGCGTCGTTACCAAGCCCTTCCAGTTCGAGGGCATCAACCGGATGCGCATCGCCGAGGCCGGCATCGAGGAGATGCAGCAGTACGTCGATACGCTGATCGTCATCCCGAACCAGAACCTGTTCCGGATCGCCAACGAGAAAACGACCTTCGCCGACGCCTTCACGATGGCCGACGAGGTCCTTCACTCCGGCGTCCGCGGCGTGACCGACCTGATGGTCGTTCCCGGCCTGATCAATCTCGACTTCGCCGACATTCGCGCGGTGATGAGCGAGATGGGCAAGGCGATGATGGGCACCGGCGAGGGCGAAGGCGACGACCGCGCCCGTCTCGCGGCGGAAGCGGCGATCTCCAATCCGCTGCTCGACGACGTGTCGATGAAGGGCGCGCGCGGCGTGCTCATCAACATCACGGGCGGTCCCGACATGACCCTGTTCGAGGTCGACGAAGCCGCCAACCGCATCGGCGAGGAAGTCGATCCGGACGCCAACATCATCTTCGGCTCGACCATGGACTCGTCGCTCGAGGGCCGCATGCGGGTCTCGGTCGTCGCGACCGGCATCGACGTTCAGGCCGACGCCCAGCCGCGTCCGGTCCTGAAGGTCTATTCGCCGCCGCAGAAGCTGATCCGCACGCCGGAACCGGCAGAAAAGGCCGAAGACGCCGTCCCGGCCCCGACAGCCGAAAAGGCGGAGCCCGCAGC
>JAYPTI010000119.1:0-10584 GCA_038133505.1 Alphaproteobacteria bacterium
CGGAAAGTTCACCACCGCGGCGACCTGGCGGCCCAGAAGCGTCTCGGGCTCGTAATATCGGGTGATCTGGGCGGACGTCTTCTTTTCGCCGATCTCGTCGCCGAAATCGATCCACAGTTTGATCGCCGGCCTGCGCGCCTCGGGGAACGCCTCGGCCCGCAAGATCGTTCCGGCGCGGATATCGACCCGCAGGAAGTCGTCGAATTCGATCGTCATCGCGCCGTTCCCGTCAATCTGGCCCGTCAAACTGGCCCGTTATGCCCGGCGGAAAGTTTAGAAGCGCCCGGCACAAAACGAAACCGCCGCCCGGGTTTCCCAGGGCGGCGGTTGAAAGGGCGCGCCGCTGCCGATCGGCGCAGGTCGTCGGTCGTTACTTCGCGACGACGGTCGCCTTCGGCGTGGTCTTCTCGACGTACTTCATCATCGCGTCGAGATTTTCCACGAAACGCTTCGACATGATGTCGACCGTCTTGTTGGCCGTCTTCGAAGCCATTTCCTGGCTTTCGCGGACGTTCGAGAGACCGGCTTCGAATGCGGTCTTGGCGAATTCGGCCTGCTTGGCGAACTTGTCGGTCGGCTCCGGAGCCGCCGCGACGTCCTGGGCGAAAACGCCGGCGTCCTCGACAGCGGCCTGCCACAGTTCGGCCTGCTTCTTGGCGAACGCCTGCCAACCTTCGACCGCAGTCTTGTTGGCGAGGTTCATCGCCTCGATATTCTTCTGCTGAAGCGCAACAAGCGCATCGACATTCATTTCGGGCATCTTCATGTCAGCCCAGATCTTGGTGAAGTCCCATTCCGGGAACATCGCTCCATTCGTCTTACCAGCCATTATCAGCTCCTGAGAGTGGGGTTTCGGTTGATTACGCGGTGTTACTAGTGCCTGTTCGATGGGCATTAGTTAATGTGTGCAGTGCAGCATGTCAATGAATTTTTTTGCAGTGCACAAAAATTTATTTTCGGCACCAAATGGCGGAAATCCGAAACAATATGAAAGACTACCGGAGCCGGGCCGTATTGCAGCCGCTCACAACCGCGGGGAAACTGCCGATTAAAGCGGCAGAAATGCGAAAACCGGCCTATTCCGCGGGATCGGGCCGCCGATTTCCACGGTCCACGAAAGCGATCAGGCGCTCTGCGCGGCGCAGGCTGCGGTCGAGATGGGCGGTCGTGGGCGACAGGTCTTCGGACGCGTCGCGAAGCCAGATCCGCAGGGCGGACAGGTAGATCGCGGCGAGCCCCTTCACGCGCAGGAGCCCGAGCGGGCCGGAGGCGCTTACACCGGCCGCCTCGAGCGACCACGCCATCGAGCGCGCAAAGGCGGGCGCGCTGCACAGGATCGACGCCGGATCGCAGCCGATATCCCGAACGATCGACCGGACGGCTGCCTTGTGGGCGGAAAGAACGTCCAGCCTGCGCAAGATCACGTCCAGGAGCCGTTCGCGCGTGGGTTCGGAGGCGTCGGCGAAATCGTGGTCGGCCATCACGGCGGCGTCGGTCCTCGCCATGAATGCCCGCAGGAAAGCGGCCTTGTCGGGGAACTGCTCGCGCACCCGTGCGAGGCTGGCGCCGGACGCGCGGGCGATCGCTTCCATCGTCACCCGACGCCAGGGCATCTCCCCGGCGAGGGCGAGCGCCGCATCCAGAATCCGATCCGGGCCGGGTTCGCGCTTTCTCGCCTGCTTCGCCATAACGGTGACTCCTAACGCTTTGGAGTATAACAGTTTTATGCAACCGTGCTAAGCTATCCGCCGACGGCCGTAATTTCGGCCGAAATCAACGCGGCCACCTGGTACTGACATATGCACGGATCCGTGCCGGTCAACATCGCGAAAGCGCTCAAACGCACGCCCCGCCTCACCCAGGCGGAAGAGCGCGATCTGCTGGACATGGTCCGCCGCGGCGACCGGCGCGCCCGCGAACGGCTCGTGCTCAGCCAGCTCCGTTTCGTCATCCGCATCGCCGGACGCTACCGGCGCCATCACGGCTGCACGCTGCAGGACCTGGTCCAGGAGGGAACGGTCGGGCTGATGGAAGCGATCCGGCGCTTCAACCCGGAGCGCGGCGTCCGGCTGTCGACCTATGCGGTCTGGTGGATTCGCGCCGCGATTCAGGATTACGTCGTCCGGTCGGGCGCGGCGGTCCGGATCGCGACGACCCCGCGCCACCGCTCGATGCTGTTCAGCAGGGCCTTTGCGGAAGCGGACGCGGCGCGAACCGAAATAGCGCAGCGTATCGCCGGGCGCTTCAATACCACCGTGGACGACGTCAGGAGCTTCGCCCAGCGCCTCCGCCAGTCGGACCAGTCGCTGGACGATACGTCGCCCGCCGGCCGGCGGTTCGTCGAGACGCTCGAGACCGACCTGGAAAATCCGGAGAACGCGCTGGAGCGAAAACGGAACCGGCTGGAGCTCGTCCGGCGCCTGCGCGCCGCCGTCCCGGCACTCACCCGGAGGGAACGCCAGATACTGCGGCGCCGGTTCCTGTCGGAAAAAAGGGATAGCCTCACCAAGATCGGCCGAGACCTCGGCCTGTCGAAGGAACGGGTGCGCCAGCTCGAGGCGCGCGCGATCGAGAAGCTGCGAACCGTGCCGGATCCGGTGCCGACGCTCTAGAAACGGGAAAAAAGGTGCGCGGGACCGCGCGGGGTCAGCCGGCGAGTTCGCGCGACCGCCGCGTCGCGGCCGCGATGGCGCGCGACATCAGGGCAGGAAGACCGTCGTCGGCCATCAGCACCTCCAGCGCGGCCGCGGTCGTCCCGCCGGGGCTGGTGACGTTCTGGCGCAGCACGGCGGCCGGTTCCTCCGACAGGCGCGCCAGTTCTCCCGACCCGCTTACCGTTGCGCGCGCAAGCCGTTCCGCGATGTCGGCCGGCAGTCCCTGCTCCTCGCCCGCCTTCGCCATGCATTCGATGAGATGGAACACGTAGGCGGGCCCGCTGCCGGAGACCGCCGTCACCGCGTCGATAAGCCCCTCGTCCTCGACCCAGACAGCTTCGCCCACGGCCTCCAGGAGGTTCTGACAGACCGCCCGCTGCGCGTCGCTGACGTTGGCGTTCGCGTAGGCGGCGGTGATGCCGCGCCCGACCGCCGCGGGCGTGTTCGGCATCGTGCGGACGATGGCCGCCCCCGCGCCGAGATGGCCCGAGAAATATCCGATGGTCCGCCCGGCCGCGATCGACAGCATGGCCGCGCCCGTCTCCGCGACGGGCCGGTAGGCCGGAACGATGTCGTCCATCCCCTGAGGCTTGACCGCGAAGACGACGACGTCGGCAGCGAAGGCGTCGGGGAGCTCGTCATAGCCGGCGACGACGGTGACGCCGGTTTCGTCCGCCAGCACCCGCGCGGCATCCTCGAACGGCTCCACGACGGCGACGTCCGACGCCGCGGTTCCGCGCGCGAGCCAGCCGCGGAGCATCGCGCCGCCCATTTTGCCGCCGCCGACGAGAAGGATTTTCGGGCTGCCGCTCACCGGTCGCGCCCCGTCAGGCTTCGCCCGCGGTTTCCAGGATCGCCGCGGCCATCGCCTCTTCCGGGTCCTTGCCGCCCCAGATGACGAACTGGAAGGCCGGGTAGTAGCGCTCGCATTCGGTGAACGCGATCTCGACGATATCCTCGAGCTGCTCGACGCTCGCGCCCTGCGCGCCGCGCAGCAGCAGCGCGTGGCGGAAGACCGGCAGGCCGTCGTCCGACCAGAGATCGAAATGCCCGACCAGCAAGCGCTCGTTGATGATGGCGAGCAGCGGGTGGATCGAATCCGACTTCTTCTCCGGCACCCGCATGTCGAACGCGCAGGCGAACAGCAATGCTTGCACCTCGGCGTGCCACGAGACGAACATCCGGTAGTCGCACCAGTGACCGCTTATTTCGATGGCGATATCGCTTTCGCCCGACCGCTCGAAGAGCCAGTCATGCCGGCTGGCGATCTGTTCCACCTGATCCAGCGGATTCGGAAAGGATTTCGAGAATTCCTTGCTGAGCGCGGTCACGCCTGTCCCCCTAATCGTTCCAAGGCAGCCTTGCCCCGCCGATACAGCCGAAATATCGGCAAAAAACGCTATATGGGGGGTTTTTGCTGCACATCGCTACAATATTTAGCGTGCCAGAAGCGGATTCGGGGCGCAAGGCAAATTGGGGGTCCGGCGGGGGCGAACCACAAAATGTAGTGGATAAGTCGGGAGGGACGCGCTGGCGTCCCGGCGTCAGCCTTCCTTCGGAGCGGGCTTCGTTGCCTTGGCGCGGGATGCGGTCTTTGCCTTCGCAGGCTTTTCCTTGTTCCCGGCGAGTGCCGCTTCGAGGGCGGCGACGCGCTCTTCGAGACGTTCCTGTTCGCGGCGGGCGGTCGCGGCCATTTCGCGGACGGCCTCGAACTCGTCGCGGCTGACGACGTCCATGTTGGACAGAATCCGGTCGATCTGATGCCGGACCAGGGTTTCCACCTCGCGGCGGACGCCCGCGAGCGCCCCCATCGCCCCGCCCGCGACCCGGGCGGCATCGTCGAATACGCGGTTCCGGCTATCCATGGTCGATTCTCCTCAGCGCCGCCACAATACGGTATCGATCCGTTTGCGCAAGGCGGCCGTGCTTGCCGCGGCAACCTGCGATACATATAACCACCCACGTCTGATGGGAAACGGCATTACATGATCGTTGTCACCGGCGGCGCCGGCTTTATCGGCTCCAACATCGTGCGCGCGCTCGAAGCGGGCGGCCGGCGCGACATCGTCGTCTGCGACCGGCTCGGCGACGACGACAAGTGGAAGAACATCGCCAAACGCGAACTGGCCGACATCATCGCGCCGGAAGATCTCCGCAAGTTCCTCGGCGACAACGCCGCGGACATCGAGACGATCTTCCATATGGGCGCGATCTCGGCGACGACGGAACGCAACGCGGATATGATCGTCGCCAACAATTTCCGCCTGTCGCTCAATCTCTGGAACTGGTGCGCGGCCAACGAAACGACGCTGATCTACGCGTCGTCGGCCGCGACCTACGGCGACGGCGACCAGGGCTTCTCCGACGACGACAGCATCGACGGGCTCGCCCGCCTCCGCCCGATGAACGCCTACGGCTGGTCGAAGCACGCCTTCGACCGCCGCGTCGCGCGCATCGTCTCCGAGAACGGCCCGCGCCCGCCGCACTGGGCCGGGCTGAAGTTCTTCAACGTCTACGGGCCGAACGAGTATCACAAGGGCGGCCAGATCAGCGTCGCGCTCAAGAATTTCCGCGAGATCACCGACACCGGCCGGGCGGTCCTGTTCCGCTCGCACAACCCCGACTACGCGGACGGCGGACAGAGCCGCGACTTCATCTGGGTCGGCGATTGCGTCGACGTTGCGCTGTGGCTCGCCGACACGCCCGGCGCTGAAGGCATCTTCAACGTCGGCACGGGCGAGGCGCGCGCGTTCTCCGATCTGGCCCGCGCCGTGTTTGCGGCGATGGACGTGCCGGAGCGGATCGACTTCGTCGACACGCCCGAAGCGATCCGGGACCGCTACCAGTATTTCACGCAGGCCGACACGGCGCGCCTTCGCGCCGCCGGATACGACCGCCCCTTCACCTCCCTCGAGGACGGAGTCGCCGCCTATGTGGGCGACTTTCTCGCGACCGGCGACGCCTACGCGTAACCGCCGGAATCGCGCCGGATGCTGACACTCACCTTCCCCGCCATCGACCCGGTCCTGATCGAGATCGGACCGTTCGCCGTCCGCTGGTACGCGCTGTCCTATATCGTGGGCATCGTCCTGGCGTGGCGCTACATGATCTGGCTGACCGGGAAGAGCCCGATCGGGATTGCGAAGGCCGATGTGGACGACTTCGTCGTCTGGGCGACGCTCGGCGTCGTTCTCGGCGGGCGCATCGGGTACGTACTGTTCTACAAGCCCGGCTTCTATCTCGAAAATCCGATGGCGGCGCTGGCCGTGTGGCAGGGCGGCATGTCCTTTCACGGCGGCCTGATCGGCGTCGTCGCCGCCGTCTATCTGTTCGCCCGGAAGCGCGGCTTCCCCTGGCTCGGCGTCACGGACCTCGTCGCATGCGGCGCGCCGCTCGGTCTGATGCTCGGCCGCATCGCGAATTTCATCAACGGCGAACTCTACGGCCGGGTGACCGACTCGCCGCTCGGCATGGTGTTCCCAGGCGGCGGCCCCCTGCCGCGCCACCCGAGCCAGCTCTACCAGGCAACCATGGAAGGCCTCATCCTGTTCGTCGTGCTGTTCTGGTTCGCCCGAAAGCCCGCGAATTTCGAGCGGCAAGGCTTTCTCTCCGGCGTCTTTCTCGCCGGCTACGCGTGCGCGCGGGCGACTGGCGAGTTGTTTCGCCAGCCCGATGCCCATATCGGCTTCCTCGTCGCCGGCACGACGATGGGCCAATGGCTGTCGCTGCCGCTACTGCTGCTCGGCCTGTGGCTGATCGCGAGGTCGCGGAAACATGTCGCCGCTTGAGGCGCTGATCCGCGCGCGGATCGACGCCGAGGGGCCGCTCCCGGTCGACGCGTATATGGACATGGCGCTCGCGCATCCCGAACACGGCTATTACCGCAAACGCGATCCGCTGGGTGCGGCGGGCGATTTCGTCACCGCGCCGGAGATCGGCCAGGTCTTCGGCGAACTGATCGGCCTGTGGGCGGGCGTCGTCTGGCAACAGATGGGGTCCCCGGGCCGGCTCGTGCTCGCCGAGTGCGGGCCGGGGCGCGGCACGCTGATGGCCGACGCCCTGCGTGCGGCAGAGAAGGTGACGGGCTTTCTCGACGCGGCGGAGGTGCATCTCGTCGAGACCAGCCCGGCATTGCGCGACCGCCAGCGCGAGACACTGGCCGGCAGAACGCCCGCCTGGCACGACGCCGCGCCGGACCTGCCGGACGGCCCCCTGATCCTGATCGCGAACGAATTTCTCGACGCGCTGCCCGTCCGGCAGCTCGTCCGCACCGAAACCGGCTGGCACGAACGCTGCGTCGACATCGACGGCGACGGCCTCGCCTTCGTCGCGGGGCCTGCCGCGCCGGACGCGGCCGACCTGCTACCGCCGGATCTTGTCGGGACACCGCCGGGCACGGTCTTCGAGTTCTCCCCGGATACGCTATCTTTCGCCGGGTCGGTTGCGGCCCGGCTTGCGGCGGACGGCGGCGCAGCCCTGTTCGTCGACTACGGTCATGCGCAGTCCGCCGCGGGCGACACGCTGCAGGCCGTCCGAAAACACGCCTATGCCGATCCGCTCGGCGACCCGGGCGAGGCCGACCTCACCGCCCATGTCGATTTCGGCGCGCTGGGCCGGCGGATGAGGGACGGCGGCACCCGGACCTACGGCCCGGTGCCGCAGCGGCAGTTCCTGATCTCCCTCGGCATCCTCCAGCGAACGGAGCAGCTGACGCGAAACGCGGCGCCCGACGCGGCGCAAGCGGTCTTCGCCGCAACGAAGCGGTTGATCGACCCCGACGAGATGGGCAACCTGTTCAAGGTGCTCGCGGCGACCGGACCGGACGCCGCGCCGCCGCCTGCATTCGAATAGACGGGAATTTGCCTCTTCCATGCTGAAGGCCCAGACGCTCGACGACCACGCCGGCATCGCCCACGCGTTCTTCTCCCGCGAAGGCGGCGTCAGCGGCGGCATCTACGCCTCGCTCAATTGCGGCGCCGGATCCGACGACCGGCCGGAGAACGTGCTGGAGAACAAGCGGCGCGCGGCGGCGGCGCTCGGTTTCGGCGAGGACGCGCTGACGACGCTCTATCAGGTGCATAGCGCCGACGTCGTCACCGTCGGCGACCCCGCGAGCATCCGCGCGAACCGGCCGAAGGCGGACGGCATGGCGACCGACCGGCCTGGCGTCATCCTCGGAATCCTTACCGCCGATTGCGCACCCGTCCTGTTCGCCGATCCGGCCAACCGCGTGATCGGCGCGGCGCATGCGGGCTGGCGCGGAGCGCTGTCGGGCGTCGTCGAGGCGACCGTACAGACGATGGAATCGCTCGGCGCGGATCGGGCGTCGATCGCCGCCGCCGTCGGGCCCTGCATCGCGCAGGCCTCCTATCAGGTTGGACCGGATTTCCCCGACGCCTTCCTCGCCGACGACCCGGCGAACGCGGCATTCTTCGCCCCCGATCCGGAAGAAGGCGACAAGCACCGGTTCGATCTGCGCGGCTACGTCCTGTCGCGGCTGGCGGCGGCGGGCATCGCCGCGGCCGACGCGCTCGACATCGACACCTACGCGGAAGACGGCCACTTCTTCAGCTATCGCCGCACCTGCCACCGAGGCGAAACGGATTACGGCCGGGGCCTGTCGGCCATTGTGCTTTCGGCCGACTGACCGGCATGCCGTACATGATCATCTTCGTTTTCGCGCTGCTTCTCGGACTGGTGGTGAGCTGTGCGATTTAGGTCCGTCCTCGGCATATGGCTTGCGCTTGCCGTGCTGCTCGGCGCCTGCCAGCCGCTGCCGCAGCCGTTCAGACCGGACGACGCCCGGCGCGCGGCGGACCCGCTCCTGGACATTCCGGACGGAGCAGGCGTGCTCGTCCTGCCGGTGGACGGCATGCGGGCCGATGCCGGTCCGGCGCTGGCCCGGGAGATGGCCGACGCGCTGCTGAACCGCAACCTGCCCGCGTTCACGGAATCGGCGGCCCGCAGCAGCTACCGGCTGCGCGGCGACGCCATCGCCGTCTCGCTGATACCCGGGCGCACCCAGATCCGCCTGACCTGGAAGCTCTATGACGGCGCCGGCGCGCAGCGGGGCGAGCACGTGCTCGACCTCGCGACCCGCAGCGCTGCCTGGGAACAGGCGCGGCCGAGCCTGATCCACGACCTCGCCGTGAAGTCGGCCGGGCCGCTCGCAGCGATGATCCAGGGCCCGGAGGTGCGGAAAGAGGCGGCGCAGACGGGGCCCCTTACCTGGGTCGCGCCGATCGAGGGCGCGCCGTCGATCGCGGCGTCGCTTCTGCGAACCGAGCTCGAGGCATCGCTGCGCGGCCGCAACTTCCGGATCGTGCCCGAGCAGGCGCAGGGCGGCGTTTCGGTACTCGGGAAAGTGTCCCGGCAGGCTGCCGGAAAGGACCGGTTTCGCCTGTCCGTGGATTGGACCCTGGTCGCGTCGGACGGGCGGGGAATAGGCACCGTCCGGCAGGCCAACGAGGTAACGACGAACGATCTCGAAAACGAGTGGCCGGCGCTTGCGCGCGGCATCGCGACGGGTGCCGCCGCGGGCATCTCGGACGCCGTCCGCAAGGCGGGGGCGATCGCCGCCCAACCGGGCGGCCGCTGAAAGCCCTCCGAGAATCGGGCAGCGTTTACTCACCCGGAAGCCGCTGGTAATTTGCCCGGGCGTCGGCAACGGGGAGCGGACGCGGGGTCACATCGACGATCGATCGGCGCTCCGCCGTCGATGCCGGAACGCGCAAAAATGAAAATTATCGCCTGCAACAGCAACCGGCCTCTGTCCGAGGCGATTGCCGCGTATCTCAATATCCCGCTGACGAAAGCGAGCGTCCGACGCTTCTCCGACATGGAGTGTTTCGTCGAAATCCAGGAGAACGTCCGAGGCGAGGATGTCTTCATCATCCAGTCGACGTCCTACCCGGCGAACGACCACCTGATGGAGCTTCTGGTCGCGCTCGACGCGGTGCGCCGCGGCTCGGCCAGCCGCATCACGGCCGTGATGCCCTATTTCGGCTACGCCCGGCAGGACCGCAAATCGGGGCCGCGCACGCCGATCTCGGCCAAGCTCGTCGCCAACCTGATCACCGTCGCGGGCGCCGACCGCGTGCTCACGATGGACCTGCACGCCGGCCAGATTCAGGGCTTTTTCGACATCCCGCTGGACAATTTGTTCTCGGCGCCGGTGTTCATCCGCCATATCGAGGACAATTTCGACAAGGACGACCTGATCATGGTCTCGCCGGACGTCGGCGGCGTCGTCCGCGCCCGGGCGTTCGCGAAGCGGCTCGAAACCGATCTTGCCATTATCGACAAGCGCCGCGAGCGCGCGGGCGTCTCGGAGGTGATGCACATCATCGGCGACGTGAAGGACCGGACCTGCATCCTTGTCGACGATATCGTCGATTCCGGCGGCACCCTGTGCAATGCCGCCGAGGCGCTGATGGAAGCGGGCGCGAAGGCCGTCCACGCCTACATCACCCACGGCGTGCTCTCGGGCGGAGCGGTCAGCCGCGTTTCGTCGTCGCCGCTCAAAAGCATGGTGATCACGGATTCGATCCTCGGCACCGAGGCGGTCCGCGTCGCCAGCAACATCGACCAGATTTCCATCGCCCCGCTGATGGGCGAGGCCATCGACCGCATCAGCGATGCCCGGTCGGTCTCCAGCCTGTTCGACTGACCCCCCCCGGGGGCTGCCTTCGCCCCCTCCAGATTGTTTGACTAGCCCGTCCCGAGCGGCTAAAAACGCGCGCCCCGCCGGGTTCGGCGGGGTTTTCGGTTGGCTCGCACAGACGTGCGGCCGCCCGGAAACGTTGCGATCCGGCACCCCTGGAGGCCGGCGCATTCATCAACAGGAGACAGATCATGGCCGAGGTAAGAACGATTACCGCCTCGCCGCGACAGGCCGCAGGTAAGGGGTCCGCGCGCCAGGCTCGCCGCG
>JAYPTI010000120.1:0-10411 GCA_038133505.1 Alphaproteobacteria bacterium
CGATCGCGCGGCGCGCCTATCCGGTTTGGCACACCAGCTTCAACTGGCTGTTCGAGCATCACGGCACGCGGCCGCCGGTGCACCAGCGGCCGCCGGAGTTCGACCAGATGGCCGACCAGGGCCGCGCCGTCGCGGGCAGCCCCGAAACCGTTTCGGAATTTCTTGCAGACCGACTGAAAACGGCCGATGCGACCTATATGGTCGGGCAGCACGTCTTCGGCGACATGACGCCCGAGGAAACGGAAAGGTCCGTCGCGCTTTTCGGTTCGGAAGTGATCCCGGCGTTGCGCGGAATCAACGCCTAGGAAAACGGCCGGCCCGGATCACGATCCGGCGTCGGCGACCTGCGTGCGCGTGCGACGCTTGTCGGACTCCTTCGGCTCCTTCTTCTTTTCGCGGTGATCCGCGTAGAAGATGTGCTTGCCGATCTTGACGTTGAGCTTCATCGCGCGCGCCCACGAGGGATTGACGTAGGAGGCGTGATACCAGAGCGCTCCGTCGGTCGGATCCTTGGTGACGCCGGCGCGGATCAGATACGCCAGAACCATGCTTTCCTGCCACGCCTCGCGGTTGCGCGCGCGGTCGCTGCGGCCGTCGCACCACCAGGAGAACTGGCAGCGATGGCGCCGCTTCTCGCCGCCCTGCTTGATGACCGAGCAGGCCAGCTGAGGGAACCGGCGATCCGCCATGCGGTTGAGCACGACATGGCCGACGGCGAGCTTCCCCGCCATCGGTTCGCCGCGCGCCTCGTGATAGATGTTCTGCGCGAGGCAGTGCACGTCCCGGGTCAGTCGCTCGTCGGGACTGGGGTTGCTTCCCGCCTGCGCCGAAAAATAAATCCCGCCCAAAAACACGGAAACGGCAATAATACGAAGAATACCCATCATAACGCCTACAGCCCGCTAACCAATTTCGAGGAATTTTGCCCCTTAACGAGCTGTTAACGTGGGGTTTTGGTTTATTTAATTTCAAGGAAAATGCATGATAATTTTATCATTTTTTTGTATTTAAAATTATTTATTAAAAATTTTTATCATTCTTTCACAGACACTTACTGCCGCCTCCTGAACAGAGGCCGCAATCGGGGGTTTGCGAAAGGCTGGAGGCGGGACGCGAAACGGCGCGATGGATCGCGGCGGGCGGGCGCCGGAAATCGTTAAGACGAGCGGGTCAAAGCGCGCCCGATAAGATCAGAGATCGTCGAATTCCCGGAAGAGATCGGAGAGTTCCTCGGCGACGTCGGGCGAGACGACGGACGAGGCGTTGTGCGGCGCCGCGGCCTGCTGTCCCGACGACGCAGCGGCCGTCCGGACGGCGACGGCTGCGCCGCTGTCGCCGAAGAAATCCTCTTTCGTCACCCGACGGCGAAGGGCGGCATCGAGGAGCGCGGGATCGATCGGTTTGGAGACGTAGTCGTCCATCCCGGCATCGATGAATTTTTCCCGGTCGCCCTTCATGGCGTTCGCGGTCAGCGCGACGATCGGGATGGTTTTGGCCGGCCCCTCCAGCGAACGGATCTTTCGCGTCGCGCTTACCCCGTCCATCTCGGGCATCTGGACATCCATCAGAACCACATCGTTCGACTGCCCGACGACGGCACTGACCGCCTCGATGCCGTTGCCCACGATATCGACCGTATGCCCGGCACGCTCGAGGATCGCGCGGATCACGAGCTGGTTCACTGCATTGTCCTCGGCGACCAGTATCTTGAGCTTCGAAAGCTCGTCTGCGCCTTCGTCGCGAGCGTTGGTCCTCGACACCTTGGAGGGATCGCCGGGCGGACAGACAACCGAGAAACAGAAAGTCGATCCCTCGCCCGGCGTGCTGTCCACGCCGATCCTGCCGCCCAGCGCCTGTGTCAGTTCGCGGCTGATCGCAAGTCCCAGGCCGGTTCCGTCATACCGCCTCGTGATGGAGCTGTCGGCCTGCGTGAATTTCCGGAACAGAAGATTGAACTTTTCCGGCGCGATCCCCTCCCCGGTATCGCGGACCTCGAACACGGTCTCGACGAGGCCGTGCTCCCGCTGCGCCTGCCGGACGGCGACACGTATTCCGCCGCTCTCGGTGAACTTGATCGCGTTCGAAAGGAAATTGAAAAGGATCTGATGGATCCGCGTCGGGTCGGACCGCAGTGTTTCCGAGACGACCTCACCGATCTCGATTTCGAACGCAAGTTCCTTCGCCGCCGCTTTCGGCGCCCACAGGTCGGAGACGGACGCAACCAGGCCCCGGAGATCGAAGTCGATGAGCTCGAGTTCGAGCTTGCCCGCCTCGATCTTCGACAGATCGAGAATATCGTTCAGCAGCGACAGAAGAAGATTGCCTGAATCTCGGATCGTTTCGACCTGCCGTCGCTGCTCGTCAGCGAGATCGCTGCCGATGAGGAGACTGGTCATGCCGAGAACGCCGTTCAGCGGCGTCCGGATCTCATGGCTCATGCTCGCGAGGAATTCCGATTTGGCGAAATTGGCGCGTTCGGCCTCGACCCTCGCCGCCTCCAATTCCCGATTGTGCCGGAGCTGGTCGGAAATATCCCGGGAGACGATCAGCAACGCCTTTTCGCCGCGCCACTCGACGGCGATGGCCGTCCCTTCCCCGTTGAACTCGGTATTGTCCAGCCTGACGTACCGGAACTTGGAAAGCGCGACGAAATCGCCGATCTCGGCGAGGTTTCTGCGATTGGATAGGAGACGCTCGCGTTCCGACGGATGTATCAGGTCGATCGACTGCGGTTTGCCGTCGATCTCCACCTGCTCATCGTAAAACGGAAGCGGCTCTCCGGTTTCGATGATCCGGCGATTGTCCGCAAGGACCGCCGGCACGATCTTTGCCGGAAGGTACGAATAGAGGCTCCGTCCTACGAGTTCCCCGGGTTCGGCACCCCAGCGCGCGGCTTCGAAACGGTTTACCAGGGTCGTTAATCCCTCGGAATCGCTTATCGAAATGGATACCGGCAGCGCTTCCAGAATCTGCGACATCAGCTGCCGGCTGGATTCGAGCTCCGCCTCCGCCGCCTTCAGCGCCTTGATATCCACCCCGACGACGACCACGCTGCCGTCGGAAAGCCGATGCTCGCGCACCATGTGGCGGCTCCCGTCATGGAACTCGACCTCGAACGCCACGCTGGAATCGCCGTGATGCGCCAATCGGGACTGTTTTGGGTTTCGGGTGCCGCTCGCGGGGCCATTCGCGACGATGCGAACCTGACCGTCATGCTGGCGGGCTTCGACGAAGGCCGAGTATGCCGTTCCGGGTTCTGCAAACGGTGCGATATCGTTGTTGACCTCCTTGAACACCGTGTTCGCCAGAATAAGGCGATCGTCGGCACCCCAGAGCGAGACCGCAGCGGGCATACCGTCCAGCGTTTCCTGCAGAAGCGCGCGCATCCGGTCCGCTTCTGCGCGAACGGCCATGACCGAGCTCACGTCGCGGGCGGTCCCGAGATAGCCCTGGAAATCGCCGTCGGCGTCGAATTTTGGAACGCCGCTGATCTCGATCCAGCGATCGCCGTCAGGCCCGCGTCGCAGGTATGTGAAGTTCGTGAACGGTTCCCGGCGGGCAATCAGGTCGAAATGCGCCTGCATGTCCGCATCCACCTCGTCCGCCGCCATCAGGTCCAGACGCGATTTTCCGTAATGCCATTCGGGATCGACGCCCAGCCTGTCCCGTACGCGGTCGGACAGCCAGACGAACCTGTTGTCGCGATCCGTTTCCCACATCCACTCGGTGGAAAGACGCGTGAACACGTCGTTCCGGAACGCCTCAATTTCTACATCCCGCACACCGGAATCGGCCGCCTCCGGCGGCCTCCGGTACAGGACGACGAAAATCGCGGCAAACGCAGAGGCCGCCGCAACTTCGACGAGGACCGCCGGGCCGGAAGGAGTCGCTATATCAGCCGGCGCGGCCGTCATGAACGGCCCAGCGGCCCGGACGGCAAGCAACACTGCGACACCGGCCAGCAGATACCCGTAGCGCGGGATCGAGCGGCGACGCGCGGCAATGACGGCCGCCATTGCTGCAAGGCAATAGAGGCCCGAACCGATAATCGATAGAACGTCAGCCAAACCGGCAGCTTCCTTGAGGTGTTGCGCCTGCCGGTTCTACGCGGATTACGTGTACGATTTGTTAAGCAATGGGCCGAATTAACGCTTCGCTAACCATGATCGGTCAGTAGCGCGAAAATTCCTGGCATTCCGCGGTCATGCATTCGACCAGCGCCGGGCGGCCCGATTCCGTCACCGCAATCGCTTCCCGCAAAATGGGGACGATGTCGCCCGGCGCGTCGACCCTGAATCCCGCGACGCCCAACGCATCGGCCACCGGCTTGTAGTTGCCGCCGACCGTCATCGCCGCGTATTTCTCATCGGATTCGATGAGCACGTCGCGTTCCGCCGCCATGATCCCGTTGTTGAGCACGACCGTCAGGATGGCGATCCCGTTGCGGGCGGCGGTCTCAAGATCCATGCCCACCATGCCGATCGCGGCATCGCCCAGAACGTGCACGCAAAGCTTGTCCGGCCGCGCCAGCTTGGCGCCGAGGGCGAGGCCCAAACTGTGACCGAGCTGGGTCGACTTCCCCCAGCCCATGTAGGAATTCGGAACGACCGATTCCCAGAACGGATGGAGCTGTTCGCGCGGGCTGCCGGAATCGTGCGTGATGATCACGTTCTCGCGGTCGACCGTCTCCATCAAATCGTTGACCACGCGGTAGGGATCGATCGGCACTTCGTTCGACGCGAGATGCCGCTGCCAGTCGGCGCGCCATTCGGACCTGACCTTGCCGACCGACGCGGCGACATCGCCCTTGTTACGGATATCCGCGCCCGAGAGCGCGTCGAGAAGCTGATCGAGAGAGATCTTCGCATCGCCGATCATGGCGCACTCGACGCGGTGGTCCTTGTTGACGTCTTCGTGGTCGTTGGTCGAATGGATGATCCGCTTGCCGGCGGGCGGGTTGGGTCCGAAGTTCGTGATCGTCAGGCTGGAGCCGATCGCGAAAACGACGTCGGCGTCCCGCAAGAATTCGCTGAGCGCGCGCGGCGCGGAAACGACCGAGCTGCCGAGCGCCAGCGGATGGTTCTCCGGAAAGGCACTCTTGCCGGGGTTGGTGGTCAGCACCGGCGCCGACAGGCGTTCTGCGAGCGCGATCAGCGAATCCGTCGCCTCGGCGCGGAGAACGCCCTGCCCGGCGAAGATCACCGGCCGCTCGGCCTCCGCGAGGATCGCCGCCGCCGCCCTGACGTCGGCGGGATCGGGCGCGCTGCGCCAGACGCGGGCCGGTTCGTAATCGATGTCGCCTTTGTACTCGGCGTTGAACACCTCGTTCGGGATCTCGAGCAGGACCGGACCGGGCTTCCCGGTCCGCATCAGATGGAACGCCCGGTAGAGATGATCCGGCAGGTCCTGCACGTCGCCGACGAACGCCGCCCACTTCGTGACGTGCGCATAGTTGTCGACGGCGCTGAAGACGGGACGGGTGAACTGGCGCTTCAGCGGGCCCGACGCCGGCAGCACCAGCAGCGGCACGTTCTCGGAATAGGCCTGGGCCACGCCCGGGAACGCGTTCTCGATGCCGGGACCGTGCTGGGCCGCAAACACGCCGATGCGCTTTCCCATATTGATCCGGCTGTAGCCGTCGGCCATGCCGACGCCGACGCGTTCCTGCCGGCAGAGAATCGGACGGATGTCGATCTTGGCGCAGGCCTCGATCAGCGGATTGCGCGGATAGCAGGACAGGAACTCCGTTCCCTCCCGCTTCAGAATTTCGGCAACGACATCGGCGCCGTTCATCGCGGATCCCCCCTTTAAGGACGTTTGCGTCAGATTGTCAGGGGGCCGCGCGCAAGGCAATCGCCCGCGCCGCGAAATTCAGTGAGACGGCAGCGCGAACGCCACGGCGGCGAGCACGGGACCGTTCCGCGCCGTCTGGACGATCACGACACAACCGTTACGCCCCGCCGCGCCCAGCGCCTTGAGGTCGACCGGGTGTTCTGCCTTTTCGCCGCTCCATCGCATCACCCGGCGAATGCTGCGGACGACGTTGGCGTTCGCGATGGTGCGCCCGCGGTTTTCGCCGTGCAGGACGTCCGTCCGGTGGCGGTCGTCGTAGAAGCCGACCCAGATGTCCGCCGCGACGCCGCGCGTCTCCGGCAGTCGAAGAACCGCCGTACCGTCCGGCCGGTGATCGACCGAGATCGGGATTTTGGGCGCCGCACCGGCCATGCTGATGAGATTGGCCACCTCGTGCCGGTTCGACCCGACCGTCTCGGCGCGCCCGTCGACGACGATCTGGGGCGTATAGACATACGACTTGCCCATCGTCCGGCCGTAGGCGCGCTGACGCTCCGTCGCTTCGCGCGACGAGAACGGATCAGACCAGCCGATATAGTTCCAGTAGTCGACATGAAACGAGAGCGCGATGACGTCGTCCCGCTTCGCCAGCTCCGCGAGATATTCGTCCGCCGGCGGACAGGACGAGCACCCCTGCGAGGTGAAGAGCTCCACGACGACCTTGCCGCCGTCCGCCTGAACGGGCGGCGCCGCAAGCGATGCGGCCGCGAAGAGGAATGTCAGGACTGCGAAAACCCGGGCCATACGCGAACATATAGGGCGGCGTACGCCGTTCGGCCTAATCAACCCGCTTCACGTGTCGGTGAAACGGCCCGGACCGGGCCGCAAAGAAAGCGGGCCGCAAAAAAGAAAAGGCGCGGCCGGAATGACTCGGCCGCGCCTCAAGACGTCAGTGCCGTCGCGTCAGGCCGCGGCGAGCATGTTGCGGATCACGTACTGCAGAATGCCGCCGTGCTTGTAGTAGTCGAGCTCGTCGAGCGTATCGATCCGGCACAGGAGCTTGACGTTGGCGCTGGAGCCGTCGGCGCGATGGATCGTGCAGTCGAGCTCGCAGCGCGGGCTCAGCCCGTCTGCGACGCCCTTGATGTCGAAGGTCTCGGTGCCGTCGAGGCCCAGCGACTGGCGCGTGTCGCCGCCGGTGAACTGCAGCGGAAGCACGCCCATGCCGATCAGGTTGGAGCGGTGGATGCGCTCGAAGCTCTCGACGATCACGGCGCGGACGCCGAGCAGCGTCGTGCCCTTCGCCGCCCAGTCGCGCGACGAACCGGTGCCGTATTCCTTGCCGGCAACGATGACCAGCGGCACGCCGTCGGCCGCGTACTTCATCGCGGCGTCGTAGATCGGCATCTGCTCGCCCGACGGCTGATGCGTCGTGTAGCCACCTTCCACGCCCGGAACCATCTCGTTGCGGATGCGGATGTTGGCGAACGTGCCGCGCATCATCACCTCGTGATTGCCGCGCCGCGAGCCGTAGGAGTTGAACTGCGCCGGACGAATCTGGCGCTCCAGCAGGTATTCGCCCGCCGGGCTTTCACGCTGGATCGAACCGGCTGGCGAGATGTGGTCGGTCGTCACCGAGTCGGCGAGGATCAGCAGCGGCCGCGCGCCCTCGATGTCGGTGATCTCGCCGGGCTCGCGCTCCATGCCCTCGAAAAAGCTCGGGAACTTCACGTAGGTGCTGGATTCCTGCCAGGCGTAGGTCTCGGAGCCGACGCTGTCGATCTCCTTCCACTCCTCGGGGCCCTCGAACACGTTGGCGTAGCGGCTGCGGTACATCTCCGCCGTCAGGCACTCGCGGATGGTGTCGTGGATCTCCTTGTTGGTCGGCCAGATGTCCTTGAGATAGACCGGGTTTCCGTCGGGATCGGTGCCGAGCGGATCGGCCGCAAGGTTCATCTTGAGCGAGCCGGCCAGCGCGTAGGCGACAACCAGCGGCGGCGAGGCAAGGAAGTTCGCGCGCACCTGCTGGTGGACGCGGCCTTCGAAGTTACGGTTGCCAGACAGCACCGCGCCGGCGACGAGATCGCCGTCGTCGATGGCGTCCGCCACCTTGTCGGGCAGCGGGCCGGAGTTGCCGATGCAGGTCGTGCAGCCGAAGCCGACGATGTTGAAGCCGAGCGCGTCGAGGCTGTCCTGCAGGTCGGCCTTTTCGAGATAGTCGCGGACGACCTGGCTTCCGGGCGCCAGCGACGTCTTGACCCACGGCTTGGCCTTCAGGCCCTTGGCGACGGCGTTGCGGGCCAGCAGGCCGGCGCCGATCAGGACCGACGGGTTCGACGTGTTGGTGCAGCTCGTGATCGCCGCGATCACCACGTCGCCGTCCTCGACCTCGAAGTCGTCGCCGACGGAACGGGCAAGCTGGTCGGTGTCGGCCGGCGCCGCGCCGCGATGATCGGTGATCGCGTCGATCGCCGCCTTCGGCACGCCGGACAGAACCACGCGGTCCTGCGGACGCTTGGGCCCGGCGAGCGAGGGCTCGACGGCGCCGAGATCGAGCTCGAGCGTCGCCGTGAAGACGGGATCGGGCGTGCTGTCGTCGCGCCACATGCCCTGGGCCTTCGCATAGGCCTCGACCAGCGCGACGCGGTCGTCGTCGCGGCCGGTGAAGCGCAGGAAGTCGCAGGTCTCCTGGTCGATCGGGAAGAAGCCGCAGGTCGCGCCGTATTCGGGCGCCATGTTGCCGATGGTGGCGCGGTCGGGCAGCGACAGCGCGCCGACGCCGGGACCGTAGAACTCGACGAACTTGCCGACCACACCCTGCGCGCGGAGCATCTGCGTCACCGTGAGGACGAGGTCGGTTGCCGTCGCGCCTTCCTTCAGCGTGCCGGTCAGCTTGAAGCCGACGACTTCCGGCAGCAGCATGGAGATCGGCTGGCCGAGCATCGCGGCCTCGGCCTCGATGCCGCCGACGCCCCACGACAGCACGGCCATGCCGTTCACCATCGTCGTATGGCTGTCGGTGCCGACCACCGTGTCAGGATAGGCGACGGCCCTGCCCGACGCATCGTCGGTGACCCAGACGGTCTGGGACAGATATTCGAGATTGACCTGGTGGCAGATGCCGGTGCCGGGCGGCACCACGCGGAAATTGTTGAACGCCTTCGAGCCCCAGCTCAGGAACTCGTAGCGCTCCTGGTTGCGCTCGAACTCCAGCTCGACGTTCTTGCCGAACGCGTCGTCGCTGCCGAACTGGTCGATCATCACGGAATGGTCGATGACGAGATCGACCGCGTTGAGCGGATTGATCTTCTGGGGATCGCCGCCGAGCTGCACCATCGCGTCGCGCATCGCGGCGAGGTCGACGACGGCGGGGACGCCCGTGAAATCCTGCAGCAGGATGCGGGCGGGCCGGTAGGCGATTTCGAGATCGGACTTCTGCGTCTCGACCCACTTCGCCGCCTTCTCGATGTCGGCCACGGTCACCGACCGGCCGTCTTCGTAGCGCAGCAGGTTCTCGAGCAGCACCTTGAGGGAGAACGGCAGACGCGAGATGTCGCCGAAACCGGCGTCTTCGACCGCACCGAGGCTGAAATAATCGTAGGATTTGCCGCCCGCCTCGAGCGTGCGGCGCGCCTTCAGCGTGTCCTTACCGGTTGCGCTCACGTTTCGTCTCCTTTTGATTAATGCGGCGGGAAATTAGCGGGACCGCGTCACTTTTCCAAGTGTATTGATCGATACGCCTCTACGCGCGATTTTCGGCGCCTCGTCCCCATATTACTCCCCTCGGCGACCGGAACGGGCCGCAAACAACGTATATCGATCCGATATAACAACATGCCTAACAAATCTTAATTCCGCCACAATTGCGCCCTTGCCGGGCCGCAGTTCCAGTCCCATATGCATCTGTAGCCCCCTGGACGTTCTCCCCAGAACGTCCTCCCAGCGGAAACGCTGGATCCCTCCTCTAGCCGCCGGTCGAAAGACCGGCGGCTTTTTCTTTGCATCGCGTCTCCGGGCGCGATATTCCGGCGACCATGGACGGCTTCCGGGGACACGATCTGGCCTGTATTCGAAGCGAGCGGATCGTGTTCGAGGGTCTGGACTTCGCCGTTGCGCCGGGCGCGGCGCTCGTGCTCACCGGCGCGAACGGTTCGGGAAAGTCGAGCCTCCTGCGCATCATGGCAGGCATCGCACGCCCGGCAGCCGGCGCGCTCGTCTGGCAAGGCCGGCCGGTCGGCGACGATCCCGAAGCCTTTTTCGGCGATATCCACTATCTCGGCCACCGCGACGCGGTCAAAGCCGCTCTGACTGTGCGCGAAAACCTCGCCTTCCACGCGGCCCTCCGGGGCGCGACCGGTTCGGTCGACGCGGCGCTCGACCGCGTCGGGCTTGCTGCGCTAGCGGACATGCCGGCGCGGCTGCTGTCCGCCGGCCAGACCCGGCGGCTGGCGCTCGCGCGCCAGTTGGCGTCATCGGCGCCGCTCTGGCTGCTCGATGAGCCGACGATCGCGCTTGACCGAGCCTCCGTCGAAGCTGTTATGGATGCGATAATAGCGCATCGGGCGTCAGGCGGAATCGTGGTCGCCTCGACGAACGTCCCCCTCGGCATAGATGGAGC
>JAYPTI010000121.1:0-6714 GCA_038133505.1 Alphaproteobacteria bacterium
GCGGTAAGATGCCCGTTGCGGCCGAGATGTCCGCGAAGGCGGGCGGCGAGACGTCCGAACCCGTCTGGCGGCGGCCGGCCCTCCAGAAGTGCGAGCAGCGCCGAGTTCGCCGCGACGGCCCAGCGCAGCCTCAGGTGCCGGACCGACCAGGCGACGACGCCGCGCTGCGGCGCGAACAGCAGGCTGAGCGCGAACAGCGAGGCGGCGGCGAGGACAATCACCGCGCCGGCCGGCATCGACGGGAGCAGCGCCGAGACCGCGCCGCCGATCCAGCCCGCGAGCGCGCCGAACGCGCCCGACAGGACCGTCATCCGCCCAAGTCTTTCGGTCCAGAAGCGCGCCGCCGCGGGCGGGATGATCACCAGCGCGATGATCAGGACGAGCCCCACCATCTTGAGGCCGATGGCGACGATGGCGAGCAGCAGGCCGAGCATCGCGAGGTCGAGCCGCCGCACCCGCCAGCCCTGTGCGGCGGCGAAGCCTTCGTCGAAGGCGACGGCGCCGAATTCCTTCGTCATCAGCAGCGCCGCGCAGATCGTCGCGGCCGAGGCGACGGCAATCAGCAGCGCCTCGTCCGCCGTGATCGCGGCGGTGGAGCCCAGCAGGAAGCTGTTCAGTCCGGCCCGGCTGCCGGTCTCCAGAGTCTGGATATGGCTGAGAAGGACGATGCCGAGGCCGAAGGCGACCGACAGCACGGTGCCGATGGCGGCGTCCTCCGGCAGGCGCGTGTGGTCGCGCATGAGCTGCACCGCGAAGACGCCGAGCGCCCCGGTGATCGCCGCGCCCGCCATCAGCACGCCCGGCTCGCGCCCGGTCCCGCCCAATGAGAGGGTGACGAGAAAGCCCAGCGCGACCCCCGGCAGCGTCGCATGGCTGATCGCGTCCGAAATCAGCGCGCGCTTCCTGAGGAACGAGAACACCCCGATGACGCCGCCGCCCGCGCCGAGCGCGATGACGCCCGCCAGCACGGCGGATGTGTTGTAGCCGCTGCGAAAGAGAAGAATATCGATAAGGTCGGAGAACATTTTCGGCGGTTCAGACCGCGCGGGCGATCGCCCGGATTTCGGTGGCGGCGAGGCGGCCGCCGTAGGCCTTCTGCAGGTTCTCCTCGGACAGCACGCGGTCGATAGGGCCGGCGGCGATGCGGCGCACGTTGAGGATGAAGGCGTGATCGAAGTAGTCGCCAACCGTCTGCAGGTCGTGATGGACGCAGACCACGCTCGCGCCGTCGGCGCGCAGGTCGCGCATCACGTCGACAATGGCCTTTTCGGTCGCGGCATCGACGCCGGCGAACGGCTCGTCCATCAAATAGAGCTTCGCGTCCTGTGCCAGCGCGCGGGCGAGGAAGACGCGCTGCTGCTGGCCGCCCGACAGCTGGCCGATCTGGCGGTCGGCGAAGTCGGCCATGCCGACCCGGTCTAGGCACGCGCGCGCCGCCTCGCGGTGGCGGCGGCGGACCGGTTTGCACCAGCCGATGCGGCCGTAGAGGCCCATCGCGACGACGTCCTCGGCCGAGGCCGGGAAGTCCCAGTCGACGCTGGAGCGCTGCGGCACGTAGGCTATCGATTTTCGGCTGTGTTTGAGCGGCGTGCCGAAGACGCGCACGTCGCCCGCCAGCGTCGGCACCAGGCCGAGCACCGCCTTGATCATCGTCGATTTACCCGCGCCGTTGGGCCCGATGACGGCGACCAGCGCCTCGTCCGGCGCGTCGAACGCGACGTCCCAGACGGCGGGCTTGTCGTGATAGGCGACCGTGAGGCCGCGGATCGACAGCGGGCCGTCGCGGCTATCCGCTGCGGCCTGCGCGTCGTCGAGCGGTATCAGGCGCGGCGGGTTCATTCGGCGTCCGTCCTTTCGGCGAGCTGGCCGCCGAGACCGCGCGCCGGGATCGCGCCGCCGAGCGCGCGCACGACGGTCGTCACGTTGTGGTCGAACATGCCGACATAGGTGCCGGTGTAGTCGCCCTTCGATCCCATCGCGTCGGAGAACAGCGCCCCGCCGATGCGCACCTTGTGGCCGCGGGCGGCGGCGCCGTCGATCAGCGCGCGGACGTTGCGTTCGGAGACCGAGGTCTCGACGAACACCGCGCCGATGCGGCGGTCGGCAAGGACGGTCACGAGCTCCTCGATGCGGCGGATGCCCGCTTCGCTCTCGGTGCTGATGCCCTGGATGGCGAGTACGTCGATCCCGAACGCGCGCCCGAAATAGCCGAACGCGTCGTGCGCCGTGACCAGCGCGCGGGCGTCCTTCGGGATAGACGCGATGGCGGTGCGCGCCTTTTCGGACAGGGATGTCAGCTGCGAGAGATAGATTTTCGCACCGGCGCGGTGGTGCGCCGCATTGGGCGGGTCGGCCTTGGCGAGCGCGTCGACCGCCACCGAAAGCGCCTGCGCCCACAGTGCCGGGTCCATCCAGATATGCGGATCGTGCCCGCCGCCGTCCCATGGCAGGAGATGGCTGCCGGCGAGTGCGTCGCCGACCGCGACGACGGGTTTGCGGGCGGCGAACCGCGCCATCATGTCGGTCATCTGCGCTTCGAGATGCAGCCCGTTATAGACGATGAGATCGGCGCGGGTGAGCTTGGCGACGTCGGAGCGGGTGAGGCGATAGAGATGCGGGTCGACACCCTCGCCCATCAGCGTGGCGATTTCGGCGCGGTCGCCGGCGATCGCGGAGAGCGGCTCGCCGATCTGGGCGATGGTCGCGACGACGCGGATCTTCGCGGTTGCGGGCGCCGTCCACGCCGCCGTCGCCGCCAGGGCGGCGATGCACAGTGCGAGCGCGCGCAATACGTTTCCTCTTCGAGTGTCCCTTTGCCTCATCCGTCCCACCGGCGGTTCCGCTTTTTGCGGCTTTCCCTCAGCTTACCGCAGCAGGGGATTATCGCAACCGCTAATAATGTAAAACATGCCTAAATAAATTAGCAGAAGCTAATTTTAGGACGCGACATATCGCTGCGGAAAACGCCGCGACGCGGACAGGGTCGGGTTAGCGGGAGCGCGTGACGGTCAGGAAAGGACCGCCATGAAGTCGCACTGGATCATGGTGATCGCGTCGTCGTCGAGCTTCTGGGTGTGGCGGGCGGGGCGCGCGTGCTCGTCGGGGAACATCGCCGTCCATTCGGCGTTGAGCGCCGTGCGGTCGGCCGGGTCCTTGAGCCAGACGGTGATCTTGATGATGTCGTCGACCGTGCCGCCGGCGGCCTCGACGATGTCCTTCATGTGCTGGAAGCACAGCGCGCACTGTTCCTCGATCGTGTCGGGCACGCTTTCGGCGCGCGTGTCGCGGCCGTGGATGATGCCGGAGGCGAGGATGTTGCCGATCAGCGAGGCGTTGGGAATCGGGTTCTTGTGAACGAACCCGGCGATTTCGATGCTCTTGCGCTTTGCCATGTGATCAGTCCGCGTATTTGATGGAGCAGCCGTAGCCGCGGGTCTTGGCGACCTGCACGTCACGGCCGGCCTTGAGGTCGGAGAGCGCCGCGCGCACGTAGTTCGTCGCGCCCTCCACCGAGCTCGGATGCCAGTTGGAATCGCTGTCGATCGCGCCGTAATAGGCGAGGGTGCCCTTTGGATCGATCACCGCCATGGTCGGCGTATGGCGCGCGGCGTAGGCGCGGCCGACCTTGCCGTCGGGATCGAGCAGCACCCGGCTCGGCTCGGCGCCGCGTTCGGCGTTCTTGGCGACCGCCTCCTTGCCGCCGAGATGGCCTCCGAGGCCCGGCGCGGACGACAGAATCTGCAGCCAGACGATCCCGTCGCCCGTCGCTTCCTTCTGCAGCGCCTGCATGTTGTCGGAGCCGTAATGCTTCACGACGTAGGGGCACTGGTGGTTGGTCCATTCGAGGACGACCGTCTTGCCGCGATAGGCGGCCAGCGACACCGGGCTGCCGCTGCTGTCGGTTGCCGAAAAGGCGGGCGCGGGCGCGCCGACCGACGGGGTGGCCGACGCCGGCGAAGCCGCCGCCGCACCGAAGGCAAGCGCGGCGAAGAGCGAAAGGGCGGTGCGTCTATTCATGGTCCGGTCCTCCGGAGAAGATTGGGTTCACAAAAGGTAACACGCAGCACGCCGGGACGATCCCCTCGAATTTTCAGGATCGGCCATGAAAATTTGCCGGGTCGCGGGAGCGGCGCCTATTTGACGTAGCGCGGATTATCCTCGGCAAGCCGGGCGAGCACGTCGTTCTTCAGGAGCGCCAGCGCGGTCTTGCGGTCGCGCTCGTTCGCACCCCTGTCGAACCGGCCGGCGCGGAGATCGGCAGCGAACAGCCGGTTCAGCCGGTCGAGCGCCGCCTCCGGCGGCTCCGACGGCAACGCGGTATAGAGCCTCTGGAGTTCCTCGATCTCGCCGCGAAAGGCGGAGACGCCGCCTTCCAGCTCGCGCCGGGCAATGCCCATGGCCGACGAGATCAGCGCGACGTGATAGCGCTGGCGCGCGGTCAGGTCGGGCGCGACCTCGTCGGAGAGCAGCTTCTCCGCAATGCCGATCAGTTCGACGGCGTTCGGCCGGTTCCGCATCAGAGCGCTCCCGTGAGTTTGAGGCATTCGTATTCGAGCTCGGCGATCCGGCGGCCGATCAGCGCCAGCTCGAGGCTCGGCTCCCGGCCGGAGCGGTGGCGCATCGCCTGATGCAGCGCGATTACCGCCCAGCGGACGTGCGCCATGGCTTCCCAGTAGGCGATCTGCCTGAGGTCGATCTTGCGGCCGGACGCCCTTTCGTAGGCGTCGAAGAACGTCTTCCGGTCCGAGATGCCGCCGGCTTCGAGCGACGGGCCCGAGAACCGCCAGCAGCGCGCGCAGAACCAGGCGAGATCCTCGTGCGGGTCGCCCCAGCCCGCGAACTCCCAGTCGAGAACGCCGGTCAGCTCGCCGTCGTTGACCATGTAGTTGCCGGTCCGGAAATCGCGGTGGCACAGAACGATCTCGCCAGACGGCGGCGCGTTGACCTCGAGCCAGCGCAGCGTCCATTCGAGCGCCGGGTGCGGTTCCGGCTCGCGGTCGAGATAGGCGCGGTATTTCGCGACCGCGTCGAGCGCGGGCGACGCCGAGATCGGCTCCAGGAAATCGAGACGCTCCGACGGCGGCCGGATCGTGTGGATGTGCGCAAGCTCGCCGCCGAGGGTCGCCGCGATTTCCGGCATCGGGCCCATGCGCGTGATGCGCACGCCGAGCGCCTCGCCGTAGATCCGGCGCATGATGTAGAACGGCTTGCCTGCGACCGTCGGATCGCCGCAGTACCACATCGGTTCGGGGACGGTGACGCCCGCTTCCAATGCCGCCTCGATCAGGCGGAACTGCTGTTCCAGCGGCCGGCTCTCCGGCACGGTCGACAGCGGCTCCGCGCGCAGCACGAATTCGTGCTCGCCCTCGTGTTCGCCGCCGCGGATGCGGACACTGAGCGCCCGGTTCTCCTGAATCGCGCCGCCGCTCAGCAGGTCTCCGTCCTCGACGGCGACGCCGTCGGCGCCGGCAACTTCCCTAAACCACGGTACCAGGGGCATTTCAGTCCCAGCTCCAGAAATCGAGGCCTTCGTTCAGCAGGAAGCGCGACAGGACCATCTTGTGGGTCTCCGACGAGCCGTCGACCAGCCGCGCCTGCCGCGCGTAGCGGTACATCCATTCGAGCGGCGTGTCCTTGGAATAGCCGCGCGCGCCGCGCAGCTGGATCGCCGTGTCGATCGCCTTGTGGAGCGTCTCGGAGACCATGACCTTGGCCATCGAGACCTCCTTGCGGGCGAAGTCTCCCGAGTCGAGCTTCACCGCCGCGCGCATCGTCAGCAGCCGGCCGATCTCGATCTGCATCGCGGCCTCGCCGAGCATCCACTGCACGCCCTCGTGGTCGGCGAGCGACTCGCCGAACGCCTCGCGTTCGCGGACGTAGTCGAACGTCTCCTCCAGCGCGCGCTTGGCCATGCCGGTCCAGCGCATGCAGTGCGTCAGCCGCGCCGTGCCGAGGCGTATCTGCGTCAGCTTGAGGCCGTCGCCGATCTCCATCAGGCGGTTTTCGTCGGGAATCTCCAGCCCGTCGAATTCGATCTCGCAGTGCCCGCCGTGTTCCTCGGGCCCCATGATCGGGATGCGCCGCAGGATTTCCCAGCCCGGCTGGTCGGCGTCGAACAGGAAGGCGGAGAGGCCCTTGCGCGTGTCGTAGGACGTGCGCGCGATCAGGATGAAGTGCTGCGCCTCGCCGGCGCCGGTAATGAACCACTTGCGCCCCCGGACGACCCACGTGTCGCCCTTCCTGTCGGCGCGGGTCAGCATCGCCGTCGGGTCGGAGCCGGATCCGGGCGCGGGTTCGGTCATCGCGAAGGACGAGCGAACCTTGCCGTCGACGATGGGCTGCAGCCAGCGTTCCTTCTGAGCCTCGGTCGCGACCTTGTTGAGGACGATCATGTTGCCGTCGTCGGGGGCAGCGGAGTTGAAGCAGACCGGCCCGAAGATCGAGCGGTTCATCTCCTCGTAGCAGGCCGCCATGCCGGCGACGCTCAGGCCCTGGCCGCCGCGTTCCCTGGGCATCTGCAGCGCCCACAGGCCGGCGTCCTTCACCTTAGCGCGGACGTCTTCCAGCACGTCGGCGCGAATGTTCTCGTGTTCGTCGTAATTCGCCCTGTCGGCTTCGAGCGGCAGGATGTGCGCGGCGACGAACTCGCGGACGCGCTTCCGGTAATCCTCGGTTTCCGGGGAAAGCGAAAAATCCATCTGCCTACCTTTACAT
>JAYPTI010000121.1:6724-10272 GCA_038133505.1 Alphaproteobacteria bacterium
CGGCGGGATCGCGGCTCCGGCGGTGCGGGCCCCGCCGCTGGATGCGCTCGCCGCCGGGGCCCGCGAGGAAGGCGCGGTTGAGGTCGGTCTCGATATAGCCGGGTGCGATGGCATTGACCGAAATGCCGTGCCGCGCGAGCTCCATCGCCGTCGTCCGGGTGAGCTGGTTGATCCCCGCCTTGGAGGCGGAATAGCCGTGCACCTGGCCGGTGACGGTCTCACCCAGCATGGAAGAGATGTTGACGATGCGTCCTGTCTTCTCCGCCGCGATCAGCCGTTTGGCGACCGCCTGCGTCATCAGCCAGCAGCCGGTAAGGTTGGTGTCGATCACGCGGGCCCAGTCTTCCGGCGCGGTCTCGACGATCGGCCGGTCGACGACGATGCCGGCGTTGTTGACCAGAACGGTGACGGTGCCGAACGCCGCTTCCGCCGCGTCGAGGGCGTCTTCGATGGAGGCCGGATCGGTGACGTCGAGCGAGACGGCGGTTGCCGCGGCGCCGATCTCGGCGGCGGCGTCTTCGCACTTCTCCCTGCGGCGGGCGCCCAGCACCACCTTCGCGCCGGCCTTTGCCAGCATGCCCGCGAAGGCGCGGCCAAGGCCCGACGACGCGCCGGTGACCAGCGCGATCTCGCCGTCGAGGGAAAAATCGGCCGCCATCGTCAGGCGCCCTTGAAGTCGGGCTTGCGCTTGGCGAGGAAGGCATCGATGCCTTCCTTCGCGTCCGCCGTCCGGGTCAGGTCGGCGATGGAGCGGCCCTCGCGGTCCATCTGGGTCTCGAGGCCGTTGGCCCAGCTTTCCTGCAGCAGCCGCTTGGTCGCGCCGAACGCCCGGGTCGGTCCGGCCGCGAACGCCTCTGCCTGTTCGAGCGCCTCCGCACCGAGCTGCTCGTCGTCGACGACCCGGTCGACGATGCCCATGTCGCGGGCTTCCTCGGCCGACAGCATGCGGTTGGTCAGCATCAGCTCGCGCGCGCGCCGGAGCCCCACCAGCCGTGGCAGGAACCAGGTCGCGCTACCGTCGGGCGACAGCCCCGCTGCGGTGTAGGCGAGGGTGAATTTCGCCGACGCGGCGGCGATCACGTAGTCGCACGACGCGGCGAGGCTGAAGCCTGCGCCCGCCGCCATGCCGTTCACCGCGCAGACGACCGGCGCGTCCATCTGCGCCAGGCGCGCGATCGCGGCGTGAAGATTGCCGGTCAGCTCCTTGAGCGCGGCGCCGAGTTCGTCGCCCCGCGAGGCGAAATAGCGGAGATCGCCGCCCGCCGAGAACATCTTGCCCGCCCCGGTCAGCAGCACCGCGCGGATATCGGCGCGCTCGTCGCAGGCGATGGCGGCCTCGAACAGTTCGCGGCCGAGCTCCATGTTCATCGCGTTGGCGGCGTCGGGCCGGTCCAGCGTCAGCCGCGCGATGCCGTCTTCCACGCGGAAATCGATCGTCTCGAAGGCCACTTCGTCTCCCCCCGCCAGATTGTCACGCGCCGGTCCCGGCGATAGGTTTCGGTTTAAACGCAAAAGAACATGCAGGCAAAGGGAGGGTCCGTCATGCAGGGCCTGATGATGGACAAGCCGCTGCTGATCTCCTCGCTGATCGAGCACGCGGCCCGCTGGCACGGCGAAACCGAGATCGTCTCCCGGACGGTCGAGGGGCCGATCCACCGCTACACCTACCGCGACGCCGAGGCGCGGTCGAAGAAGCTCGCCAAGGCGCTGGCCGCGGCGGGGGTCGGGCCGGGCGACCGGGTGGCGACGCTGGCATGGAACGGCTTCCGCCACTACGAGCTCTATTACGGCGTCTCCGGCTCCGGCGCGATCTGCCACATGGTCAACCCGCGGCTGTTTTCCGGCCAGATCGCCTACATCCTGAACCATGCCGAGGACACGCTCGTCTTCACGGATCTCACCTTCGTCTCGCTGCTGGAGGAGATCGCGCCCGAGGTCCCGTCGGTGAAGGGCTACGTCGTCATGACCGACGAAGCCAACATGCCCGAGACGACGCTGCCCAACGCGCAGTGCTACGAGACGCTGCTCGCGGCGCAGGACGAGGACTACGACTGGCCGGCCCTCGACGAAACGACGGCGTCTTCCATGTGCTACAGCTCGGGGACGACCGGAAACCCGAAGGGCGTCCTCTATTCGCACCGCTCGACCGTGCTGCACGCATGGGCGGCGACGACGCCCGACATGCTCGCCTTGTCGGCTGCCGACAGCGTGATGCCCGTCGTGCCGATGTTCCACGTCAACGCGTGGGGCATCCCCTACGCGTCGACGCTGGTCGGCGCCAAGCTGGTCATGCCGGGCCTCAGGATGGACGGCGAGAGCGTCCACGAGCTGATCGTCGGCGAGCGCGTCACGATCTCGGCCGGCGTGCCGACCGTCTGGCTCGGGCTGATCGACTATCTCCGGAAGTCCGGCAAGCGCGTCGACGGGTTCGAGCGCTGCATCGTAGGCGGCTCGGCGCTGCCGCGCGCCATGACGGTGGCCTTCGAGGAGGAATACGGCGTCACCGCGCTGCACGCCTGGGGCATGACGGAGATGTCGCCGCTGGGGACCGTCAACGTGCCGCGCCATGGCATGGAAGGCGAGACCGCCGACGAGCGCTTCGACCGCCAGGTCAAGCAGGGCCGGCCGTGCTACGGCGTCGACATGAAGATCGTCGACGACGACAACGCGTCGCTGCCCGCGGACGGCAGGGCGTTCGGCGAATTGAAGGTGCGCGGCTACTGGGTGTGCAGCGAATACTTCAAGGGCGAGGGCGACAGCCACGATTCCGACGGCTGGTTCGCCACCGGCGACGTCGCCACCCTCGACGACCGCGGCTACATGCACATCACCGACCGCTCGAAGGACGTCATCAAGTCGGGCGGCGAATGGATCTCCTCGATCGAGCTGGAGAACATCGCCGTCGGCCACCCGGCCGTGTTCGAGGCCGCCGTCGTCGGCGTCGCGCACCCGAAGTGGGACGAGCGCCCGCTTCTGGTCGCCGTCCTCAACGAGGGCCAGACCGCGACGCGCGAGGATTTGCTGGCGTTCTACGAGGGCAAGGTCGCCAAGTGGTGGATCCCCGACGACGTCGTCTTCGTCGACGAGCTGCCGCACACCGCGACCGGCAAGCTCCTCAAGATGGATCTTCGGGACCGGTTCGAGGGCTATAAGCTGCCGACGGCGTGAACTTTTGCCGCCTATGCGGCGGCGCCCGAGACCCGGCCCACCAGGTCACGAAACTTTCATGCCGCCGTCACGGGCGCGTCAGCGCCGGACGGCATTCTCTCCTCGCGAACGGCAATCGCCGTGGAAATTGCACCCCCTCCCCGGGGGCCCGTTGCCGGCGGCGGGTGACCGTCCACCCCGTCTGGTCTCCGCCGCCGCAACATTCGCGACCGCCGCTTCTGCCGACGTTCGCTTGGCCGCTTGACGCCGGTGCGCCACCACGCCGGCCCGACTGTAAGGCCTCCCTGTGCCTGACCGGACCCCTTGGGGTCCGGTCGTTTTTTTGTGGTGCGCCGGCCCCCACCCCCACCCCGCGACCCCAAGCGCTTTTACCCAGGGGG
>JAYPTI010000122.1:0-6447 GCA_038133505.1 Alphaproteobacteria bacterium
TCGTTCCCTATACCGGCGAAGGCATGGACGGCTCCATGATCGAGGAGATCATGGACGTCACCGAGCGCGAAGGGGCCGAGCGCGCCGAGGAAACGCGGAAGATGTTCGAGGATTTCTGCGCCGCGCACTCCCTGACGATTTCCGACAAGCCGGACCCGAACGCCGGCGCGACGATTTCATGGCGCGAGGTGACGGGCCGCGAGGACGAGGTCGTCGCCCTGCGCGGGCGGCTCTACGACCTGATCGTCGTCGGACGGCCCATTGCCGATGCGCCGTTGCCGTCGCCGATCACGCTCGAGGCCGCGCTGCACGATACCGGCCGGCCGATCCTGGTGGCGCCGCCGACATCGCCCGCCGTACTCGGCAACCACATCGCCATCGCTTGGGAAGGCAGCCCGGAGGCGGCGCGGACGATCGCGGTCTCGATCGCGACCCTCGCGCGGGCCGAGAAGGTCTCGGTTCTCGCGCCGCGGCCGCCGGCACCGCAGCTGCTCGATCCGGAGGAGCTGGTGTCGCGGCTTGCCTGGCACGACATCAAGGCCAGCGTGCACTGGTTCGAATCTCCGGTAACCGAGCTGGGCGCCGCGTTCCTCGCGCAGTCGGCCGCCGTCGGCGCCGACATGCTGGTCAAGGGCGCCTATTCGCAGAGCCGCCTGCGTCAGATGGTTCTCGGCGGGCGCACGCGCCACATCCTCACGCACGCGACGATCCCGGTGCTGCTCGCGAAATGACCGGCGTGCGGCGCGCCCATGAGTGACGCTGCGGAAAAGCCGCGGACGCTGATCCTGACGGGGGCGAGCCGGGGCATCGGACATGCGACCGTCCGCCGGTTCAGCGAGGCGGGCTGGAAGATCATCACGTGTTCGCGGGAAGACGTGCCGGCGGAATGCAAGCGCGATCCCAACTGGGCGCATCACATTCCGGCCGATCTCGCCGACCCTGCCGATCTCGACGCGTTCGTGGCCGAAGCGAAAGAGTTCATTGGCGACGCGGGGTTGTCTGCGCTGGTGAACAACGCCGCCGTGTCGCCGAAGACGCCCTACAAGGAGAGGCTCGGCTGCCTCAACGGCGACACGGACGCCTGGCAGGAGGTGTTCGCGCTGAACCTGTTCGCGCCGCTCGCCCTGTGCCGCGGGTTCGCCGGCGCCCTGCATCGCGCCGAGGGCTCGGTCGTCAACATCACGTCGATCGCGGGCCATGCGATCCATCCCTTCGCCGGATCGGCCTATTCCGTGTCGAAGGCGGCGCTGTCGTCGCTGACGCGGGAACTGGCCGTCGAGTTCGCAGAGCTGGATGTCCGGGTCAACGCGGTCGCGCCCGGCGAAATCGCGACCGAGATGGTCGGCCCGGAGTACGAGTCTCTCATTCCCCGTATTCCGCTCAACCGGATGGGGACGTCAGAAGAAGTGGCGAACGTCGTGTTCCAGCTGTGCAGCCAGGATTTCGCCTACGTCACCGGAACGGAAGTGTTCGTCACCGGCGGACAGCATCTGTTCTGAGGTTTGCCGGAGCGTCCGGTTCGCCCGTCGTTCCGTAAGGGTGATCGTCCCGGCGGAAGTCGATCAGGCGGCCGTCGTGTTCGATCAGGACGCTTTCGACCGCGAGCCCGATCTCGGTCATTTCGTTCAGGATATCGGCGGCCCGCCACTGAGACGGGATGATCACCACGTCGACCGGGTTGTTCCTGAGCCAGTCGCGCGGGCGTATTTCCTGGCCGGTGCCGGGGACGAACGTGCCGATCTTGTCGTAGTCGGAATCGATCACGAGGGGAAAGCGGTCCGCATCGATGCCATGACGGTTGATGAACGCCGCTCCCTTTCCGGTGCCCCCCCAGATCGCGATTTTCAGCGACTTGGCGTGCAGTTCGTCGACGGTACGCCGGATGCGATCTTCCGCGGCGGCGTCGGTGCGTTGCTCGCGTCGGTCTACGGCAGCGTCGACGATATCGACCTGTGGACCGGCGGGCTGTCGGAGGGAGCTTCCGGCGGCGGACTGCTCGGCGAGCTGTTCAGCGAGATCCTGCTCGATCAGTTCGAGCGTCTCCGGGTCGGGGACAGGTTCTGGTACGAAAACACCGACATGTTCGGCGCAGACGAAATCGCCCTTTTCGGCTCGACCACGCTCGCCGACGTGATTTCCCGCAACACCGGGCTCGACATGACGGGAAACGCGTTCCTGGCGGCGGTCGGAATGCCGGCGCCCGCAACCGCAATAGGGTTCCTGTTCGGGGTCGTGCTTCTGCAGGCGATGCGCCGCCGCCCCGCGGCGGAAAGGCTCAGTTTTC
This sequence comes from Alphaproteobacteria bacterium, assembly GCA_038133505.1. Classification (GTDB taxonomy): domain Bacteria; phylum Pseudomonadota; class Alphaproteobacteria; order MPNO01; family UBA830; genus JAYQUR01. The sequence continues at coordinate 2,285 of JAYPTI010000122.1, forward strand.
CGGGAGCGGAATGAACTCGTCGTCGCCGGGCACGCTTTCGAAGCCGCCCGCCTTCCACTGTTTCTTCGCCGCCTCGATCTTTGCCGGATCGCTCGAGACGAGGTTCCACCAGAGATGGCGCTTGCCGTCGAGCGGCGCACCGCCGATGAGCATCACGCGGGCGGCAGCGCCCGCGACGATGGACGGCGTCGCGCCGTCCTCGAGGACGGCCATCTGGCCGGGCTCGCACGGGGATCCGTCGATCGTGAGCGACCCGTTCACGACATAGACCGCCCGTTCGCTGCCGTCGTCGGGCAGCTCCAGCGCGGCGCCCTCGGGCACTTCCGCATGCAGGTAGAACATCGGCGAGAACACGTTCACGGGTGCCTTCTCCCCGAACGCCTCGCCCGCGATCAGCCGGTAAAGAACGCCGTTGCGGGCGAACTGCGGCAGCTTGTCGGCCCGATGGTGGGTGAAGCTCGGCTCGCAATCCTCGTCGGCGCTGGGAAGGCCGATCCAGATCTGGATTCCTTCCATCTGCATCTCGATGTCGCGATGCGCGTCCGCCGTGCGCTCCGAATGGACGATTCCCTTGCCGGCAACCATCCAGTTGACGGCGCCAGGCTCGATGAGCTGTTCGACGCCGAGGCTGTCGCGATGCATGATCGCGCCTTCGAACAGATAGGTCAGCGTCGCGAGGCCGATATGCGGGTGGGGACGCACGTCGATCCCCTTGCCCGGCGGGAACTGCACCGGGCCCATATGGTCGAAGAAGACGAAAGGCCCGACGGTGCGACGCCTGGCGTCGGGGAGAACGCGCCGGACCTCGAAACTGCCGATGTCCCGGGGACGAGGATTGAGGAGGACGGAGACGGCGGGGCGCTCGGTCATACCCGGTCGCGGAATTCCTTGAGCCAGGCGAGACGCGCCTCCGCAAGCGAGATGTCGTGCTCCAGCCACTCGCGGAACCAGCTGTCGACGCTTTCGCCGCCGCGGAGGTCGGTCAGACGGGCCAGCTCGAGCTCCGAAGCGTCGATCAGAAGCTCGGCCTGATCCTTCCGTTCCGCCGGCTCCAGCAGGTCGAGAAACCGCATCTTGAGGGCGATGACGAGCTTCGACATATCGGTCAGCGGCGGGCGCACGGTTGCCCGCAGCAGCGTAAGAAGTTCGGCGCGACCGTCGTCGGTCAGACGAAAGGCCGAGTCCTTCGCGTCGGAAACGGGCTCGACGAGACCTTCGTGGCGCAGCAGCTCGATCGAGGGTCCGGCGAGTTCGAGCGACGGGCCGGCGATGCGGCCGATGAACTGGCGGACGGCATTGGCGAGATCGGCGTAGGGCAGCGGCGTCTCCGACAGGATGCCGAGCGCGGCGAGCCGGATCGTTTCCTTCGGCAGAAGCGAATTATCGCTGAACATGCATTCCGTCTCCCGGCAGAGGTCCGGCCGTCAGGCCGCGGCCTTGATGGCCAGCCTGTCCCAGATTTCGCGCAGCGACGAGACGAGATGATCCATGTCGCCGTCGGTGTGCAGCGGCGTCGGCGTCAGCCGCAGACGCTCCGTACCCTTCGGCACGGTCGGGTAGTTGATCGGCTGGACGTAGATGCGATAGCGGTCCATCAGCTCGTCGGTGACCTGCTTGCACAGCACCGGGTCGCCGACGATCACCGGCACGATGTGGGACTCGCTCTCCATCACCGGCAGGCCCGCGTCGCGCAGCCGCGCCTTCAGCGTCGCCGCGCGTTCCTGATGGGTCTCGCGCTCCGCGTTGCTCGCCTTGAGGTGGCGGACGCTCGCCAGCGCGCCGGCCGCCACGGCCGGCGGCAGCGCCGTCGTGAAGATGAAACCGGATGCGTAGGACCGGACGAAATCGATCATCGCGGCCGATCCCGCGATATAGCCGCCGATCACGCCGAAGGCCTTGGCAAGCGTTCCCTGAATGACCGTGATGCGGTCCATGACGCCGTCGCGCTCGGCGATGCCGCCGCCGCGCGGGCCGTACATGCCGACAGCATGTACCTCGTCGAGGTAGGTCATCGCGCCGTACTTGTCCGCGAGGTCGCAGATCTCGGCGATCGGCGCGATATCGCCGCCCATCGAATAGACGGATTCGAAAACGACGACCTTCGGCCGGTTGCGGTCGATCGATGCCAGCTTGCGCTCGAGGTCTTCCATATTGTTGTGCTCGAAGATCACCTTTTCGGTGAGGCTGTGGCGGATGCCCGCGATCATCGAGGCGTGATTGTCGGAATCGGAAACCAGGACGCATTCCGGAAGCTGCGCGCCGATGGTCGACAGCGCGGCCTCGTTCGCGACGTAACCTGACGTGAAGACCAGCGCCGCTTCCGTGCCGTGCAGATCCGCGAGTTCTTGTTCGAGAAGCACGTGATAGTGGGTCGTGCCCGAAATGTTGCGCGTGCCGCCGGCGCCGGCGCCGACCTTGTCGACGGCCTCTTTCATCGCCTCGCGGACGGCGCCGTTCTGTCCCATGCCGAGATAGTCGTTCGAACACCAGACGGTGACGTCGTCGGTTCCGTCGGGGCCGTGGCTCGTCGCGCGGGGAAAAGCGCCGACCTGGCGTTCGAGGTCCGCGAAAACGCGATAGCGGCCCTCGGACCTGAGGTCCGAAATCCGGTCGGCAAAGAACTGCTCGTAGTTCATAAAACGGTCTCTCCGTCCGGGCCCGGCCCGGCATTCCGAAACATACAATAATTCAGCTTCACGAATTGATAAACACGTTGGGGCCGCGGTTCATCCCCTTTCGGGAAAACGCGCCGACATTGCGCGGTTATGACGCGCAAATCGCCTCAGGCGCCCTGAAGTCCCCCGTTTTCGAGCCATTGCGCGGTTTCGTCGAGGGCAAGCGCGACGCGGTCGAACATCAGCCCGATGTCGCGATCGGAAATGATCAGCGGCGGCGAGAAGGCGATCCTGTCGCCCAGCGCGCGGACGATCAGCCCATGCGTCTGCGCCCGGGAACCCGCATAAGGGCCTGCTTTCCCGACCGGATCGAGGGGAGCGCCCGTCTCGCGGTCCGCGACGAGTTCCACTGCGCCGACCAGTCCGACGCCTGTCACCTCTCCGATCAGAGGATGATTGCCGAGGTCGGACAGCCGGGAAAGAAACGCTTGCGACGCCGCACGGACGCGGGCCAGCAGGTCGATTTCCTCGTATATCCGCAGCGTCTCCAGCGCCACCGCGGCCGGTACCGGGTGGCCGGAATAGGTAAAGCCGTGCCCGAAGCTGCCTTCCGCCTGGGTCTGCGGCGCGACGGCCTCGTAAATGTGCGGCGCGATCAGCAGCGCCGATATCGGCAGGTAACCCGACGTCAGCGCCTTGGCGCTGGTAACGAGGTCGGGTTCGAGGCCGAAGGTCTGGCTTCCCCACATCTCGCCCGTGCGCCCGAACCCGCAGATGACCTCGTCGGCGAGCAGCAGCACGTCGTATTTGCGCAGCACCGCCTGGATCTTCTCGAAATAGGTCGCCGGCGGGACGATGACGCCGCCCGCGCCCATGACAGGTTCGGCAAAGAACGCGGCGATGGTCTCCGGCCCTTCGTCGAGGATGAGCTTCTCCAGGTTTTCGGCGCAGCGGGTCGCGAATTCCTCCTCCGTCTCGCCGGGCATGCCGTAGCGGTAGAAGTGCGGCATGTCGGTATGCAGGAAGCCGTCGATCGGCAGGTCGAACTTGGCGTGGTTCAGTGGCACGCCCGTCGCGCTCGCCGCCGCGACCGTCACCCCGTGATAGGCCTTGAAGCGGCTGACGATCTTTTTCTTCTCGGGCCGGCCGACGGCGTTGTTGTAGTAACGGATCAGCTTGATCGCGGTGTCGATCGCCTCGGAGCCCGAATTGCAGAAGAAGACGCGGGCGGTCTCCATCGGCGCCATCGCCTTAAGCTTCTCGGCGAGCTCGATCTGGGGCGGGTGACTTTTCTGGCTGAAGCCGTGATAGAAGGGCAGCGTCCGCATCTGGTCCGCCGCCGCGTCGGCCAGCCGGGTCTCGCCGAAGCCCAGCGACGCGCACCAGAGGCCTGACATGCCCTCGATATATTCGTTGCCGTCCTCGTCCCACACGCGGACGCCCTCGCCGCGCGTGATGACCAGCGGGCCGTGGCGGGGGTGCGGCCCCCGCGGGGGGGTGGGGGGGGAGTGCCCGGAGGCGTCGCGCCCGCGGGGGGGAATGGGGGCG
>JAYPTI010000122.1:6457-9183 GCA_038133505.1 Alphaproteobacteria bacterium
GGATGGAAGAGCGCTTCGGCGTCGCGCCGGCTGAGGGAATTGAGGCCGTCGGGCGGTGACATCATGAGGATCCGCGCAAAAGGGTCGGAGCCAGTATAGCAGCGTGTGCGGCGCGGGGCGCGATCAGCCGCCCGTGACGCTCATGTGCCGCGAGACGGCAGGCTTGCGGCCGCGCCGGCGGTCCATGATGAAATCGTGGCCCTTGGGTTTGCGGGCGATCGCGTCGTCGAGCGCCTGCATCAGCGCGTCGTCGTCGCCCGTGCGGAGGACGTCGCGCAGGTCGGCGGCGTCTTCCTGGCCGAGGCACATATAGAGGGTGCCCGTGCATGTCAGGCGCACGCGGTTGCAGTCCTCGCAGAAATTGTGCGTCAGCGGCGTGATGAAACCGATCCGGCCGCCGGTCTCCTCGACGCGCACGTAGCGTGCCGGTCCGCCGGTCGAGTCGGGAATATCCGTCATCGACCACCGTTTGCGCAGTTCGGCGCGCACCATCGACAGCGGCCAGTACTGGTCGAGCCGCGCTTCGCCGCCGATCTCGCCGAGCGGCATCACTTCGATGAAGGTCAGGTCGAAGCCGCGATCGCCGCACCACGCGACGAGATCGTGGATCTCGTCGTCGTTCACGCCCTTCAGCGCGACCGCGTTGATCTTGATCTTGTGCCCGGCGTCCACGGCGGCATCGATGCCGGCCATTACCTTGTCGAACTTGCCCCAGCGGGTGACGCGCTGGAACTTCTCCGGATCCAGCGTATCCAGCGAGACGTTGATGCGTCTTACGCCCGCCGCATACAGGCCCTCGGCGTAGCGGTCGAGCTGGCTCGCATTGGTGGTCAGCGTCAGCTCGTCGAGCGCGCCCGTTTCGAGATGCCGGCCGAGGCGCTCGAACAGCCACATGATATCCCGCCGCACGAGCGGCTCGCCGCCCGACAGGCGGAGCTTGCGCACGCCCCGGTCGACGAAGGCGCTGCACAGACGGTCGAGTTCCTCGAGGCTGAGGACATCCTTCTTCGGCAGAAAGGTCATGTCTTCCGCCATACAGTAAACGCACCGGAAATCGCACCGATCTGTCACCGATACCCGGAGGTAGGTGACGTGCCGGTCGTACGGGTCGATCAGCGGTCCGCCCGCGATTGCGGTCTGGCTATCCATCGTCCTGCGCCGTTTTCCCCGAGGGGCGCGTCGTCCGCGCGCCTCGCACATGTCCCGCTCTGCCGGCATTCGGGTGCCGGCATTCGTTATTCACCGCGGAATATAACGCTACCCGGCGAAAAGAAAAGGGGCGGTCAGGCCAATGGGCGGTGGGCGCGCCGGAGCCTCAGCGTAAAGCGCGATCCCTTGCCCGGGTGGCTCTTCACGGTGACTTCGCCGCCCATCATCCGGGCAAGCTGGCGGGAAATCGTCAGGCCGAGGCCTGTTCCCTCGCGCGGGCTGGTCATGACGCCGGCGCCAGCCTGGTGGAAACTGTCGAAAATCTGATCCTGCTGGTCGAGCGGTATCCCGACGCCCGTATCCCAGACGGTGACGTCGATATAGTCCGAGCCGACGGCTTCCACGTCGACGCCGACGCTGCCGCCGCTCTCCGTGAACTTCACCGCATTGTTGAGCAGATTTACGAGGATCTGGCGCGTCCGGTCGGGGTCGGCGTCCGCGACGACGCCCGCCGGCGTGACGATGCCGGACAGGTCGATTCCATCGTCTTCCGCGCGCACGGAGATGTAGGTCTTGGCCTGCAGCACCAGCTCGCCGATATCGATGGGCCGGGGCTGAAGCTTGAGCGATCGCGATTCCAGATGAACCGCGTCCAGGATGTCGTTGATGATGTGGAGAAGGTGATAGGCGGCGCCCTTGATGTCCCGGAAGTAGGCGAGATAGTGCTCGTCGAGGTCGCCGAACATCTTGCGTTCGGAAATTTCCGAGAAGCCGATAATCGCATTCAGCGGCGTGCGCAGCTCGTGGCTCATCTTGCCGAGAAACTCGGTCTTCGCCGTCACCGCGAGCCGGGCTTCCTCCAGGGCGAAATCGAGCTGCAGGTTGCGTTCGCGAAGTTCCGTCAGGCTGCGCTCCAGCTCGCGTTGCGACCGGCGGGCGTTCTGGATCGCGTCGTGCTCGTTGGTCACGTCCGCCCCGGTGCCGCGATAACCCGCGAACGCGCCCGTGACGTCGTCGTAGATCGGCACGCCGCTCAAGGCGACGCGGCGGACCCGGTTCCGGTTGTCGGCCACGAGGAAAATACGCCCGCGGAACGGCGCCCGCGCGGCCATCAGGTCCGGCTTGTCGCTGAGACCGTCGCTCGAATCCTCGAATACGCCGAGCGACAGGATGTTCCGGCCGATCAGCGAGCCGGGCGGCCGTTCGAGGGTCTCCGAAATGCGGGACGACACATAGGTAAGGTTCAGGTCGACGTCCGTCTCCCACACCCAGTCGGAGGCGGAGCGGATGATATCCTCGAAACGGCTTTCGCTGCGCGCGGCGTCGATGACCGCTTCCGCCTCGAGCGTGACGTCGGTGTAGATACCCGCATAGCCGCCGCCGTCGATGTCGTCGATCTTCAGGTGGAAAGACCGGAAGTGCCGGCCGGTGCCGTCGGTCCGTACGGTCTGGCGCAGCTTGATTTCGCGGACGCCGCGCCCGCCGCTCCTTCGGGAGCGTGTCGGCCACGTTACCGCTGTATCGGTCGCCGTCGAGCGGCGCCTCGGATGCAGCCTACCATGCATCCACCTGTGAAT
>JAYPTI010000122.1:9193-10146 GCA_038133505.1 Alphaproteobacteria bacterium
TAAGTTTTCCTGTGTATCGATCTCCGTCCGTTGCCCGCGGCGGCGATCCCGATCATACTTTGCCCATGACCCGAGACGCGTCCTACCTCGTTGCGCCGTCGCCCGGAGACAGCCGGTTGACGCAGCGCGTGCGCGGAACCGACCAGGACGGCTGCGCCGTCGAGACATCGGTGACCGTCGAGCGCCCGCTGGAGCTGTTCCTGAATTCGCGCGAAATCGTGACGTTGATGACGATCGGCGACTATCCCGAACGTCTCGCGATCGGCTACCTGCTTAACCAGAACATGCTGCGGCCGGACGACGTGGTGACGGCCGTCGAATATGACGAGATTGCCGAGGCCGTGGTCGTCAGGACCGAGCGCGAGACGGATTTCGAGGAAAAGCTCGCCAAGCAGACGCGAACGTCCGGCTGTGCGCTCGGCACTGTGTTCGGCGACATCATGGAGACGTTCGGCGAGGCGCGGCTGGACCCGGACGCCCGTCTGCGGACGTCATGGCTCTACAGCCTGACGAAGGAGATCAACACGACGCCGAGCCTTTATCTGGAAGCCGGCGCGATCCACGGCTGCGTGCTGTGCGAGGAGGACCGGCCGCTCGTCTATATGGAGGATGTCGGCCGCCACAACGCCGTCGACAAGATCGCCGGCTGGATGTTCCTGAACGGGGTGGCGCCGGATGACAAGATTTTCTACACCACCGGCCGCCTGACAACCGAGATGGTGATCAAGACGGTGCAGATGCGCATTCCGGTTCTGGTCTCGCGTTCCGGCTTCACCAAAGAGGCGGTGGCGCTGGCACGCCAGGCCGGACTGACGCTGATCGGCCGGGCCAAGGGCAAGCGGTTCATCGCGCTGAGCGGCGAGGACAGGATCGTCTTCGACGAGGCAGCAGCGGGAATGGAGGATATAGCCGATATTCCGTCGCCGCAGCGGGCCCGGGGAGCTGTCGGCGAG
>JAYPTI010000123.1:0-10101 GCA_038133505.1 Alphaproteobacteria bacterium
GGCGGCATACAGCGTTGCTGGATCCTTCTTCAGGTCGACCCCGACGAGCAGACCGCCGCCGGGGCCCAGAATATCCGCGATGCGGGTGAGGAATTCCGCCGCATCCGTCCGGGAGAAATTGCCGATCGTCGAGCCCGGAAAGAACACGACCCGGCGGGCGTTCGCGGCCCGCGACGGTGTCGGGAGGTCGAACGATCGCGTGTAATCGGCGCACACCGCGGCCACGTCGATATCCGGGTAGTCGAGCGACAGCGTTCCGGCGCTCTGCAGCAGGAACGCGCGCGATATGTCCACTGCCGTGTAGAGCGACAACGAGGGAAGGGCCGTGAGAAGCGTCCGGATCTTCACGCTTGCGCCGCTGCCGAGCTCGATCAGGTGCGCGCCCGGCCCGATCAAGGCCGCGATTTCGGCGGCCCGCGCCTCGAGGATGCCGATTTCGGTTCGGGTGGGATAATACTCCGGCAAGGCGCAGATCCGGTCGAAGATCTCCGATCCGCGGGCGTCGTAAAAGAATTTCGACGGGATCGTTTTCGGAGAAGCGGCCAGCCCGCTCAGCAGTTCGGTCCGGAAGTCGCCGACGTCGGGATTCAGGTCGATGAATTCGAACAGCGTGTCGGGTACGCGCGCGTCATCCATCGCGCGATAGGTCCAGGCCAGGGGGAATCTGCAGGTGCATCTGAATTAGCGGCGTTTTTCGGGTCGTTCGTGTCGATGCGTCGCCGGACAATCCGAAGACGTGCGTCGAGCCTACCGAGGCTACCGCGTCAATTCAAGAAACGCCTCGGCGGATCAGGCGCCGCCGTAGCGAAGATACTCCGACCAGGTCATCTCGAGCTGCCGGAGCATGTCGACCGTCGTTTCCATACGGGCGGGATCGGCCTTGAGCATATCGCTCTGGCGGGCGGAAAACTCCCCCAGCCGGTCGCACAGCTGCTGACCCTTGTCGGTGAGCGACACCTTGACGGAACGCTTGTCATGATCCGATCGCTTCTGGTCGACATAGCCGGCCTCGACGAGCTGCTTCACGTTGTAGGACGCGTTGGAGCCGATGTAGTAGCCGCGGTCGATAATGTCGCGCAGCGCCACTTCCCGGCCGACGATCTTCGTCAGCATCAGGGCCTCGGCTGGGCCTGGCGCGTCGTAAAGCCTGAAGCGCCGTTTACCGAAGCCGACCCCGATCCGGACGGGCCGCGCCAACAGGCGATCGTGCTGCTGACCGACGGCGAGAACTTCGCGGGTAACGGCGACGGCTACAAGACCGTGTTCGGTTACGGCAGCGGCGGCCGGGCGGAGATGAACAACCGGCTGCGCGAGCTGTCCGCGAACGTGAAGGCATCCGGCGTCAAGATCTACGCCATCCAGTTCGCAAACTCGGGCGGTCCTCTGCAGGCCCTGATGAAGGAAATCGCCAGCGGTCCCGACGCACCGTATTACCAATACGCGCCGGATTCGGGCGCGCTGCAGACGGTCTTCAAGGAGGTGGCCAACCACCTTTCCGAATTGCGCCTGTCCAAATAGGCGCACCCGGAAAACGAACGCTCAGGAGGCGTACTTGCTGCGGGCGGTCACGAAGGTCAGGAAGGCGGCGCCGATGAAAATCGCGCTGATCCAGAAGACCCACTGGCCGCCCGCATTGTCCATGAAATAGCCGAGGACGAGGGGGATCAACGCACCGCCCAGGTTGGATCCCGTCGATGCGAACCCCATCACCTTGCCCATAGAGCCCGGCGGCGTCACCGACCGCAGCAGCAGGTCGCGCGACGGGATCAGAAGCCCGATCAGGTAGCCGGACACGGCCAGCAGGACGACCAGCATTACGCCCTGTATATCGATCCAGCCGAGCAGCGCGATGATCAGCGCGGCCGGAATCAGCGTCGCGATCGCAGTCCAGACCTGAGGGCCGAACCGGTCCGCCACGAACCCGCCCGACAGGATGCCGAAGACCGAGCCCAGGGTGAATGCGCTGAGCGCGAACGCGGCGACCACTTCAGGCGTGCCGTACATTTCGTTCAGCGCGGCAATGAGGAAAGTCCGAACGCCGCCGCCGCCCATCTGGTGCAGCACGAAATAGAGGAAGCACATCAGGATCGGGAACGACAGGATCAGACGCATGCCCTGGGAAAGCGTCATGGGCGGGGCCGGTTCGCTTTTCTTCGAACCCGGCTTGCCGTCGACCGCGCCGTCGTCCTTGAGCGCCGCCGACTGCGTCAGCAGCACGAGCGTGGCGACCAGTCCGATCACGCCGATCAGCAGGAACGCCGCGCGCCAGTGCCACAGCGCGGCAACCGTCGTCATGAAGATCGGCGCAAGCGCGAAACCCGCATAGCCGGTGGCGGTATGGATGGAGAATGCGCGGCCCATGCGCTCCTCGCTCACCCGGGCCGACAGGATGGCGTAATCCGCAGGGTGGAAAACCGTATGGCCCAGCCCGGCGAGGACGGCTAGCGGCAGAAACTGCCAATAGGCCGTGGCCAGTCCGAATGCCCCTATGGCCGCGCCTTCGAGGGCAAGGCCGACGATGAGAACCGTCCGCGCGCCGATCTTGTCGACCAGAAAGCCGACCGGCGTCTGCGCGATCATCGTCGCCGCGGCAAAGGCGGTCATGATCGCGCCTGCCTCGGTGTAGTTGAGCGAAAAGACGCTCATCAGGACCGGATACATCGGCGGGATCACCAGCCAGTAGACATGGCTCATCATGTGCGGGAAGCACACGAGGCTGATAACTTTTGCGTCCGAATGCACGGTGCCTGTCATGCGCGCCACGCTTGTTTCCTCCGTCACGGGATCCTGGGCCGTCAAACCGGCCCGCATCCGCTTGTCAGTCAGTGATTACGCGAATCCGGCGTTGAGCAAAAGCCATAACGCCATGCGCGAAAGGCAACTGTCAGAACTGGTTCATCAGCCTCCGGCGGAGATTTTGCTCGCCGGCATCGCACGGCGGCGGCGGCGGCCCGGCCGCGCGGTGGAAGAGGGGCCTCGGCGGCGGCATCAGCCCCGCGATCTCGAGAACCAGCTTGCGGCGAACGGCCCGCGCAAACGACTGGAAGTCCTTGGCGACGACGAGAAACGCCCCCGTGCCGCCGATAACGCAATTGCGATAGTAGAGATCGAGGTCCTTCATCTGCGGGCCGAACTGGTTCATCCGGTCGTTCACTATGGGCAGGCCGTTGATGGTGATGCCGCGGCAACCGCCATGTCGCGCGCTTCGGTCACGAGCCCGCCGACATTGTTGGCGCCGTCGCCCGACACGTCGATGACCCGCCGCGTGCCCTCGAAGCCGTTGTTCTCGAACAGCGGAACGGCGTAGCGGATTGCCGCGCTGATGGAGGTGAATCGGCCGCGCGTGAAGGGCGCGCCGTCGATCTCCTTCGAAAGCGCATACGCGCTGCGTTCGTCCTCGACGAGCCGCCAGCCGACGACCGTCGACTGCGTCTCCGTCCCCGCCCATTCGACGTAGGTAACCGCAATTTTCCGCAGGAAGCCCGTATTGATCGCATTGAGCACATCCGGATGGCGCAGCGCCTTCACGTATCCGTCGCGCTGCAGGCCGGCCTCGACCTCGTCGACGCTGCCCGAGACGTCGACCGCAAGCACGAGCTCAAGATCTACGGGTATGTCGCGCGCCGCGGCCGCAGAGCAGAAGAGAAGCGTGGCGCATAGCGCCGCCTTTAATCTTTTCGGGATCATGTCTGGCCTGCCGCTCACCTGAAATTACGCGCCGCAACGCCTGCAAATCCAGAATACGACGGGTCCCGGCGGGCTCAAAACGATTCCGTCTCCATGGTTAACGGAGCCCGTTCGAAATCAGGCTGGCGGCGGGCAGGCGGCCACGTACCAATCGGCAATGTCGCGGCCGACGACGAAAACGGCATCGTCGCGCGCCTGCAGGATATCCAGCATGCGTTCCAGATAGACGAAACGGTGCGGCACGCCGATCAGGTGCGGGTGGAGGGCGATGGTGAGCACGCGAGGCTGCGCTTCCAGTTCCCGGTCGAAGACCTCGAGCGTGCTCACCAGGCGGTCGTATATTTCCGACGAATGCTGGCGCTCGACGGCGTAGACCGGGCTGTCGTTGAGCTCCAGCGTGTAGGGAACCGACAGCAGCGGACCGTGCTTGGTTTCCATCCAGCAGGGAAGATCGTCGAGCACCCAGTCGAAGACGTATTCGACGCCGAGTTCCTTCAGGATGTCGGGCGTGTCGAACGTTTCCTTCAAACCCGGGCCGAGCCACCCCGGCGGGCGTGTGCCGGTGAAAGCCTCGATCATGTCGAGCGCGAGGGCGATGACGGCCTTCTCGTCGTTCTCGCCCTGGATCGATTTCTGGTGGACGCCGTGGCCGATGAATTCCCAGCCCGCGGCGCGCATCGCTTCCGCGCAGGAAGGATAGGCATCGATCACGCCTGCATTCAGACTGACGCTCGCCGGCAGACCGCGGCGTGCGAAACAGTCGAGGAGGCGGGGCATGCCTGTCCGCATGCCGTATTCCGCCCAGCTGAAATTCGGAATATCCGGAATCTGCTCCAGCCCGTGCGGCGCGGTCAGGTATTTCCGCGGCATCCCCTGGTCGAACAGCCAGTGTTCGACGTTGACGACGAGATGCACGAGGAGAGGCTTGCCGCCAGGTCCGGTGAGGAGCGGACGCTCGCTCGACATCTGATAGGGAATGCGGGGATTGCTGCTCATGGATGCTCCGAATTCTGAGGTTGTACGAGTATCCGGTCGAAGAAGGCGTTTGACAAATCCCGAAGAGAATATCAGTATCATATGATATTAACCGTCTCTGGGAGGAGCAAATGCCTAAATTCGTCATCGGCCCGCACATGCGGCTTCACGAGTGGGTAGCCGAAGAGAAAGGCTACTTCTCGGACGAAGGTCTCGACTACGAATTTCGCGAACAGCTAGACTCTTACGACGGGAAAAAACACGATCTCGGCGACAAGGTCGGCGCCTACCAGACGTTCGAGCGCGGGCGGACATGCGATGTCAGCTCGGCATGCCACTGGACCGTCAACATGGCCGCCGCGGCGGGCCACGGGCTGCTCTACAAGGACGCCTATTCGGTCGCGCCGTGCGCCGTTTTTGTGCATCCCGATTCCGGCATTCGGCATCCGGAGGATCTCGCCGACGTGCCGATTTCCGTCGGCTACCAGTCCGGCAGCCATTATTCGACGATCGAAGCCCTCGACATGTTCCTCGAGCCCGACCGCATCAAACTGTCGTTCTCCGACGGGCTTCTGTTCAGCCGGCTGGAAAAGCTGGTCGATGGCGAGGTCCCGGCGGCGAGCCTGTTTAGCGGGCCGTATTACCTCCTCGAACAGCTCGGCTTCCGGAAGATCGTCGATACGAGCTTCATGATGGCGGCGATGGTCGACGAGAAGGCGGACCTCGACGACGTAAAAAAATACTTCAAGGCGCTGCGCCGCGCGCAGACCGACATCGACCTGCATGCGCACCGCTACACCCACTATTACCGCAAGGAATTTCCGGCGCGCTTCCACGAAAAGATGGATACCCGTCTGTTCGGGCCCGGCGAACGGATCGTGTTCGAGCCCTACAACAACGAGATCTTCGCGGACACGCAGAAATGGATCATGGAGCGCGGGATCTTCCCCGAAGGGGACCCCGTGGTCCGCGACTACGACAGTTCCGTCGCTGCGGAATAGAAACCCGCTGCGGCCGGCCTCAGCCTCAACCCGGCAGATGCAGTAACGTTTCCGGCATGGATCCGCCGGCACTGAAGCCGCCCTCGACGAGGGCGGCTTTTTTCAGATCGATTTTCGCGATCGTTCCGTCCGCCAGCGCGACCAGAGCATGGACGCCGTCCTTCAGCGGCAGCGCGTGAAACGGCTCAGACGGCACGTCCACGACGCGGCGCTGCGTCAGATCCCGGCTGTCGAGCAGGTTCACATATCCCTTGTCGGCGGGCTCGTCGTACGTCGTGACGATGACCAGATCGCCGTCGAGATCGTTGAACGGCCAGCCCGGAACCCCCGTCAGCGGAACCGTCTGGACCAGCTTGCGCGTGGCGGTTTCGATCACGTGCAGCAACGGCCGATGGAAATCCCCGACATAGAGCTTCCCGCCGTCGGGCGACACGCGGATCGCCTGGCCGCCGACCGGTACCGGAATGCGCGCCGTTATCTCGCGCGTCGCCACGTCGACCTCGCAGACCACCGGATATTCCTTGGCCGAGAAATAGACCGTCCGGCCGTCGGGCGAAGGCGCGAGGAAATGACCCGGCACCTCGAGATGTATCGTCCGCTCGATCTCCCAGCTGTCCGGGTCGATCACCAGGACGCAACGATTGTGATCGACCGTCACCCAGATCTTGCCGTCGACGTCGGTCATCATCGCGTGCGGGCCCCGATAGAGACTGAGATCCACATGACCGAGGAACGCCATGTTTTCCAGATCGACGACGCCGAGCCGGTTGTCCGGCGTGTTCGGGCCGTAATCCTTGTCGCCGTAGAGCGAGACGAACGCACGTTTGCCGTCCCGCGTCACCGCGATCTCGTGCGGCTTCGCCGTGTCCTTGACGCCGACCGGCACGACGGCGAGCCGTTCACCCGTCGACGCGTCGAACGCGGACAGGCTGACGTTCTCCTTCACGGTCGCAATGATCCGTTCGCGGTTGCTTGCCATGTCAGTCGGTCTCCACACCGGTTTCGGCGAAGGCGGCGCGAGCGGCCGGCATTGCCAGATATTCGAAAAATTTTCGCGCGTCGTCGGCACGGCCGGTGGCGCGCACCAGCAGCGCCGCCCGGTACACATGAGTCATCTGCGCTTCTTCGGGCAACGGCCCCGCATAGGCAACGCCGCGATTGCGGAAGAACAATATCTCGGTCGCAACCCCGAAGGCGACCTCCCGAAACGCGTCGCTCGACACGAGATGCTCGTTGACCATCGTGCCCGTATCGTAGCGGACGATCCGGGCATCGACCTCGGCCCGCACCTTGAGATCGTCGATAACGCGTTCCATGTGAAGCCCGCTCGGCGCCTCCGTCAGAACGATGGAGTGCGCCTTTCGCAAGGTACGGCGCAACGCTTCCATGTCGGAAACGTCGGGCAGGGGCTGGCCCGCCCGGGCGGCAGCGCCGATCCGGATCGTCCCGATCTGCACCGGCGCCGGATCGGCCGCCACGAGCCCCGCGTCCTGCAGCGCGTCGATCATGTGCAGCGGCAGGGAGACCACGTCGGTATCGGCCTCGCCGGTCAGTATCGCATCGCGGATGTCGTGACCGTGCGTCGTCGCGATGTGGAGCGTTATGCCGGTATCCCGGGCAAAAGCGTCAGCGATCGAGGAGAAACCCTCGCGCGTCGCGCCCGCGGTAAAGATTCTGAGCGCGCCAGGGCCCGCGTCGGCATGTGGTTTGCTGTCCATTCCGCAGCATAGTCCGATCCCGACTCGCGGAAAAACCGATAGAATGGGCGCAGACATCGAAACAGGGAGATATCCGACATGCTGAAACCGATCCGCCGCGTCGTTACCGGCCACGATGAAAACGGCAAAGCCGTCGTCATCATGGACGGACCTGCGGAGAACATCGTGACCTCCGAACACCGGCCCGGCGGACGGACGAACATCTGGCGCACGACGTCGATGCCGGCCTGCTACGGCGGCGACAAGGACGAGGCCGCCGCCGACGTCCAGTTCACGCTGGAACCGCTGCCGGGCGGCACCAATTTCCGCATTTCCGAATATCCGCCCGAGAAGGACGGCGACAGCGCCGTCGACAGCAAGAAGGCCTTCGCCGAGGTCGGCGCCGCGCACAAGATTATCGACGGCGCACGCCACCCTTTCATGCACAGCACGGATACGGTCGATTACGCAATCGTTCTCGAAGGCGAGATCACGATGTTGATGGACGAAGAGGACGTGGTTCTCCACGCAGGCGACGTAATCATCCAGCGCGGAACCAACCACGCCTGGGCCAACCGGTCGGACAAGCTCACCCGCATGGCGTTCATCCTCATCGACGGGGTCGACGAGAACGGCAACAAGCGCGGCTGAACGCCGCGGCGTTCTGACCGCTCAGACGGTTACGTACCACGCGCCGTTGACGTGGATGCTCTGTCCGCTGACGAAGCGGCCGCCGCGACCGCAAAGGAATCGCACGACGGACGCGACTTCGTCCGGTTCGCCGGTCCGACCCATCGGGACGGGGCGTGTCGCATACAAGGGCGGGATGGGGCCTCCGTCGCGTTTGGTGTTGATCAGCGCCGGCACGACCGTGTTCACGGTGATCCCGTGAGGGGCGAGTTCCGTCGCGAGCGACCCGGCCATGCCGCACAGGCCGGCCTTCGCGGCGGCGACATGGGCGCGTTCGGGAAATCCCGCGTGGCTCGCGACGCCGCCGATGTTGACGACGGAACCCATTCCGCTCGCCTTGAGCGCGGGAAGCGCTGCCTTGGTGCAGAGAAACGCGCTGTCGAGCGTCGACGCCATTAATTAATTCCAGCGCTCGAAACTGAGGTCCTCGAACGGTACTTCGCCACGCTCGGAGACGTTGTTGACCAGGATGTCCAGCCCGCCGAACGCGTTCTCTGCTGCCGCTATCAGTGATGCGGCACCGTCAGGCGTGGAGACGTCGGAGAGATGGACGATCGCGCGGCCGCCGCGGGCCTCGACGTCGCGTGCGGTCTCTTCGGCCTCGGCCTTGGAATTTCGGGCATTGATCGCGACATTCGCGCCGGCCTCGGCGAGGGCGAGTGCGATCGCGCGGCCGATATTTCGCGCGCTCCCGGTGACGACGGCGGTCCGGCCTCGAAGTTCGTCGGCGGTTTCGGTCACAGTCCTGCTCTCCTTTTCTGGATAACGTCAGGCGATCGTTCTCTCGTATCAAATCGACGCACGACGAGAAAGTCAGGCGGTTCATGTATGCGACGGCAGGAAACGAAGAAACCATCCCGGGTTTCCCGCCAAACGGTAGCGCCGTATCGCCGTGCGATATACGCTTCGCCCGCAAACACGGAAACAGGGAGGACTCCATGGCCAAGGGCCCCGCAGGGATAGGTTTCGTCGGGTGCGATATGGTGCGCGCGCCGGCAGCGGATCACGCCACGCATGCGCATCGGCGCGAGGTGGCGATAAACGGCACGCGTATTCGTACGGTAGATATCCACGCCCATTGCCAGGTACCTGCGGCGAACTCTGTGCTCGGCCTCGACGTGGACCGACCCGACCTGTTGATGACCGACGTGTCCGTGCGGCTCGCGGCGATGGACACGCAGGGGTTGGACATCGCGGCACTCAGCATCAACCCGTTCTGGTACGGCGCCGGTCGGGACGAGGCGGCCGAGGTCGTCAGGCTTCAGAACGAGGGGCTCGCGGAGATCTGCGCTGCCAACCCGGACCGCTTCGTCGCCTTCGCCACGGTGGCGTTGCAGTATCCCGACCTGGCCGTCGAGCAGTTGAAACATGCGGTAAAAAACCTCGGGCTGCGCGGCATGAGCATGGGCTGCTCGGTCGACGGAACGGAATTGTCGGACGCGAAATTTCATCCGGTCTGGCAGGCCTGCGAAGAACTCGACATCCTCGTCTTCATGCACCCGCAGGGCACGCAGCCGCTGGAGGCCAGTGGACGGCTGGATGGCAGCGGGGTGCTGTCCAACACGATCGGCAATCCGCTGGACACCACCATCGCGTTGTCGCATCTCATCTTCGAGGGGACGCTGGACCGCCATCCGGGGCTGAAGATCTGCGCCGTTCACGGCGGCGGCTATTTCGCCTCCTACGCCAACAGGTCCGATGCCGTTTGCACCACCTTTCCGGAGCGCGCCGGCAAGCTCCCGAAGAAGAAGCCGTCGCAATATCTGCGCGACGGCCAGCTTTATTTCGATTCCATCGTGTTCACACCCGAGGCGCTGCGCCACCTGGCGGCCGAAACCGGACCCGACAAGATCATGATCGGTACGGACTATCCGTTTGGCTGGACCAGCGCCGAGGTGGAGCTGATCATGGCGACGCCGGGCCTGACCGACGAGGACCGCATCAACATGCTCGGCGCCACGGCGGCGCGGCTTCTCAAATTGTGAAGGGCTGCATTTGGCGGATGGGGTGGGATTCGAACCCACGAGACGCTTGCACGCCTGCCGGTTTTC
>JAYPTI010000124.1:0-9969 GCA_038133505.1 Alphaproteobacteria bacterium
TTTTTCGTCGGCGCGGCCGCGGCCCATGACGCGGGTCAGCAGGATGACGGGGATCACGCCTGCCGCCACGATCGCCACCGCGCCAAGCGCGCATTCCTCGAGAAGTTCGTCCGAGGCGAACTGGAAGACATAGGTCGCGAGCGTGTCGAAATTGAACGGCCGCAGCAGCAGCGTGGCCGGCAGTTCCTTCATGCAATCGACGAATATCAGGATTCCCGCCGTCAGGATGCTGCCGCGAATGATGGGCAGGTTGACGCGCCACAGCGTGCGTGCGGGCCCGTGATTGAGCGTCCGGGCGGCATCCTCGATGTGGGGCGTCACGCGGCCGAGGCCGGCCTCGATGGTGCCGTAGGCGAGGGCGAGGAACCGGACGACGTAAGCGAACAGGACCGCGACGATCGTGCCGCTGACGATGAGCCCCGTACTGACGCCGGCGAGGTCCCGCGCCAGCGCGTCGATCGCATTGTCGATAAAGCCGAACGGCGTCAGGATTCCGATCGCGAGTACGGCGCCGGGAACCGCATAGCCGAGGCTCGCGAACCGGGCGAGGTTGCGCAGCGTGGCGCTTTTGCGGAGCCGCACCGCGTACGCGAGAAACAGCCCGACGAGAACCGCGACGAACGCAGCGATCGTCGCCAGCGTGAGGCTGTTAAGCGCGGCCTGCGGGAAATTGTTCGAGATCGACGTGCGGTAATTGTCCGCCGCATACGACAGCAGCAGCCCGGCAGGTATCAGGAATCCGATGGCGACGGGGAGCAGGCACACCGCGAAGGCGAGCCAGCGGCGCCCCGGCGCGAGAGTCAGCCGCTGCGGTTCCCGGTAGCGAAGCGTCGTGTTGTGATAGCCGCGCTTCCGTCGCGCCGCCCGTTCCGCGAGCATCAGCCCGACGACGAAGAACAGCATGACGGTCGCGATCTGCGCGCCGCCGCCGGTGTTGTTGAGAACCAGCCAGACGTTGAACAGGCCGGCGGTCAGCGTCTGGACGGAAAAGAAATCGATCGTGCCGAAGTCGTTCAGCGTCTCCATCATCGCGAGCGTCAGCCCGACGACGATCGACGGCCGCGCCATCGGCAGGGATACGCGGACGAAGGCCGTCCATGCGCTGCAGCCCAGCGTTCGGGCCGCCTCGACGACGCCGTTCGCCTGTTCGAGAAAGGCCGACCGGGCAAGAAGGTACACATAGGGGTACAGCGCCGCGGTCATGACCACGATGGCCCCGCCCAGCGAGCGTATTTCCGGGAACCAGTAGTCGCGCGCCGAGTGCCATCCGAACAGCGCCCGCAGCGTCTGCTGGACCGGTCCGGCGTATTCGAGGATGTCGGTATAGACGTAGGCGACGACGTAGGCCGGCATCGCCAGCGGCAGCACGAGCGCCCATTCGAGTAGCCGCCGGCCCGGGATGTCGCACATCGTGACGATCCAGGCGGTGCCGACTCCGATCGCGACCGTGCCGACGGCGACGCCCGCCATAAGCTCGAGTGTCGTGACGACGTAGCCGGGAAGGACGGTCTCGAGCAGATGCGGCCAGATGTTCTCCGAAGGGAACAACGCCATCCCGAACACCGTCAGGATCGGCATCGCGATCAGCAGCGCCACGAGAATCGCGCCCGCCGTCCAGACGTCTAGGCGTAGACGGCCGGAACGGCGGGCGGTCGGAGCTGACGAACCTGCGGACAGGCTCGTCAAGGGGTTCGTTCCATCGGCCGGACCTAGTTGGTGGTGGGGCCTTCGTTATAGCCGACTTCGTTGATCATCCGCAGCGCTGCGCCGCGATTATCCGCGACGGTCTGCAGCGACAGCTTGTCGCGGGGATAGGTGCCCCATGAGGCCACCAGATCCGCAGGTTTGACGGACGGATCGATCGGGTATTCGTAGTTCTTCTGCGCGTAGATCCCCTGCGCCTTCTTGCTGACGAGGAATTCCATCAGCTTGACGGCCGCGGCGCGGTTCGGCGCATGCTTGGTCAGCATGACGCCGCTGAGGTTCATGTGCGTTCCGGTGCCGCCGATCGTCGGGAAGACGATGTTGGCGCTCTCGCCCCACGCCTTCTGCTTCGGGTTGGTCAGCATCAGCGCCATGTAATAGTGGTTGCCGATCGCGACGTCGCAGATGCCTTCCATGATGGCTTTCACCTGCGCGCGGTCGTTGCCCTGCGGCTTGCGGGCGAGATTGGCCTTCACGCCCTGGATCCATTCCTTTGCCTTGGCGGCGCCGTGATGGCCGATCATCGCGGCCAGCAGCGCGATGTTGTAGTCGTGATCGCCCTTGCGGGTGCAGATCTTGCCGCGCCACTTGGGATCGGCGAGTTGCTCATAGCTCGTGATCTCGCCCTTCTTCACCCGGTCCTTGGAGGCATAGATCACACGGGCGCGCAGCGTCAGGCCGAACCACAGCCCGTCGGGATGACGGTATTCGGCCGGAATGGCACTGTTGAGCGCGTCGCTCTTTACCGGCTGGGCGAGACCGGCCTCGACGACTTCGTTGAGGCGCGCGAGATCGACGGTAAAGACGAGATCCGCCGGGCTGTTCTTGCCTTCGGCCTGCAGCCGTTTGACGAGGCCCTTCGGCGCGAAGACGACGTTGACCTTCGTTCCCGTCGCCTGCGTGAACGCATCGAACAGCGGCTTGACGAGGAAAGGCTGGCGGTAGGAGTAAACGTTGACCTCGTCGGCTGCCTGTGCGGCCGGCGTGAGCGCGATCACGGCACCCAGAAGCGCGGTGGCGGTCGAAAGAAGGCGTTTTATGTTTTCTTCCCGTTTCGGTTTGTTCGGTTGCGAGTTCGCCCGATCGTCAAGCGGCTTGGCCTTCAACCGGGTAATCTCCCTGTACGAACGAGTCTTTACGGCGAAACAGATCGCCGGTCAACGAAATTGCAAATCATTCTCAATATTAACTTTATATCGCTCCCATAATTTTTCCCAATAATCCGCGCACTTACCGATCTGCGCACATACCGTTCCGCCATATCTCGCCAACCGATTTCCTATTATGCAAATGCAAATCACTCGCATTATTATCATGACGTACCGCCATTTCGCCGTCGAGCATCACCGATGCAGACACCGAACCGAGAACCGCTGCAGGTTTCAGCGAAAACCGTCGTTCTGCCGTGCCGGCCCCGACTGCGGACCTTCCTCGACGCCCGCGCCGCACTCGAATTGTCCGTGCTTGGCGCGCCCTCTTGCCGGCTCGCGCCGCTCGAAGGGATCGTCTCCCAGGTCCGGTGCGTCGGCGGCGACGGCTGGCGGCCGTCGCGCGAGATGATCCAGCACACCATCCAGGCGGCGGTCCGGAGCGGATACCTGCACGAAACCGAAAGCTGGGTGCGCTCGATACCGTTCTTCTACACGCTCACGCCCAAAGGCGTGTCGGCGTTTCGTCAGCTTATGCTGCTGCCGCTGCCGGATGCGGAAGAACCCGACGGCCGGGCGGCATCGGAGATCAAGTACCGGTTGCTCGATCTCGCCTTCGACAAGGACCGCTCGGCGATCGCGGCCGACCTGCGGCGCTTTTATCTCGACTGGCGCCGCGGCCTCACGGACAGCTTCGACGCAATCCCACCGGATCGGCTCGTCCTGCGCGATGCCTTTCTCGAATCTCTTGCAAAATGCGATGCGCGTCTGGCGTCGCTCGATTCTTCGCCGCCCCGTTAGGACCCTCTCGAACCCCTCCCGTGCGGCGAAAGAAAAGGGCCGGCGCGAGAGCGCCGGCCCTTGATCTTTCCGGTCTGAGCGCGGATCAGGCCGCGGCGTGGATCCCCGCCGCCTTGACGTCGTCGGTGACGGCGTCCTCGAACTGCGAGAAGTTCGCCTGGAAACGCTGCGCGAGTTCGCGCGCGGTCGAATCGTAGCCGCCCTTGTCCTGCCAGGTTTCCTTGGGATTGAGGACTTCCTTCGGCACGTCCGGCACGTTGTCCGGGATCAGCAGGCCGAAATTCGGATCGGGTGCGACCGCGACGCTCGCGAGCTTGCCTTCCACGGCGGCGCGGACCATAGCACGGGTGTGCGCGATCTTCATGCGTTCGCCGGTACCGTAGGCGCCGCCGCTCCAGCCGGTGTTCACCAGCCAGCATTTGGCGCCGTGTTTCTCGATCTTCTCGCCTAGCAGCTTCGCGTAGACGGTCGGGTGACGCGGCAGGAAGGGCGCGCCGAAACAGGTCGAGAAAGTCGCCTGCGGGGTGTCCACGCCCCGCTCCGTACCCGCAAGACGCGCGGTATAGCCGGACAGGAAGTGATACATCGCCTGATCGGCCGTCAGCTGGCTGATCGGCGGCAGGACGCCGAAAGCGTCGGCCGTCAGCATGACGATGTTCTCGGGATGACCGCCCATACCGGTATCGCTGGTGCCCGGAATGTAGTCGAGCGGATAGGACGAGCGCGTGTTCTCGGTCAGCGAATCGTCGTCGAAGTTCGGGAACTTCGTGTGCGGATCGAGCGTGACGTTCTCGAGGACCGTACCGAAGCGAAGCGAGGCGGCGTAGATTTCCGGCTCCGCTTCCTGCGACAGGTTGATCGCCTTGGCGTAGCAGCCGCCCTCGAAATTGAAGACGCCGTTATCCGACCAGCCGTGCTCGTCATCGCCGATCAGCGTGCGCGTCGGGTCCGACGACAGCGTCGTCTTGCCGGTGCCGGACAGGCCGAAGAAGATCGCCGTGTCGCCGGCGTCGCCGATGTTTGCGGAGCAGTGCATCGGCAACACGTTCTGCGCGGGCAGCAGGTAGTTGAGCACCGAGAAGATCGTTTTCTTGATCTCGCCCGTGTAGTGCGAGCCGCCGACGAGGATCAGCTTTTCGGCGAAGTTCAGCATCACGAACACTTCCGAGCCCGTGCCGTCGATCGCCGGGATCGACTGGAGGTTCGGCGCGTGCAGCACCGTGAAGTCCGGCTCGAAGTTGTCGTGCTCTTCCGGCTTCGGGTTGATGAACATGTTCTGTGCGAACAGGCTGTGCCAAGCCTGCTCCGTCACGACGCGGACCTTGATGCGGTAGTCCGGATCGGCGCCCGCATAGCAGTCCTGAACGAAGACTTCCTTGTTCTGGAGGTAGGCCAGCATGCGGTTGCGCATGGTGACGAAATGCTCGGGCGAGATCTTGTTGTTGACCGGGCCCCACCAGATGTTGCCGCTGTTTTCGGGCTCGTCGACGATATACTTGTCCTTCGGCGACCGGCCGGTGTACTCGCCCGTCGTCACCACCAGACCGCCGCCGGCGGCGAGCTCGCTCTCGCCGCGAATGAGCGAGTGCTGGTACAGCGCCGGAATCGACAGATTCCAGTGAGCGGCTTTCAGATTTTCCAGGCCGTGATTCTCAAGGCCGAAAGAACTGGGGCGTCCTGTATGCTCCACGTGATCCTCCTGAGCAAAAAAGGCGATTTCGCGTCGGCGCTTTGCGACCGACGCGGGGGCATATTTTCGCCTTATTCTTCGTAAATTCGAGTCGGGCCAACATACCCACGGCGCTGCGGGAGTCAAACCGTTGATTCGTTCGTGAGCCTATTTTTCCGGCAGGTTTCAGCCGCCGTTTTCCGCCCGTGCCTTATTAACCATTTCAACCAGCGCCCGGCGTGCCGATTCGGCATCCCCGACCGGCTTATCGAAGGCGAGCCGGGCCGTGATTCCGCCGTTTCTGAGGTCGATTCCCTCGGGGTCCACCCCCGTCATCGACCAGTCCCCGTCGCCCAGTCCGGCAAGGACCGTCGCGTACAGGTGCACGGCGTCGGCATGGTCCTCGTTCATGTGCGAGACGATGTCCGATTCGGCCGCGGCGAGAGAGTCGAAGCCGTCCGTATCGAAAAGAAGATCGGCGGCGTCGATCCAGTGGATCGCCCCGAACCCGGCGACGATATGCGCCCGCTCGACGGTCATGCGGTAGAGCGCGAAATCGGCGAACCCGAAATAGATTTCCGCATCCGGGTGACGGGCGACGTAGCGCGCCGCCATCGAGTCGTCGTCGCATTTTTCGAGCCGGCCGAGAACCGTCACGCGCGCGCCGGTGAGCGGGTTGTCGAGGTCCCCCGTGTCGTCGAACAGGAGCGATGCTCGGGAATCCGAAGCGACGTTCTTCGTATGCTCGGCGAGCTCGGAAATCAGCAGCAGCGGCGCTGCCGAATGATCGCAAGCCGTCATGACCAGCGAGCCGTAGGGCCAGCCGTTTCCGGCGAGCGCGGTCGACAGCACGGCGCGGTCGCGGCTGCGCAAAAGGCCGCGCGAAATACGGGCGGGATCGTTATCCGAAGCGTCGCCGGTCATGCCGCGCAGTCTAGCACGTGGGCGCGGCGGCGGCGCGTTAACTCTTGCCGAACAGGCCCTTGATCGAGCGCACGATCTGGTTCCAGAGCACCCTGAACGCCATGCCGCCGACCTGGGCCGGCGCCGCCGGCTGCGGGGGAGGGGGCGGGGCAGGCGTCGCCGTCTCCGCGGCGGTTCCGGAAGCGTCCTGAGACGCGGCCGCGGGCTCCGGCGCCGACGACGCTTCGATCTGGGCCGCCAGGTTCTTGGCGAACTGGCCGATGATCTGGCTCGAAAGGTCCTGGATCATGCCGGCGCCGCGGCCGTACTGCGCGACCGACCCCGACAGCTGCAGGTCCGTGTGGATGAGAACTGTCGAGCCGGTGTCCGACGGCTCCAGCCGGAAGCCGACATTGGCGTTGGCGCCGCCGCGGCCCTTGGCGTCGGCGCCCTGCGCCTTCACGGTGGCGTTGTGGCCGGCATCGTCGATCTCCTCGAACGTCGCCGTGCCCTGAAAGGTCAGGGCGACGGGGCCGAGACGCACCGACACCTTGCCCTTGAAGGTGCGGTCGTCGACCTTCTCGGTCAGTTCCGCGCCCGGCATGCAGGGCGCGATCCGTTCGATGTCCATCAATGTCTTCCACGCCTGATCGGGGGGGAGCGGGACGTCGAAGCTGTTGTCGAATTCCATGTCTTGCCTTTCGTTTCTCTACTCGGCGGCCTGCGACGTCTGCGCCGACTGGATCGCCTGCCAGACGCGCGACGGCGAGGCCGGCATGTCGAAGCTGCGGATGCCGACTGTCGACAGCGCGTCGCAGATCGCGTTCATCACCGCCGGCATCGCGCCGACGCAGCCCGCTTCACCCGCGCCCTTGATTCCCATCGGGTTGGTCGGCGTCGGCACCTCGTTTTCGCCCATCTCGAAGGACGGGCAGTCGTCGGCGCGCGGCATGGTGTAGTCCATGAAGGAGCCCGAGACCATCTGGCCCGAGTCGCGGTCCCAGACCATGTTTTCGCACATGATCTGGCCGATGCCCTGCACTGCGCCGCCCTGGACCTGGCCTTCGAGCAGCAGCGGGTTGATGATGGTGCCGACGTCGTCGACCATGCAGTAGCGCACGATCTCGGTGAAGCCGGTGTCGGGATCGATCTCGACCTCGGCGACGTGGCAGCCGTTGGGGAAGGTCGGCGCCGGCGGCCGCCAGGCGGCCCATTCGTCGAGGCCGACCTCGAAGCCGGGCGGTGCGGTCATGAAGTTCTGCGCGCGCTTCGCGGCGTCCATCAAATCCATCGACTTGTCGGTGCCGGCGACCGTGAAGGTGCCGTCGTCGAATTCCAGATCCTCGACCGCGACCTCGAGATCGTGGGCGACGAGAATCTTGAGCTTGTCGACGATCTTCTTCGCGGCGAGCTGGATCGACGCGCCGCCGACGCCCGACGAGCGCGAGCCGAACGTGCCGGTGCCCAGCATGGCGACGTCGGAATCGCCCTGCGCAAGGCGCACCTGCTCGAACTCGAGGCCGAGGAAGTCCGCCAGCATCTGCCGGAAGATCGTCTCGTGGCCCTGGCCGTGATTGTGCGTGCCCATGATCAGCGTCACCGTGCCCGACGGGTCGAACCGGATCTGCGCCCATTCCGGCATGCCGCCCGCCGATTGCTCGATACAGTTGGCGATGCCGACGCCGCGCAGCTTGCCGCGCGCTTCCGCATCCTTGCGGCGGTCGGCGAAGCCGGCATAGCCGATCATGTCGAGCGCGCCGTCCATGTTCTTCTCGAACTCGCCGGAATCGTACTGGAACAGGAAGCCGGTGTTATAGGGCTCCGCGATCGCGGGGATCATGTTGCGGCGCCGGATCTCGGCAGCGTCGATGCCCATCTCGCGGGCCGCGGTGTCGATGGTGCGCTCGACGACGTAGATCGCTTCCGGGCGTCCCGCCCCGCGATAGGGGCCGGTCGAGTTGGTGTTCGTGAAAACGCCCGTAACATGGGTGTAGATCGCGGGCGTCTTGTAGGTGTTCGACAGCGAGCCGAGATTGTTGGTCGACGAATGCGGGCCGAGCAGCGTGAGATAGGCGCCGAGATTGGCGACCGTCGTGACCCGCAGCCCGAGGAAGATGCCGTTCTCGTCGAGCGCGAGCTCGGCCGTGACCACGTTGTCGCGTGCCTGGTCGTCGGACTGGAAGGCCTCCGTCCGGTCGCCCGTCCACTTGACCGGCCGATCGAGCTCCTTCGCCGTCCACAGGCAGAGGATGTTCTCCGGGTAGGGGCCGGAGCGCATGCCGAATGCGCCGCCCATGTCCTCCGAGACGACGCGGAGCTTGTTCTGCGGCACTTTCAGGATCGGCTCGGCGATGGCGGCGCGGACGCCGTGTGGGCCCTGCGTGCCGGTATAGAGTGTGTAGCGGTCGTCGTACTTGTCGTATTCGCCGATGCAGGCGCGCGGCTCCATCGGCGCGACCGAGACCCGCGTGATGTTCATATCGAGCGTCGTGACGTGGTGCGCGTCGGCGAAGGCCTTCTCGACCTTGTCCTTGTCGCCCAGCTCGAAGACGAAGCAGACGTTGTCCGGCGCTTCGTCCCATACCGTGCCGGCGTCCGGCGACGTTGCGTCGGCGGTCGCCGTGACGGACGGCACGGGCTCGTAGTCGACCATGATCGCTTCGGCGGCGTCGCGTGCCTGCTGCGGCGTCTCCGCGACGACCCAGGCCACCGGATCGCCGACCATTTTCACGGCGCCCTTGCGCAGGCCCGGGTTCGGCGGCGTGAACATGGGCGAGCCGTCGGGCTTGTTGCGCGGCACCGCGCACGGGATATTTCCGAGCCCGGCGGCGGCATAATCCTCGCCGGTCCATATGCCGAGAACGCCGGGCATGCCGGCTGCCATGCTGCTGTCGATCGAGGCGATCTTCGCGTTGGCGTGCGGCGACCGCAGGACGTAGCCGTAGGCCTGGTGCGGCCGGTTGAGGTCGTCGGAATACCGGCCGCCGCCGCGCAACAGCCTCGGGTCTTCCCACCGCGGTACGCCCTGTCCGATCCCGAATTTGGTCATCCCATGCCTCTTGAGCTGATGTATCCCCGTTCGAATTGTGTAGCGCTTTCGCGGGGCAGGGTGCAAGAAGGTGACGTGAGTTTCGGCGCGCGGAGAGCCCTCGGTTAACAGTTCATATTGTCTGAACTCGTTAATGCAACGGGAGGCTTCGGGGCGACTGCGTTAATCGAAGAGTTTCTGCGAAATTGTGGGCTAAATCGCCCTAAGAAAGAGGCTTATCACCGCCATTTTGGTTGCATTATCTCCTCTTGGCCTTTGTTTTCGTAACCAAAGTGACGTTTCTGTCGCGATCCCGCCCCTCAAAGCGTAACTTTGGCAAATGCCCGCTATGTTGTCCCATCCCGGAAACTCCGCAATACCAGAGTGGCCATATCGACAGCCGGCGCTTGCGATCGGCCATCGGGGCGCCGTTCTCGTCGCCCCGAACGGTGCCGCCGAGGCGTTGCCGCCGCAGGCCGTGGTCGGGCGCCTGTCGGACGGCCTCGTGCCGATGGTCTGTCACGCGCCGGCGACGGCCCGCCGCCTGAATACCGCGCCGTTTCGCGCCCTAGACCTGCTGGAGCTGTTCGCGTTCGTCCGCCCGGCGCAGCCGTGCCGCCCGACGCCATCGGGGCTCGCCGATGCGCTGGAGCTCGACCCGCCGGACGGTCTCGACGGCGGGGGCCGGCTGCTGCAGCTCGCCGCCGGCGTGCTTC
>JAYPTI010000125.1:0-9900 GCA_038133505.1 Alphaproteobacteria bacterium
ACGGCGTCCTGCTGATCTTCGACGAGGTCGTGACAGGCTTCCGCCTCGCGCTCGGCGGCGCGCAGGAATATTTCGGCGTGCTGCCGGACATCGCGAGCTACGGCAAGATCGTCGGCGGCGGCGGGCCGCTGGGATGCGTCGGCGGCCGCGCGGACCTGATGGACCTGATGAACCCGCGCAATCGCGGCCAGTCGAACTACTCCTACGTGAACGGCACGCTGCACGGCAATCCCGTCGCGGCCGTTGCCGGCCTCGCGACGCTCGCCGAGCTCCGCAAGCCGGGCTACTACAAGGACCTCCACGCAAAGGCCGACGATGTCTGCAAGGCGTGCCAGGAGGTGCTCGACCGCAACCGCAAGCCGGCGATCGCGACCGGCAAGGCCTCGTTCTGGCAGATCCTGTTCATGGACAAACCGCCGGCCAACCATGCCGACGTGATGAATTCGGATCAGGCGGCGTCGCGCGCGCTCGATCTCGCCCAGATGCATGAGGGGCTATACGTGCTGCCCAACGTCCGCCGGTTCGTCTCGTCCGTTCATACGGATACCGATATCGAGGAGACGGTGCGGGCGCTCGACGCGGCCTGCAAGCGGGTCTGATGTCGGGCAGCATCGAGGGGGGCTGCATGAAGGGCGGCGGCGTTCTGTTCTCCGAGATGACGCCGCCCGACGGCGACGAGGCCAAGTTCAACGACTGGTACGACAACCATCACATGCCGAGCCATGTGTATGGCGTGCCGGGGTTTCGGTCGGGCCAGCGTTACAAGGACGGCGCCGCGCAGCACTATCTCGCGATCTACGACCTCGACGCGCCGTCGACGCTGACGGACGAGGAATACCGGACGCGGAAATACACGCCGGATGCGCCGACCAAGGCGATGCTCTCGCGCGTAACCGGCTTCACCCGCTACATCGGCGAGGAGATCCATTTCGCCGTCCGGGAAGGCCTGTCATTGGAACAGGCAATGGCGGGTCCCGTGATGCTGGCCGTTTTCTTCGCCGTGCCGCCCGATCGCGCCGGAGAGTTCGAAGACTGGTACGCCGGCGAACACCTGCCGCTTCTTCTGCGCAGTCCGCAATGGCGCATGGGGCGGATCTTCCGCGTTGTCGATGCCGACCCGACCCCGTTCACCCACATGATGCTGCACTATATCGACGACATGTCGGTGCTGGACGGTGCGGAAGTGGGCGCGTCCCGCGCGACCGAATGGCGTAACAAGCTGGCTGGCGAAGACTGGTTCAAGCCGCACATGGTTCACTACGACCGCCGGGGAAAGCGCTATCACAAGGGCGAGCCCGAGGCGAAGACCTTCAAACTGCCAATCTGAACAAACCGAAAGGGAGAGCTGTCATGCCGATCGAACCGTGGAACAAGGAACTGTACGAAGCCGGCCTCGCGGTGCGCCGCAAGGTCCTGGGCGCGAAATACGTCGATCCGAATATCGCGAAGGCAGAGGCCGATCCGTTCACCGCCAAGATCCAGACGATGGTGACGGAATACTGCTGGGGCGGCGCGTGGACCAACGATACGCTCGATCACAAGACACGCAGCCTGCTGAACCTCTGCATCCTGACCGCGCTCGGCAAGATGCAGGAGCTCAAGGCGCACACGCGCGGCGCCATCGTCAATGGCTGCACCGAAGAGGAGATCGCCGAGGCGCTCGCGCACGCGACCGTTTATTGCGGCATCCCCGCGGGCGTCGACGCGTTCCGCAGCGCGCGCGAGGCGCTCGATCAGGCGAAGTCGGAAGGGCTGTACTAGGCCCGGTCAGTAGTCTCGCAGCAACACGCCGAGGCCGGGAATCGGGTCGTCGATCCCTGCCCGGCGCAGCGTGTGCCAGAGCGTCGCGGAATTGCTTGAAACGACGG
Source organism: Alphaproteobacteria bacterium (assembly GCA_038133505.1). Taxonomy (GTDB): domain Bacteria; phylum Pseudomonadota; class Alphaproteobacteria; order MPNO01; family UBA830; genus JAYQUR01. Next base: position 1,869 of record JAYPTI010000125.1, read on the forward strand.
GTTTGCCGAGCGCTTCCTCGAGCGGCTCGATCACATCGAAGGTGTTGAAGTCGGTACAGCAGATCAAGAGCGCATCGGCGTCTTCGCGGTCGACCGCACGGGCGTGTTCGAACACCTCCGGCGGCGGCACGCAGGATATCTTCTGGATGCCGGCGAGCGACGTATTCAGCCCCAGGCCGGCGGCGGCCAGGACGTCGAACCCGTGGTCATGCAGATAGTGCGCCTCATGGTCGTTGGTTTCGTCGGTGTAGGGAGACGCCATCGAGATGCGCCGGGCGCCGAGCGCCTCGAGCGCGGCGACGATCGCCTGTGCCGTCGAATTCGACTCCATGCCGGCCTTCGACATCGTGCCGAGCAGGCGGTCGGACGGACACGCCATCGACCCGGCGGTGCAGGCATAGGTGGCGTAGCCGACATTGCAGGCGGCGAGATCCTGCATTGCGTGTTCGACGTCGGACAGCATCTCCGCGAAATCGTCGGCGCCGGGATCCGGATGCAGCGGCGAGCGCGTGAAATGGAAGCTCACGCCGGGCGGCGCGACGCGGTTGAACTCCGCTTCGTTCACGGTGTTGCTCGGCGGCACGATGACGCCGATCTTCTTTCGCCAGCCGATGGGTTTTGCGTCGTTCAAAGCGTTCATGGCAGTCGCTCGCCGATTGTCGATCTGCGCCAATTTGGCGCGCCTTCGTAGCCGACGCAACGGATGTTGACCGACCGTGGTCGGGGTATATGTTTCAAAGGATCAACCGGGAGAGTTCGATGAGCGACAGTGATCGCGTGATCATAGCGGGCGCGGGCCCCGTGGGATGCAGCGCTGCGCTTTACCTCGCGCAGAAGGGAATACCCGTCACGCTTCTCGAGGCGGGCAACGAGCTGCCGCTCGATCTTCGCGCGTCGACCTTCCATCCGCCGACACTTGACATGCTCGACGACCTGGGCGTCGTCGACAAGCTGATCGAGCAGGGCATCATCTGCCCGATCTGGCAGTATCGCGATACGCGCGAGGGCGTCGTGGCGGAGTGGGATCTCGGCGTCCTCAAGGACGATACGCGGCACCCGTACCGGATACAGTGCGAGCAGTACAAGCTGACGGGCATCATCGTCGACGAACTGCACAAGATGGACAATGTCGACGTTCGCTTCCGCGTCCGGGCAACGGGCTCGAAGCAGGATGACGACAGCGTGACCCTGCTTGCGGAATCCCCGGACGGGCCCGAGGAAATAAAGGGCCGGTATCTGATTGCCGCCGACGGCGCCTCCAGCGTTATCCGGATCGGCCTCGGCATCGAATTTCCGGGGCTGACATTTCCGGAGCTCTGGCTGTGCGCGAGCACGGAATACCCGTTCGAGAACCATTTCGAGAACCTTGCTCCCATTGCCTACATCGCGGATCCGGATTTCTGGTTTGTGTTCGTCAAGGTGCCCGGCCTGTGGCGCCTGCTGTTGCCGTCGCGTCCGGGCGAGACGGCGGACACGCTCGTCTCGGACAAGACCGTACAGGAACGCATGCATCAGGTCTGCGACAAGGACGGCGACTACGACACCTATCACCGGACGGCCTATGCCGTGCATCAGCGCGTGGCGGAGACGTACAGGAAGGGCCGGGTGTTCCTCGCCGGAGATTCCGCCCACATCAACAATCCGCTCGGCGGGATGGGGATGAACGGCGGCATCCACGATGCGGTGAACCTGTGCGAGAAGATCGTCCGGGTGTGGAACGGCGAGGCGGGCGACAGCGAGCTCGACCGCTACGACGCCCAGCGGCGGCCGATCGCGATCGATTACGTCCAGCAGACGACATTGCGGAACAAGGCGATGCTGGAGGAAACCGACCCGGAGGCCCGCAAGGCGAAGCACGACGAAATGCGGGCGGCGGCGGCGAATCCTGAGAAGGCGCGCGAATATCTGCTGCAGTCGTCAATGATCGCAGCGCTGAAACGCGTGGAAACCCTCGGCTAGTCAGCGATTTCCCTGCCTTTGTCTCGCCATTTTCAGGCGAAATGCTGATCTTGCGGGAAAGCCCTTAACCAATTCCACGATGGGGCTTTCAAACAGCGGCCGTCTCGCCTAGTTTGTGGCCGCTCATAACCGCGAGAACGGATTAGTACAGTCCAAGGAGAGGCTTCAATGAAAACCATTGTGAAAACCGGCATCCTGCCGGTCGTCGCGGCCGCTGCCGCGCTTGCCGTTGCGACCCCCGCGTCGGCGAAATACGACATGAAGATCGGCTACCCCACAACCGCCGACCCGCAGCACGACCTCGCGCTGCGCATGGTCGAGCTGATCAAGGAGCGCACGAAGGGCGAAGTCGTCGGCCGCGTGTTCCCGACCAGCCAGCTCGGCAAGGTTCCGCGCCAGGTCGAAGGCATCCAGCCCGGCACCCAGGAAGTCTTCCTGGCGCCTCCGGGCTTCCTGCAGGGCGTCAATCCGGCCTTCCAGGTCGCCGACGCGCCCGGCATCTTCCTCAATCACCAGCACGTCCAGCGCTCGATCACCGAGCCGAGCTTCCGCGAGCGGTTCGTCCGCCTCGGCGAGAAGAAGGGCATCATCGGCGCCCAGGTCTGGGTCTATGACGGCGCGTCCTACATGACGACGTCGCCGATCAAGACGCTGGCCGATTTCAAGGGCAAGAAGATTCGCGTCCTCGCGACCCAGATGGAGCGTCGCATCGTCGCTTCGGTCAATGCGACCGGCGTGCCGATCCCGTTCACCGAGGTCGTCCCGGCGATCCAGCGCAAGGTCGTCGACGGTGCGCGCACCAGCCTCGTCGTTGCGGACCGCGCGAAGTTCCCGACGGTGACCAAGCACCTGACGGTCACCAATGGCAGCTACATCACCACGGGCGCGTGGTTCTCGAAAGTGTGGCTGGAGAAACTGCCGGCGAACCTGCGCAAGATCGTCATGGATACGTCGCAGGAGCTCGAGCAGTGGGCGGCAGACAACTCGGAGAAGTACGTCCCGGGTTCGATCGAGTCCTGGAAGAAGCAGGGCGCGCAGGTCTACTATCTCTCCGATGCGGAGCAGAAGGAATACATGGCCAAGATCGCGCCGCTCGGCGACGAGCTGCTCGGCAAGTCGGACAATCCGGAAATTCGGGAACTCTATGGCATCCTGAAGGCCGCGGCCAAGAAGACCATGAAGTAATCGCGTTTCGCGAGAACGGAAAAGGGCGGCTTCGGCCGCCCTTTTGCATTGCGGCGGGCCGGTGGCCTATTCGGCGGCGACCGCCATGGGCTTGCGCTGGCCAGCCTGCTCCATCAGGGGCATGACCTCGTCGATCCACTGCCTGCACTCGGTCTTGTAGTCGACCCAGGAAATCAGCATCCCGTCGACGCCGATATCGATCAGCTTGTTCATCTCGTCGACGATCTGCTCCGGCGTGCCGACCAGCGGATAGCCGCCGTGCCCGGCGATGAAGTGGAAGCGGAATTCGTCGAGGATTTCCTTAGGCAGGGTCTTGGACTGCATCTCGAAGATCTCGAGCAGGTTGTTGACGGCTTCGTAGTCGCCTTTTTCCTCGACGTAGTATTTCAGATAATCGCGCGCCTCTTTCTCCGTGTCGCGGCAGACCACGTAGACGTGGATCCAGCTTTTGACATCGCGGCCGGCCTCGCGCGCCATGTTCTTGAGGTGGCCGATCTGCGCCTTGCCGCCCTCGAGATCGCGTTCCTTGAGGATCACGAAGTTCATGTCGGCCTGGGTCGCCGCGAACTTCTGGCCCTCGGCGGAACCGCCCGCGTTCATGACCGGCGGCATCGGCTTCTGGATCGGCTTCGGCTCGCTCCACACTTCCTTCGAGTGGAACCAGCGCCCGTCGAAATCGAACGAGCCTTCCTGCGACCAGATCTGGCGTACGAATTTGAGCCACTCGGTCGCGTACTCGTAGCGGACGGCATGCTCGTTCCACTGGGCGCCGAACATTTCGAACTCGTTCTTGAACCAGCCGCAGACGACGTTCAGCGCGAAGCGCCCGCCGGAGATATGGTCGATCGTCGCGCATTGCTTCGCGGCGGCGACGGGATGGGTCAATGGCACGTGCGACGTCGAGAAGATGCAGGAGTTTTCCGTGATCGCGGCGACCGCGGCGGCCCAGTTGTAGGTCTCGAACGTGCGGTTGTTGAAGTTCGTCGCGCCGCCGTATCCCTTCCAGCGCGCGACCGGCAGCAGCGCCTCGAAGCCGGCGCGGTCGGCCATCTGGACGACCTCCTTCGTATCGGGCCAGGTCATCTCCCAGGAATTCTCGGCCTGGGTGATCGTCGACCCGTGCGAACAGTTCATCGCAATGATGCCGATCTTCATCTTGTTGTCGTTGTAGAGCGGATTTTTGGTAACCGGGCGTTCCTGCATTTCGTCCTCCCTTTTCAGCGATTCTACCCTACCTCAGGAGGGCGACAACAGTTTGCGTAAGCGGCATGCGCCGCTATTCTGCGCAGGGAAAATTCAAAGGGACGAGTATGGCGACCAAAGCGTCTGAGAGTGCGAAAACGGCGGTGGACTGCGGCAAACAGCCGGTCTGCGGATGTATCGGCTTCTGCCGGGGCGAGGCCTTCGGAACCGGGGTGCGAACCGGCGAGCAATATGTCGCAGGCATCCGGGACGACGGCCGGTACGTCGTTCACAACGGCGAAGTCGTTTCCGACGTGACCGGTCACCCGGCCTTCAGCGGTGCCGTCCAGTCGATCTCCAACATATTCGACAACGCGGCCGATCCCGCGAACGAAGAGCTGATGACCTACGTTTCGCCTTCGACCGGAGACCGGGTCAATCGCCACTGGGCGACGCCGCGCTCGCAGGAGGAACTCGTCGCCCGCCGGAAGGCGCTGACGAAGACGTCGGAAATGACGCTCGGCTTCATGGGGCGCAGCCCCGACCATGTCGCCGGGTTCTTCGCCGGCTACGCGATGGCACCCGAGGTCCTGGCCCGCGGCGGACAGCAGTTCGCCGACAACATGCTGAAGTTCTACGAGTTCTGCCGCGACCACGACATCTACATCGCCTATACGATCGTGCCGCCGCAGATCGACCGGTCGAAACCCGCGCACCAGCAGAACCCGCCCGACCTCTACGCCGGTATCGTCGACGAGCGCGACGACGGCGTCGTCATCCGCGGCGCGCAGATGCTGGGGACGGGGGCGGCGCTGTCCGATTTCGTCCAGCTCAGCACCATCCACCCGATGCGCCAGGGCGATGAGAACTACGCGATTTCCATCGCGGTACCGTGCAACGCGCCCGGCGTGAAGATCTATTCGCGGCGGTCGTACGCCTGGGCGGCGAACAGCGTATTCGACTATCCGCTGGCGACCCGCTTCGACGAGACGGATTCGCTGCTCGTCTACGACGACGTGTTCGTGCCTTGGGAACGGGTGTTCGTCTACAAGAACGTCAACGTCGCGCGCGCCCAGTGGTTCGAGGCGCCGGCCCACATCATGGGCAACAACCAGGCGCAGATCCGCTACATGACCAAGCTGCGGTTCCTCGTCGGGCTCGCGAAGAAGATCACCGACATGAACGGGATCGGGAACCTGCCGCCCGTGATGGGCGAGCTCGGCCGGCTCGCGACGTACGCGTCCATGTACGAAGGTCTCGTCTACGCGCAGGAAGCGGAGTGCTGGACCAACGACAACGGCTACGTGCTGCCGAGCATGTCGCATCTCTATGCCAACATGAACCTGCAGTCCGAGATCAATCCCAAGATGCTCGACATCGTGCGCGAGCTTGTCGGCGGCGGCGTCATCCAGCTTCCGTCGTCGGTCGAGGATCTCAAGAATCCGGAAATCCGCGAGATGGTGACCAAATACGTTCAGTCGCCCGGCGTGGAGGGCGAGGACCGCATCAAGCTGATGAAGCTGGCCTGGGACATGATCGGCTCCGAGTTCGCCGGACGGCACGAGCAGTACGAGAAGTTCTACGCCGGCGCGCCGTTCATCGTGAAGACCCATTCGCACCGGACCTACAATTGGGACAAGGCGACCTCGCTCGTCGACTACGCGCTCTCGGGCTACGACCTCGACGGCCGCAAGTTCTGAGGAGGCGCGAATGGGAGAGGTCGTTCTAGGGCTCGCATCTTCGCACAGCCCCATGCTGGGGAGCCCCGCGGCGGACTACCTGAAGCATGCGGACCGCGACCTGAACAGCATCTCCCATCTCGACCCCGAAGGTAATCCGACGACCTTCGACCGGCTTCTCGAACGGGCGGATCCCTCGATCGCGGCGGAACTGACGCCGGAAATCGTCGATGCCAAGGTCGCCGATTGCAAGGCCGGCATCGACCGCCTCGCCGCCGCGCTGGAGGAGGTGAAACCGGACGTCGTGATCATCGTCGGCGACGACCAGAAGGAGCAGTTCCTCGAGGACAATTTGCCGGCGATGCTGATCTATTCCGGCGAGACGATCGAGAACAATGTCTCGCCGCTGCCCGAGACTGCCCCCGAATACTGGAAACGCGCGCGCTCGCAGTTCCACGAGGATCACGGGCCGCGGGAATATCCCGTGGCGGCAGGGCTCGCGCGGCATCTGACGGCGACCCTAGTAGAGGCGGGTTTCGACATCAGCCATTCCGAGCGGCTGCCGCGCGCCATCGGCGAAGGTCATGCCTACGGCTTCGTGCACCAGCGGCTGATGACGAAGTATCTCGCGCCCGTCGTGCCGGTCATCCTCAACACCTACTACCCGCCGAACCAGCCGAGCCCGAAGCGCTGCTTCGCTTTCGGCAAGGCGCTGGCCGATGCCGTCGGAAGCTGGCCGGAGGACATCAGGGTCGCTTTCGTGGCGTCGGGCGGGCTCAGCCATTTCACGGTCAATACGGATCTCGACGGCATCGTGATGGACGGATTCCTGAGCGGCGACGGAGAGGCGCTTGCGGCGATTCCGCGGGCGCAGCTGAATTCCGGCAATTCGGAAATCCGCAACTGGATCACGGTTGCGGGCGCGGCCTCGGGCCTGACGGCCGAATGGCACAACTACATCCCGTGCTACCGGACGCCCGCGGGCACCGGGTGCGGCATGGGCTTCGCAATTCTCCGCAACGGATAAGAACCCGCGGCAGCGCGGCAGGGAGGAATGATGGAAATCCGCCGTCTCTACACGGTAATCGACGAGACGTTTCACGAGATGGGCCAGGCGCGCGACGAACCGCTGCGCAAGGTCGCGGTGGTCGCCGTGGTCAAGAATCCGCATGCGGGCAAGGGCTACGTCGAGGATCTCAGCGACCTGACCGAAGCCAGCGAGGCGCTCGGCGCGAAGATCGCGCAGATGGGCGCCGAGCAGATGAAGCCCTACACGGTGGATTCATACGGCAAGGCGGGCCTCGTCGGCACGGCGGGCGAGCAGGAGCACGCCGTGGCGTGCCTGACGACCGTCTACGGCAACGTGCTTCGCGATGCCGTCGGCGGGGGGAAGGCGTGGATTTCGTCGCTGACCAAGCGCTGCGGGCCGGGCGAGACGCTCGACATTCCGCTCGCCCACAAGGACGCGCTTTACGTGCGCTCGCACTATGACGGCATGACGATCACCGTGCCCGATGCGCCGCTGCCGGACGAGATGTGCATCATCTGCTGCTTCGCGAACCGCGGGCGGCTCAATCACCGCGTCGGCGGCCCGGCCAAGGAAGATATCGTCGGCGAAGACGGCTTAAGATAGGACCGAACATGGAAACCGCGATCGTAAATCTGAAGACCATCGTCTCCGGCGACTGGCGCAAGCCGTTCGCCAAGGGCGATTCCATCCTGATGAACAACGGCAAGATCGCCAAGGTCGGCACGCTGTCCGCCAAGGAGGTCAAATCCTGCGACTTCGTACTCGATGCCGGCGGCATGACCGCGATGCCGGGCCTGATCGACTCGCAGGTCCACGTGGCGTTCGCGGACTACACGCCGCGCCAGCGGACCATCGGGTTCCTGGAGAGCTACCTGCACGGGGGCATCACCACGTCGATCTCGGCGAGCGAGGTGCACGTGCCGGGCCGTCCGTCCGACCCGGACGGCGTGGTCGCCCTGGCCATCGCGGCGAAGAAGAGCTTCGACAACTATTCGCC
>JAYPTI010000126.1:0-9792 GCA_038133505.1 Alphaproteobacteria bacterium
ACCACGCGCTGGTGACCGTCAGCGGCAACGGCCGGTCGAAGGCGTAGATCTCCAGCAGCCACAGCGGCAGCATGCAGATCGCCGCGATCCCGAACATTGCCGTCATCAGCGCGCTCGCGCTCAGCTCCTTCGGCGCGCGCCGCAGGTAGACCGCGTAGACCGAATACGAGATCGTGGCGACCAGCAGGATGATGTCGCCGGCGTTGAAGCTGAGCCCCAGGATCACGCCTATGTCGCCGCGCGTCACGATGAAGGCGAGGCCCGAGAACCCGAGAACGACGCCCGCCGCCTCGCGGCCGCCGATGCGGTCGCCCAGGATGATCCACGCCGAAACCAGGATGCAGATCGCCATCATCCCCTGGAACAGCGAGCCGTTGATCGCCGTGGTGTAGTGCATCGCGACGAAGTGGAGGGCGCCGAAACCGATCGCCGAGGTGACCGCGATGAAGGTGAGGTACTTCCATCTCTCCAAAATCAGCGCGCGGTGCTTGCGGAGTTCCTTCCAGGTCCAGGTCAGGGCGATGAAGAAGGCGAAGAACCAGCGCCAGAAATTGAGCGCCATGGGCGGCACGTCGCCCGCGATATGCCGCGCGACGACGGCGGAGCCCGCCCAGAACAGGGCGGCGAGCGTCAGCAGCAGGTAGGGATGGGCGATGCGGTTCAGCATGGTCCGCTTACCGCGCTGCGCGCGAGTAGAGCGCGAGCCAGATACCGGTAGCGATCAGCGCGACGCCGGTGGCGTGGAAAAGATGGAAGGTCTCGCCCAACAGCAGCACGGCGATGGCGACGCCGAAGACCGGGGTGAGGTAGATGAAATTGCCTGCCGTCGGAGCGCCGATGCGGCGGATGCCCTCGGCGAAGAACAGCTGCGCCAGAACCGATGCGAATATCGTCACGTAGAGTACCGTCCCGATGGCCGGCCATGTCATGGGCAATGTCCGCTGCGTCAGGTGCTCCCAGGCAAAGAACGGGGCGGAGTGAACGGCGCTGAACAGCATCATCAGGAACATGAAGGGGACGAGCGGCAGGTCCTTCGGCCGCTTGTGCAGGATCGCGGCATAGGTCGACGACGCACACACGCCTAGGAAGACCAGCGGGTCGCCGATATTGATCGCGAGATCCAGGACGATGGCCGGATCGCCGCGGAACACGATCGTCAGCAGCCCGGCGAACCCCAATGCGACGCCCGTCCATTGCTGCCAGGTGATGCGGCGCCCGACGAACAGCGTCGAGGCGACCAGCACCCCGATCGGCACCGCGCCCTGCAGGATGTTCGCATTGACCGCGACGGTGTGGTTGACGCCGATATAGACCAGCCCGTTGAAGAGCGTCATCGACAGCGCGGCCAGGAGGTTCAGGAACCAGAAATGCTTGCGGATGACGCTGCGCGCCTTCCAGCAACCGCGCAAGGCGAAGGGGGCGAGGATCAGCGTCGACAGGAACAATCGCCAGAAGGTAAGCGCGAGCGGCGGCACTTCGTTCGCAGTGGCGCGCGCGATGTTGGTGTTCAGCGCCCAGAACAGCGCTACCAGCGTCAGCATGGCGTAGGCGAGGAGTCGCCAGTGCCTCGATTCCACCCCGTCGGTCATGGCACGTCAGCCTGTCCGCCGCGCATGGTGCGCCGTCGCGAGCCAGATGCCGACAAGCACCGACGCCGCGCCGGCGACATGAAACCAGCGCAGTTCCTCGCCGAGGATCAGGATTGCAAGCGCGCCGGCGAAGATCGGGTAGAGGTTCCCGAAATAGCCGGCCTGTGCCGCGCCGGCCCGATAGGTGCCTTCGTTCCAGCAGCTCGTGCCGACGAAGGCCGCCATGATGCCGACGTAAAGGACGAACAACGCGCTGGTTCGCGTGAAGGGCATCGGCGCGATCGCGGACGTTTCCCACAGGTAGATCGGCAGCATCATCAGGACGGCGACGCCCGATATCGCGGTCATGAACGGCATGATGTCGATCGAGCGCGGCTTCCAGCGCATCAGGAAGGCCTGCCACGCCCACAGGAAGACGGCGCCGAGCGCCCAGACGTCGCCCTCGTGAAGCTGCAGCGTCCGGATCACGGCGATATCGCCGCGGATCACGATCAGCCCGGCGCCGGCGATGGAGAATAAGACGCCCCACCATTGCCGCGCCGTGATGCGTTCGCGCAGGATCACGAGACCCAGCAGCAGGACCATTACCGGCAGGATAGACTGGATCAGGCTTGCCTGCAGCGCTGTCGTCTTCTGGAGCGCGACGTAGAAGACGAGGTTGAAGCCGGTGACCGAAACCATCGAGAAGATAACGACGAACTTCCAGTGGGCGAGAAGCTCGCGGCGCTGACGCCAGGTGCGCACGCCGAAGACCACCGCGAAGATCACGAACGCCGTGGTCCAGCGCCAGAAGTTAAGCCCGACCGGCGGGATCGCCTCGCCTGCTGACGCGCGTCCGACGATCGAGTTTCCCGACCACAGCAGCATGGCGAAGACGAGTAGCGCGAAGCCGGACAGCATGCGTTTTCTCTGCTCGGCGTCTGAGAGGGAAGCGGTCGGGGAGTCTGCCAAGGAAGAGGTTCCGGGATGCGTCCGGAAGGGTGCCGGACTCTGGCGCAAATTACAGGAGCGGGAGAAGCATATCCATACGGGGGTCGCGGATCCCCGATTTCAGGCGCGGTAGCTGATCTCGACGACCTCGATGTCGACGATGCCGTCCGGCGTCTGCAGCGAAACCACGTCGCCGACCGCCGCTTTCATCAGCGCGCGGGCGACGGGCGATATCCAGCTCACCTCGTTGTTCTCGATGCGCGCCTCGTCGATGCCGACGATCCGGATCGTGCGCTCGACGTCCTCCTCGTCGGCATAGGTGACGGTCGCGCCGAAGAAAACCTTGTCCTTGTTCGGCTGCGCTTCGGGGTCGACGACCTCCGCGATCTCCAGCCGCTTGAGCAGGTGGCGGATGCGGCCGTCGATCTCGCGCAGCCGTTTCTTGCCGTAGATGTAGTCGCCGTTCTCGGAGCGGTCGCCGTTGCCCGCCGCCCACGAGACGATTTCCACCACTTCCGGCCGCTCGACGCGGCGCAGGTGGCGCAGCTCGGCGCGCAGGCGCTCGATACCGGCCGGCGTGATGTAGTTTTTGCGCTGCGGTTGCTGCAATGCCGCCACCCGATGCCTAAACTGAAAGCATGCTGAAGATAAACGATAGTCTGTCGATCGACGAAGAGGAACTCGAGGAGAGCTTCACGCGGTCGCGCGGGCCCGGCGGCCAGAACGTCAACAAGGTGGAGACGGCGGTCCAGCTCCGGTTCGATGCGCGCAACTCGCCGTCGTTGCCGTCAGCCGTCCGTCACCGGCTGGAGAAGCGGGCGGGTGCGCGCCTGACGTCGGACGGGGTAATCGTGATCAGCGCGGACCGCTTCCGCACCCGCGAGGCGAACCGGCGCGACGCGCGCGAGCGTCTTTCGGAACTGATCGCCGAAGCGGCGGTGCCGCCGCGCCGACGGGTCGCGACGAAGCCCAGCCGGGCCGCGCGCAAGCGCCGCACCGACCGGAAGACCCGGCGTGGGCAGATCAAGAGGTTGCGTGGTAGGCCCGGGCGCGGCGAGGAATAGCCGAAGCCGTCCCCGCCGCGCGGTCGGGTTTATTCAGGAGAGGTTCTGCTTGAAAAAGGCGACCGTGCGCTCCCAGGCGAGCTTGGCGGCGGCCTCGTTGTAGCGCGGCGTCGAGTTGTTGTGGAAACCGTGCTTGGTGTCCGGATAGGAGTGCATCTTGAACTTGGCGTTGTTCGCCTTCAGCGCAGCTTCGTAGCCGGCCCGCATGCCGTTGATCCGCGGATCCTGATCCGCGTAATGGATCTGCAGCGGCGCCTTGATCTTGGCGACGTCGTCGGCCTTCGGCGCGGCGCCGTAGAACGGCACGGCGGCATTCAGGTAGCTTCCCATCGCGACGGCGAGATAGTTGACCGTGCCGCCGCCCCAGCAGAAGCCGGTGGCGCCGAGCTTGCCGTTCGACAGCGAATGCGACTTCAGGAACTTCGCGCTGTTGAGCATGTCCATACGGAGCTTGCCGCCGTCGAGGCTGCGCTGCAGGGCCTTGCCGTCGTCGTCGTTGCCCGGATAGCCGCCCAACGGTGCCAGCCCGTCGGGCGCGAGCGCGAGGAAGCCCGCGACGGCGGCGCGCCGCGCAACGTCCTCGATATACGGGTTCAGGCCGCGGTTCTCGTGAACGACGAGCACGGTCGGGAACGGACCGGTTCCCGCCGGCTGCACGAGATAGCCCCGCATCTTGCCCGAGTTGCCGCCCGGCGAATCGTAATCGACGGAGGTCGCCTTGATGCGGGTGTCGGTGAAAGAGATGGTCTGCGCTTTGGCGTAGCGCGGCAGCAGGGCCTGCGCCATCGCCAGCGCCGTGCCGCCGCCGATCAGCGTGATCGCGGCCGCGCGGGTCAGGAATTCGCGGCGCTCCATGCCGGTGTGGCAGTACTCGTCGTAGAGATCGAATATCCGCTGTTCCGCTTCCCGTGCGTCGACAGGGCGGGTTTCAAGGTCGGTGGTTCCCATCGGTTGCTCCCCCAAGAGACTGTTTTCAACGCGATATAAACGTCGAATCCGGCGTTCATCCGTCGGAACGGGCGAAAGGCGGCCGGCAGGGAGGATTTTCGGGGGAATTATTCGGCGGCGGCCGCTTCCTTCGCCGAGGCGCCGAGATGGCGGACCTTCGGGATCACCCCTTCGGCGAAGAGGCGGAGATTCTTCTCGGTAAGCTCCGCCGGCAGCGAGCCGAACTGCAGCATCGGCGCGATGTTCCCGAAGCCCATTTCCTTCTGGTACTCCTCGAGCTTCGCGGCGACGGTCTCCGGGCTGCCGCACAGGAACATGCCGTTCTCGATGAGCGTGTCGCAGTCGAGATAGTTCATCCGCACCTTGAACTTGCCTTCCATGACGGACTTGTAGCTCGACAGCGACGAGTAGCCGGGCGGCAGCTTGTATTGCGGCGGCGAGTAGATGAACTTGTTGAACAGGCTCTCGATGTGTTCGCCCGCTTCCTTGCGCGCGATCTCGTCCGTTTCCGCGACGTAGGCCGGCATCGCCCAGCCGAGCTGGCTGGGCGGGCATTCATAGCCGTAGACCTCGCACTGGTCGCGATAGGCCTTGAGGTTCTTGCGCACCGAGGCGACCGGGCTGAAGGTGATGATGTAGGTGTATTTGCGGTCGGGATGCGCCGCGAACTCCACCGTTTCGGTCGAGCCCTGGGACGGGATCCAGATCGGCGGGTGCGGCGTCTGGTACGGGCGCGGCCACAAATTCACGTACTGGAAGTGATAGTGCTTGCCGTAGAACTCGAACGGGCCGGGCTCCGACCAGGCGCGGACGATCAGGTCGTGCGCCTCGCGGAAGCGCTCGTGGCTGAAGCCCGGGTTGGTCATCGAGGCGTGGTATTCGCAGCCGATGCCGCGGACGAAGCCGGCGATGAAGCGTCCTTCCATCAGGTTGTCGATCATCGCGAATTCCTCGGCGATCGACAGCGGGTTCTCGACGATGGGGAGCGCGCGGCCGATGACGCCGATCGTGCCTTTCATGCGGCGCGACAGCGCCCCGGCCAGCACGTTCGGCGCCGGCATCATGCCGTAGGCGGTCTGGTGATGCTCGTTCACGCAGACGCCGTCGAAACCGAGGCTGTCGGCGAGCTCCAGCTCGTCGAGGTAGCGGTGATAGAGCTTCGCGCCCTTCTTCGGGTCGTAATAGGTGTTCGGCAGGTTGATCCACGACGACTTGTTGTGTTCGAGGAAGTCGGGGTCGATCGCCTGGTAGGGCATCAGGTGGAAGAAATAGAACTTCATGACGCGGCTCCGGTCGTGTGGGCGGTGACGCCCGCGATGAATTCGTCGAGTTTTTCCTGCTGCGGCAGGTGACCGCATTCCGGGACGATGGTCAATTTCGAGCCCGGGATCAGCTTCTGCATCGCCTCGCCGTAGGCGGGCGGGAAGATCATGTCGTGATCACCCCACAGGATCAGCGTCGGCACCTTGATCCGGTGCAGCCACTTCTGGAGCTCCGGATTGTAGAAGCGGGGATGCCACGCCATCTTGGCCGTCGAGAAGTGGTTCTTGAGCGCGATGTCGGCGTCTTCCTCCGAGGGGTTCGCGGCCAGACGCGCCTCCGCGAGGCTGCGGTCGTAGAACGTGTTGTAGACGCGCTCGTCGTCGTCCCACAGGAAGATGTCGCCCTTGGGCACGCCGTCGACATGGATGCCCGCCGCGGATGCGAGCGTCAGCGTCTCGATCCGGGCGGCGGAACGCACGGCGATTTCGAGCGCCAGCCAGCCGCCCAGCGAATTGCCGACCAGATGGACCTTGTCCTCGCCGATGGCGTCGAGAAATTCGAGATAGAAGTAGGCGAGGTCGCCAATGCCGTCGAGCCAGGCCGGCGTGTCCGATCGGCCCCAGCCCGGATGGCTCGGCACGTAAAGCGTATAGTGCTCCGCCAGCCGCTCCATGTAAGGCATCCAGTTATGAGCCCCGCCGGCGCCGTGCAGGAACACCATCGCCGGCCCGCTGCCGCCCTTGAGTACTTCGATTTCGCAGTCCGCGACGGTCATCCGTTCGGAGGTGTGCTCCGCCATGTTCCCGTTATTCTCCCTGTTTTCCGGAATTAGTTAGATATCTTACGATTATAGCCGATTTTTCGGGCAACGGAAATTTAAGAGTCCGCCCATAGGTTGCTCCGGCACGGTTGAAAGGAGTTCGGCATGGCATCGGCCGGCGGCAATCACAATCGGGAACACGGGCAGGATTTTTCCCTCCAGCTCGAAGTGGAGTTTCGCGACTCCGCCGCGGATCTGCTTGGAAAGGCGGACAGGACCGTAGCGAGGGGGCGCGAGACCGGCGGCCTGTCGTCCGACGATCGCGACTCGATCTATCGTATCGCCCGCACCCTCAAGGGGCTCGCGGCGAGCTGCGGTTTCAGCCTGACGAGCGTCGTCGCCCACCGCTTCGAGGACTACCTCGCCGAGCTGCGGACCATCGAAGGGGTGCAACTCGACGGGCTGCAGAAGTTCATAGATGCGCTTGGCGATCTGGTCGATGCCGGGCCGAACGAATCCAAGATCAACGCATCCGAATTCATCCGCAAGCTGCCGTCCCGGCCGGCCTTCGACATCGGCGATATCACGGTGCAGGACGTCGAGGTTTTCGTCGTGATGCCCGACGATGCGGTTTCCCGCCACGTCATGCGCGAGCTTCAGGCCTGCGGCTACCGCGTTGCCCAGGAATCCAATTCGTTCAAGGCGATCGAGATCGCGGCGATGACCCGCCCCGACCTGATCATCGTGACCGGGGTGCTCGATACGCTGTCGGGTGTCGACATCATCAGCGCCTTCCGCGCCATGCCGGCGACCCGCGACCTCCCGGTGGCGATGATTACCGGCGACACCCGCGAAGAGGTCGCGGCCGACGGCCTGCCGGACGCGGTGCCGGTCATTCGCAAGGGACGCGACTTCGGCGACGATCTGACCGACGCGCTGACCCAGCTCGGAATTCTCTAAAATCAGGCTTCCCGGCGAAGCGAAGCCTTACGCGCGCTCCGCGCCGTAATACAGCATCGAGGCGTGCGTCGCCTCGGCGAAGAACAGCCAGCGTTCTATCAATACGCCCGCCGAGACCGATATCGCCGCCAGCAGCGTGCCCGGAATGGCGATCCACGCCTCGGAATTGCTGGTCAGTCCTGTCAGGATGAGCGGGATCAGGAAGTAGGCGAAGAAGCAGATGCGCCGGAGTTTCTGCGCATGCTTTCGGGCGACCTTGTAGCCCATTTCCCGCTGGACGAAGTTCTCGGTCATGGTCGGCGGCTCGAGCAGGCGCACCTTGCCGATGTCGCCGAGGCCGGTCGCGCTTTCCGGCGTCGCCGGACCCGGCTCGGTATCGATCGACCGCCAGTATTTGCGCTTCACGTAGAATGACAGGAACAGCGCGACGACCGCGACCATCGCGACCTCCGGCGTCTGATAGCCGAACATCTGCGTGAGCGCGTGGAACCAGAGCGAGCCCGTCAGCAGTGCGAAGACGAGGTATCCCGGGACCGTGAGGCGGTTGTGCCAGGCGCTGATCGTCCGCAGCGTCGCGTAGATCATGCCGGTCGAGTACACGGTCAGCAGGCAGAAAATCGCGAGGAACGAGGCGAAGAAGCCGTAGGTGCCCTCGAGCGAGCCTTCGATGATCCAGCCCCAGGCGGTCAGGATCAGCGGCACGTAGGTCGCCGTCGCCAGCACGCCTTCGCGCGACAGCCAAGACGACCGCCACTGGCTGTAGGCGCGCCAGGCGCGCTCGGGATGGCCGAGATGGAAGGTCGACGACAGCAGCCCGGCGGTCACCAGCGCGGTGCCGATCCCGAGTCCGACGAAGCCGAACCACGGATCGGCCGGCACGCCGTCGAGCACGCCGAACAACGCCATCAGCCCGATGAGGCCGTAGCCTGCGCCCGATGCGGTGGTGAAGAAGATGACGGAATAGGCGGGATGCATCTCAGGCCGGTCCTATCTCGACAGAACCCTGTCGACCCAGCGCAGGAAGCGGCCGCTGCCGTCCGGATTCTCGCCCGACAACCGCGCGAGGCCCGCGCCCGCGCCCGTATCTCCGACGCTGCGTTTCGCCGGGCGCGGCGGCAGGTAGCGGTTGACCGGCTTGTAGCCGAGTTCGGGCATCAGCTCCTTGCCGCCGCGGTCGGCGACGAGCTTCGAGACCTCGGAGTTCGGATCGCCGAGATCGCCGAAATGGCGCGCCTTCGCCGGGCAGGTCGCGACGCAGGCGGGTTCGCGCTCGGCCTCGGGCAGGTTCTGGTTGTAGATGCGGTCGACGCAGAGCGTGCATTTCTTCATGACGCCCGCATCGTCGTCGTATTCGCGCGCGCCGTACGGGCAGGCCCAGGAACACAGTTTGCAGCCGATGCAGGCATCCTCGTTTACCAGCACGATGCCGTCGTCGGTGCGCTTGTAGGACGCGCCCGTCGGGCACACGGTGACGCAGGCTGCGTCCTCGCAATGCAGACACGAGCGCGGAAAATGCACGGTGCGGCTCGTGGTTCCCGTGCCCGCTTCGAAGGTGTGGATGCGGTTGAACCAGACGCCGTTCGGATCGGCGCCGTACGGATCGTGATCCGGCAGCGGCGCGGAATGTCCGCCCGTGTTCCATTCCTTGCAGTTCACCGCGCAGGCGTGGCAGCCGACGCAGGTATCGAGATCGATGACGAGGCCGAGCTTCTTCGCGCCCGGCGGCGGCAGGGTCGTCATGAGCCACCTCCCGGCCGCGGCGGCTTGAACCGCGCGCCGTAGCGCAGGATGCCGTCGCCGGACGAGACGTCCGTCGTCGCCGGCTGCGGGTCGAACTGCGGCTGGGTGGTCTCGTCCTCCGGCGCGGCCTTCTCGATGCGGACGCGGAGGTCGTACCATGCCGCCTGGCCCGTCACGGGGTCGGAGTTCGAATAGCGGTAGCCGTCTTCCTTGGGCGGCAGCAGTTCGGAGATCACGTGATTGAGCAGGAAGCCCTTGCGCGCTTCGGGCGCGTCCGGCGACAGGTTCCACGCGCCGGAGCGCTTGCCGATCGCGTTCCACGTCCAGACGGTTTCCTGCTGCGTGCCCTCCATCAGGCGGAGCTGCACCTTGATGCGGCCGTGATGGCTGATCACCCAGACCCAGTCGTCGTCCTCGAAGCCCTCCATTTCCGCCTTCTCGCGGTTCATGTAGAGCCGGTTCGACGTATGGATCTGGCGCAGCCACGCGTTCTGCGAGCCCCACGAGTGGTACATCGCCATGGGCCGCTGGGTGAGCG
>JAYPTI010000127.1:0-9690 GCA_038133505.1 Alphaproteobacteria bacterium
GCTGGAGCGTGCGCTGTCCGTTATCGATGCGGAAATCGGCCGCTGGCGGCCGGCGGCCTGATTTCTATCCCTTAATAGGCCGCCGGGCGACGCCGGGCGGCAGGTGGCCGCCTTCGAGCATCGCGCCCAGCGGTTCGCCCGCCAGGATATGCGTGTGGAGGTGGAAGACCTCCTGGTGCGAATGACCGCCGTGATTGGCGATCAGCCGGTAGCCGCTCTCCTCCACGCCGAGCAGGCGTGCCGTCGCGCCGATGGCGGCGACATAGTCGGCTTGCTCCGGGGCCGATGCGTTGGCGGAAAAGTCCGCCCACGAGACGTAGGGACCCTTCGGGATGACCAGCACGTGGACGGCGGCCTGCGGGTTGATGTCCTGGAACGCAAGCGCGTGCTCGGTCTCGTGGACTTTCGTGCAGGGGATCTCGCCCCGCAGGATCTTTGCGAACACGTTCTGGTCGTCGTAGGCCATCTTACCCGTCCTTCCTGCTCGCTTTTTCTTCCAGGCCCGACAGCCCCTGACGGCGCGCTAGCTCCTCGTAGACGTCCGCCGGCGCCAGGCCCGCGTCGGCGAGCATCACCAGCAGGTGATAGACGACGTCGGCGCTTTCCTTGATCGTCTCCTCGCGGTTGCGGCCGACCGCCGCGATCACCGCCTCGACCGCTTCCTCGCCGAGCTTCTGCGCGATCTTTTCGGTGCCCCGCGCATAGAGCTTCGCCGTGTAAGATGACTCGGGGTCGGCTCCCTTGCGGGACGAAACGACCTCGAACAGCTCGTCGATCAGCGTGCCGGTGAGTTTCTGGTCTGACATGGGTCCCCGATATCAGATCGGCGCGGGACTGTCACGCGGCGCTTCAGGCCGGGCGCACGTCCACGCCGGCCTGCGCCATGTGCGACTTCGCCTCGCCGATGCTGAACTCGCCGAAATGGAAGATGCTCGCGGCGAGGACGGCGGTGGCGTGGCCTTCGAGGATGCCCGCCGCGAGGTGGTCGAGCGTGCCGACGCCGCCCGAGGCGATCACCGGCACGGTCACCGCATCGGCGATCGTGCGCGTGAGCGGAATGTCGAATCCCTGCCGCGTGCCGTCGCGGTCCATCGACGTCAGCAGGATCTCGCCGGCGCCCAGCGACGTCATGCGTTTCGCCCACTCGACGGCGTCGATTCCGGTCGGTTCGCGTCCGCCGTGGGTGAAGATTTCCCATTTGCCGGGCCCGGTGGATTTGGCGTCGATAGCGACGACGATGCATTGCGCGCCGAACTTCTCCGCCGCCTCGCCCACGAATTCCGGGCGGTGGACGGCGGCCGTGTTGATCGAGACCTTGTCGGCGCCGGCCAGCAGGAGTTTCCGGATGTCGTCCACCGTGCGCACGCCGCCGCCGACCGTCAGCGGCATGAAGCACTGCTCGGCGGTTCGGTTGACGACGTCGAAGATGGTGTCGCGGTTCTCGTGGCTCGCCGTGATGTCGAGGAAGCAGAGCTCGTCCGCGCCCTGCTCGTCGTAGATTTTCGCCTGCTCCACGGGGTCGCCCGCGTCGATCAGGTCGACGAAGTTGATGCCCTTGACGGTGCGGCCGTCCTTGACGTCGAGACAGGGGATGACGCGGGCCTTCAGCATTTCCTAACCCCTGAGAAGCGCCAGGGCCTTGGCGGCGTCGAGGCGTCCGTCGTAGATCGCCCGGCCCGAAATCACGCCCTCGATGCCCGCTTTCTCGTGCTTCTTGAGTTCGATCAGGTCGGCCATGCCGCGGACGCCGCCCGACGCGATGACCGGCGTCGTCAGCGCGAAGGCGAGATCGACCGTCGCGTCGACGTTGACGCCCTGCATCGCGCCGTCGCGGTCGATATCGGTGTAGACGATGGCTGCGACGCCTGCGTCCTCGAACCGGAGGGCGAGTTCCATCGCCCGCACTTCGGAGGTTTCCGCCCAGCCTTCGACGGCGACCTTGCCGCCGCGGGCGTCGATGCCGACGACGATGCGGCCGGGGAACTCGGTGCAGGCTTGCTTGACCAGCTCGGGCTCCTTGAGCGCGACGGTCCCGAGAATTACGCGGCGCACGCCGACGTCGAGCCAGCTTTCGATCGTTCCGAGATCGCGGATGCCGCCGCCGAGCTGCACCGGCATGCCGATGGCGCCGACGATGGCGGAAACTGCCTCGGCGTTCACCGGCCGGCCTTCGAACGCGCCGTTCAGATCGACGATGTGCAGCCACTCGAACCCGGCCGCTTCGAAATCGCGCGCCTGCGCGGTGGGGTCGTCGTTGAAGGTCGTCGCCTGGTCCATGTCGCCGCGGACGAGGCGCACGCACGCGCCGTTCTTGAGATCGATGGCGGGGAACAGGATCACGAGCTTTTTCCGCCCTTCTTGCCGCCCTTGTGCTTCTTGCCGCGCCGGGGAAGCGGGCGGAGCTGCTTGGTGAAATAGTGGCCGGCAACCATTTCGCCGTCGACGAATGCATAGTTGGGGTTCGTCCCCCAGCGCTCGAAGCCGAGCGTTTCCTCGTAGAGCTTGATCGCGGCAATCTGGGTGGCGCGGACATCCAGCTGCAGGATCAGATAGCCGAGATCCCGCGCCTTGTTCTCGACGGCGGTGGCCAGCATCGCGGCGGTGCCGTGTCCGCGCGCCCACGGCGCGACGAACAGGGTCGTCAGCGTCGCCATGTGGGATTGTGCCTCGTTGTTGCGCGGCGGTTCCTGAAGCTGGGCGGCGGCGATAATGCGCCCGTCCAGACGCCCCACGAAGAGGTGACGTTCGGGGACCAGTGTGACGCCGCGGAAATACCGGCTGAAGACCGTGCGCGGCGGCGGTTTGAGCCAGCCGAACCCGCCGCCGTCGAGAATGGCGGATTCCGCCGCGTCGCAGAGATCCTCCAGATCCTCGTCGGAGATTCCCTCGAGCGGTTCGATCAGGATGTCGGCGGTTTCCGCCATCAGGTCCGTTTCCCGTCCCAGGAGCCGTCCCACGCCAGAAAATTTCCGAGCAGCCGCAAGCCGGCCGACTGGCTTTTCTCGGGGTGGAACTGTGTGCCGATCATATTGCCGCGCCCGACGATCGCGGAAAAGGGCCCGCCGTAATCCGCCGTCGCCAGTACGTCATCGCCGTTTTCGCACCGGAAGGCGTAGCTGTGCACGAAATAGGCATGGTCGCCGGGAGTGAACCCGGCAAGGACAGGATGCGCCGGCGCTTGGACGGCGATCTCGTTCCAGCCCATATGGGGAATCTTGAGCGACGGGTCCGACGGCTCAAGCGGCGCGACCTCGCCCGCGATCCAGCCGAGCCCCTCGTGCGCGCCGTGCTCGATGCCGCGCGTCGCCATCAGCTGCATGCCGACGCAGATGCCGAGAAACGGCTTTTTCGCATCGCGGACGTTGCGCCCCAGCGCGTCTATCATGCCGCCCAGCGCGCGCAGACCGGCGGCGCAGTCGCCGAAGGCGCCGACACCGGGCAGCACGATCCGGTCGGCGGCATCGACGGCTGACGCGTCGCCCGTCACCAGAACCTCGGCGTCGAGACCGGCTTCGCGTGCCGTGCGTTCCAGCGCCTTTGCGACGGACCGCAGATTGCCCGATCCGTAATCGATGACAGTGACCTTCATGACGGACGTCCCGCGGCGGGGTCGGGCAGTGCGTCGAAGAAGCGTAAAAGAGCGCCTTCGCGGTCGCGCCCCGCGGCGATTCCCGCCTGGCGCCATCCGCGCGCGCGCAGCGTCTGGCCGCGCGCATCGTTGGCGACAAACCCGACGAGGGTCATGACGCCCAGCGTTATGGCGCTCGCGCTCAGCGGATCGGCACCGATGAGGTCGGCCGCGAGCTCGGCGAGTACGAGAACGGCGAGCAGGCCCAGCGCGGCGAACCACATCCGGTGCCATAGCGCCCACAGCGGGCCGAAGAAGAACGCCGGCCAGCAGAAGCCTTCCTTGATCGCCGTCGCGTCGCGGTCCGGGCTCAGCGCCCCCGGGTCCTGATAGACGGAGTAGATTTTCATGTCCGCGCGTTCGCCGTCGGTCAGCCGCCCAACGTTCCCTTTGTAGAGGGGACGGAACCGGCGGCGCGCGCATCCGTCTCGGTCGCCGCCCGCAGGCTGCGGGCGAGCGCCTTGAAGCACGATTCGACGATGTGGTGATTGTTCTCGCCGTAGAGATTTTCGACGTGGAGCGTCACCCGCGCGTTCTGGGCGAAGGCCTGGAACCATTCCTTGAACAGTTCCGTATCCATCTCGCCCAGTTTCGGCTTCGAGAAATCCACCTTCCAGATCAGGTACGGCCTGTCGGAAACGTCGATCGATACGCGCGTCAGCGTTTCGTCCATCGGGATCGTCGCGGAGGCGTAGCGCACGATGCCGCGCCGGTCGCCCAGCGCCTTGTGCACGGCGTCGCCGATCGCGATCCCGGTATCTTCGGTCGTGTGGTGGTAATCGATGTGCAGGTCGCCCTTCGCGCGGACGGTCAGATCCATCAGGCTGTGCCGCGAGAGCTGCTCGAGCATGTGATCGAGGAAGCCGATTCCGGTTTCCACGTCGTACGAGCCCGTCCCGTCGAGGTTGACGCTGACCTCGATGTCGGTTTCCTTTGTTTTCCTTGCCACACTTGCTTTGCGCATTTTGGCACCCGTTCAGCAATTACCATGCGCCGTTGGCGCATATTTTACCCTTCCGGCGCGCCGGAATTCACCGTAAGGCGCTGGAATCGCAGGACTTGTATCAGGATCGTCTTTCGGACGCCAACAAAAGCGGAATTAAATTCGCCCGTCGTCCGTTTAAGTATGAAGAAACGTATCGAGAATAAACGCCGCGCCGGTGCCGGTAGGGGTGCCGCTGCGGTCGAGAGGGGAAGAGGAAAGCGTAGCTATGGGAAGGCACCACTATTCCGACGGCGAATACGTCTTCATCGCCGGCGATCCCGCGGACGGGGTTTATCGCCTCGTGTCCGGCTCCGTGCGCGCGGAGTCGAGCGGGCGCGCGTTCGCCTCGAGGGGGCCGATCCGGCCCGGCGACCTGTTCGGCGAGGAAGGATTTCTTCTCGGCGAGGCGCGGGCCTACTCCGTCGTTGCCGAGGGCGCGGTTGCGGCCGATTTCCTGAAGCGCAACGAAGTGCTCCGTCTTCTGTCGGATCGCCCCGGGCGGCTGACGCCCGTGCTCGAAGAACTGTTCGCGCCCGTTCGGGAGGCCGCGCCAGGGGTCGCGAGCGACGAGGCGCCCGTCTTGCAGGATGACGGCGGGGTGCCAATCCGTCTCGTGCCAGACGGCAAGCGCATCCGCACGATCCTGGGCGCCGAAGACCTCCACATTCGGCGCCTGCCGTTCTCGGTCGGCCGGACGCCGGATGGCGAGGGGATGACGACCTACGACGACGTCGCGCTCGCGCTCGACGACACGCGCCCGTTCAACCTGTCACGCCGCCATTTTTCCATCGACGAGGACGGCGGCGGGCTCGTCGTTCGCGATCACAACAGCTACCACGGCACGATGGTGAACGGGCTGCTGCTCGGCGGCGAAGGCCGGCCGGCGATCGCGCCGCTGTTGCGGGGCGACAACGAAATCGTCGCCGGCAAGGCGGATTCGCCGTTTCGCTTCCGCGTCGTCGTCGGCTAGCGTGCGGCCGATGGCGGCTGCGCTCTTGACGATCCCCGCCGAGCCGCCATTTTAGGGGGAGCGGCGCCTCCCGGCGCGACAATCCTCCCCGGAGACACATGGCAAATACAGATTTCGAGACTTGGCACGGCACGACCATCCTGTCGGTGCGCAAGGGCGGCAAGGTGGTGGTCGCCGGCGACGGCCAAGTGACCTTCGGCAATACGGTGATGAAATCCAACGCGCGGAAGGTCCGACCGCTCGGCGACGGCTCGGTGATCGCCGGGTTCGCTGGCGCGACCGCGGATGCGTTCACCCTGTTCGAACGGCTCGAGGCCAAGCTTGAGCAGCATCCCGGCCAGCTGACGCGGGCCTGTGTCGAGCTTGCCAAGGATTGGCGGACCGACCGCTACCTGCGCCGGCTCGAGGCGATGATGGCCGTCGCCGACCGCGACGTCTCGCTCGTCCTCACCGGCACCGGCGACGTGCTCGAGCCCGAGGACGGGCTGATCGGCATCGGTTCCGGCGGGGCTTTCGCGCTCGCAGCGGCGCGCGGCCTGTTCGACCAGGACGGTCTCGACGCCGAGACCATCGCGCGGCGCGCGATGAAGATCGCCGCCGACATCTGCATTTACACCAACGAGAACGTCGTCCTCGAAAGCCTCTAGACCGTGACCAATTTTTCCCCCCGCGAAATCGTTTCCGAACTCGACCGTTTCATCGTCGGCCAGAACGACGCCAAGCGCGCCGTCGCCGTCGCGCTGCGCAACCGCTGGCGGCGCCAGCAACTGTCCGACGACCTGCGCGAAGAGGTCCTGCCCAAGAACATCCTGATGATCGGGCAGACCGGCGTCGGCAAGACGGAAATCGCACGCCGTCTGGCGCGACTTGCCGAAGCGCCGTTTCTCAAGGTCGAGGCGACGAAGTTCACCGAGGTCGGCTATGTCGGCCGCGACGTCGAATCCATCGTGCGCGACCTCGTCGAGATCGCCATCCACATGACGCGCGAGAAGATGCGCAAGGACGTCGTCGCCAAGGCGGAGCTTGCCGCCGAGGAGCGCGTGCTAGATGCGCTGGTCGGCGAGACGGCGAGCGCGGATACGCGCCAGAAATTCCGCACGATGCTGCGCCAGGGCGAACTCGACGACAAGGAGATCGAGATCGACGTCCAGGATGCGGGCAGCGGCCTGCCGACGTTCGACATTCCGGGCATGCCCGGCGCGCAGATGGGCATGATCAATCTCAACGACATGCTCGGCAAGGCGTTCGGCAACCAGACCAAGCCACGGCGCATAACGGTCGGCGAGAGTCACGAGCTGCTCGTCGCGGAGGAAAGCGACAAGCTGCTCGACGACGACACCGTCGTGCGATCCGCGATCGACTCGGTCGAACAGAACGGCATCGTCTTTCTCGACGAGATCGACAAGATCTGCGCGCGCGCGGACACGCGCGTCGGCGCCGACGTCAGCCGAGAGGGGGTGCAGCGCGACCTGCTCCCGCTGATCGAGGGGACGACCGTCGCGACCAAGCACGGCGCGGTGAAGACCGACCACATCCTGTTCATCGCCTCCGGTGCGTTTCATCTGGCGAAACCGTCGGATCTGCTGCCCGAACTGCAGGGCCGGCTGCCGATCCGGGTCGAGCTCAAGGCGCTGACCGAGGAAGACTTCCGCCGCATCCTGACCGAGCCGGAGGCCAACCTGATCCGCCAGTACATCGCGCTGATGGAAACCGAGGAAGTGACGCTGTCCTTCACGGATGATGCGATCGACGCGCTCGCGAAGCTCGCCGCCGAGGTCAACCGGACGGTCGAGAACATCGGCGCGCGGCGCCTGCAGACGGTCATGGAGCGTCTGCTGGAGGAGGTCTCGTTCACCGCGTCCGACCGCAGCGGCGAAAGCGTCACGATCGACGCGGACTACGTGAAGGAAAAGGTCGCCGATCTCGCCAAGGACGCGGATCTGTCGAAGTTCATTCTTTAGGCGGGGCAGAGCCCGCTCGCACCGGCCCGCTCCCCCTCCCGGCCACCCAACGCCAGTATCCTCTGGGTGGCCGGGAGGGGGGCGGGCCGGAACCGTTCAGATAAAGCGCGTCAGCGCTTCCGCTTCAGCAGCACGTAGAACGCGCCGCCGCCGCCGTCCGCCGGCTGCGCCTGGGCGAAGCCGAGCACGCGGCTCCGGTTCCCCGCCGTGTTGAGCCAGGCAGGCAGCTCGCGGCGGATCACGCCGCCGCCCTGCTTCAGCGATCCCTTGCCCGTGATGACGAGCACGCAGCGTTTGCCCGCGGCCTGTGCGCTCGCGAGAAATCCCGATAGCGCCGAATGGGCCGCATCGGCCGTCATGCCGTGCAGGTCGATGCGCGCCTCAGGCCGCAGTCGGCCCTTGCGCAGCCGGTCCATGGTGCGCCGGTCGACGCCTGCGGGAATGCCGGCCTCCAGTGTCGCGGTCTGCCGGCTCGGCGGCTCGGCGCGCGGCAGGGCGACCGGAATTTCCCGCGTCCGGACGGGGCCGGAAGGCGGCGGCGGATGCGATGTGCCGGTTTCGTCGGCCGGCCGTTGCACGGCATCGCCCAGCGGTTCGGCGTCCGCCATGGCACGGCGGAACAGCTCGCGTTCCTCGGCCGTCGGACGGCGGTCAGGCCGCTTCGCCATTCGCTTCTCCGACGAGAACGATATGAAGGCGTCGCGGTCCGTGGACGCCGATGGTGTCCGTGCGCTCGATATCCGACGACCGCGACGGGCCGGTGATCAGCGTCACCGTGCGCGGGAGCGCGGCTCCAGCCTCGCCGTCGGGACGCATCTCGGCCCAGGCGTCCTCGTAGGCGCCGACGATGTCCGATGCTTCCAATACCGCGACATGTGTGTCGGGCAGAAAGTTGAGTGTGTAGGGGGTGGTGCGGCCCGACCGCACCATCAGCGAGCCGGTCTCGGCAATGCCCGCAACTGCCGGCGAGATCGAGACGAGGTCGTCGCCCGTCGCCGCGCCCTGCCGCAAGGTGAGCGCGGTGCGTTCCCACGGCAGCGCCGATAGCGCCGCACTGGGCGCGATCACCGCTTCGCTCGGCAGGTTCTCCTGCGCCAGGTAGGAGGCGACCGCTCCCGGCACGTCGTCGGGCGAGTTGACGCGGGATATTGTCGCCGATGCCTCTTCGGCCATCTCGACGAAACGCGCAATCAGCTCGGCCGGCGTGCCGCGCCCGCGCGCCGGAATCAACGGCGTCGCGGCATAGGCGGGCGTCGGTACGGGGGCGCCTTCCGCGCGTCCGGTTGCGCGGCGGATGCGCGCGAGGATGTCGTCGCGTGCACTCACGACCCCGGTTTCCGGTCCCGTTTCCAGCGGTCGATGAAGGTGCCGCCCTCGGGTGCCGGCAGGTCGCGTTCGGCCGTCCAGCCGCCCGCGAACGGCAGCGAGCGGAAGCGCCCGCGCTTGCCGCCCAGCCGTGCGAGAAGGCCGATGCCCATTCGCGCGCCCAGACGATAAAGCCCGGGGCGCCGCGCCGCCCAGCCCCACAGGCCGACCGCGATACGTCCCCGCGCCTTGTTGAGGCGGCGGTCGTGCGCCGCCTCGCGCCATTTGCGCATCAGGCCCGGCAGCGGAATCCGCATCGGACACACCGCCTGGCAGCTGCCGCAGAAGGACGACGCCTCCGGCAGCGGCCAGGCCTTGTCGAGCCCCGCCAGCGCCGGGCCGAGCACCGCGCCGATCGGCCCGCCGTAGACGCCGCCGTAGGCATGCCCGCCTGCCGCGCCGTAGACGGGGCATGCCGACTGGCAGGCGCCGCAGCGGATGCAGCGCAGGACCTCGCGGAAGGCGCCGTCGAGCAGGCCCGTCCGGCCGTTGTCCAGCAGGACGAGGTGGAATTCCTCCGGCCCGTCCGGGTCGCCCGCGCGCCGCGCGCCGGTGGCGGTCGTCGTATAGCAGGTGATCTCCTGGCCGGTGGCGGAGCGCGCGAGGATACGCAGGATCGTCAGTGCGTCTTCGATGCGGGGGACGACCTTCTCGATGGTGGCGATCGCGATATGGACGCGCGGAAGCGTCTGGGTCAGGTCGCCGTTGCCCTCATTGGTGACCACGACGATGGAGCCTGTTTCCGCTACCAGCATGTTCGCGCCCGTGATGCCGACGTCGG
>JAYPTI010000128.1:0-9660 GCA_038133505.1 Alphaproteobacteria bacterium
TACCAGTTCTGCACGGTGGAATACTTGATCTCGGCGTCTTCCAGCGCGACCAGCTCGACCACGGCGGCGTGCAGCTGGTTCTCGTCGCGCATCGGCGCGGTGCAGCCCTCGAGGTAGCTCACGTAGCTGCCTTCGTCGGCAACGATCAGCGTGCGTTCGAACTGACCGGTATTGGCCGAATTGATACGGAAATAGGTGCTGAGTTCCATCGGGCAGCGCACGCCCTTCGGCACGTAGACGAAGGTTCCGTCGCTGAACACGGCCGAATTGAGCGTCGCGTAGAAGTTGTCGGCGTAGGGCACGACCGTGCCGAGATACTTGCGGACGAGGTCCGGATGCTCGCGCACCGCTTCCGAGATCGAGCAGAAGATGACGCCAGCTTCTGTCAGCTTCTCCTTGAAGGTCGTCGCGACCGATACCGAATCGAAGACGGCGTCGACCGCCACGCCGGCGAGCACCGCCTGCTCCACGAGCGGAATCCCGAGCTTTTCATATGTTTCCAGCAGCTTCGGGTCGACCTCGTCGAGGTTCTGCGGGCGGTCTTCGTCGCGCTTGGGCGCGGCGTAGTAGTACGCGTCCTGAAAATCGATGTCGGGATATTTTACGAACGCCCACTTGGGCTCCTTCATCGTCAGCCAGTGCCGGTAGGCCGTCAGGCGCCAGTCGAGCATCCATTCGGGCTCGTTCTTCTTGGCCGAAATGAACCGGACGATGTCCTCGCTCAGCCCCTTCGGCGCGAACTCGGAATCGATGTCGGTGACGAAGCCGTACTTGTAGTCGCGCTTGGCGACTTCCTCCATCGCGGGTGCTGTTTCCGCAGGCGGTGCCATAATCCTCGTGTCTCCTCAGAATGCCGTCGCGCTGGCCGATACCGGCTCCGGCTTCTGTTTGGTCGCAGTCCATTGCGGCGGCGCGGCCATTTCCGCGAGCGTCACGCCCTGAAGCGCGCCGACGAGCGCGTCGTTGATGCGGCGCCAGTTCGTCCGCGTCGGGCACAGCGCCTCGATTTCGCAGATCGCGCCCTCGTCCGTCATGCATTCGGTCAGCGCGATCGGCCCGTCGAGGGCAGCGACGATCCGCGCCACCGTGATCTCTTCGGGCTTTTCGGACAGCACGTAACCGCCCGATGCACCGCGGTGCGAGGCCAGAAGATCCGCCGCCGCCAATTGCTTGGTGATCTTGCTGACCGTCGGAAACGGCAATCCGGTCTTTTCTGCAAGCTCCGTCGCCGACATTCGCCGTTCTCCGGAGCGCGCCATCTGGACCATCAGAATGACGCCGTAATCTGCAAGCCTGCTCAATTTAATCATATCGATCAGAGCTTTATTCAATCCGCACCAGAACGGTACGAATAGGAAATTAGCCTCTCGCTCGGGGAAGTCAAGCGCCCGCTCGGCATGTCGCCATGCAACTCCCTCGGAGCGGGTTCGGCGCCGGATCGGAAGGATGCGCCGCGCTATCCGGCACCCCGTTCCGTTGTAAACAAATTTGACACATGTCGTTACAAGGGTGAACAGAGGAATAGTTAATTCCTTATTTTTCAATGCCCTATGGATATGGCACAAAAATTGCCCTTACTGGCCTGCCCGGGACCTTTTGCATTTGTCGCAATGGCGACCATGACCCTAAGGACACATGAGCCGTCCTTCGGATGCGTAGAGAGGTTAGAGACGATGAAGAAGTTGTTGGCGATATACGTGATTGGCCTGGCCGGCATGCTGGTAGGCCTTCAGTCCGCAAAGGCGGCGACGATTGCCCACTGGACGTTCGAGGAACAGGCTCCGGGTACGGCCGCAACCGCGCCGGGCGGCGTGATCGACGTTATCGGCGGTAACGACGGCACCGGCACCAACGGCCCGGTCTACGTCGACGGTTACAAGACCGGCTATGGCAACCAGGGCCTGAGCTTTAACGGATCCAACCAGAACGTTCTCATCCCGAATGCGCCGGCACTGGAATTGTCGAGCAGCTTCACGATCGAGATTGCGCTGGAAACGGCGACCGATAACGACGGCGGGTTCGCGCTGTTCATGGGCGGCGACCTGGGCGGCCACGACCCCTACTACATCCACGTCGACGGCGCCGGCAACCTGCTGTTCCAGATGTATATGAACGACGGTTCCAGCTTCGCGATCGGCGCGCTCGGCGCGCTCCAGATCGGCGACTTCCAGCACATTGCCGCGGTGTTCGACACCACGGTCGCCGGCAGCCACGAAATGAGCCTCTATGTCGACCAGACGCAGGTCGGCAGCACGGTCAATGTCGGCTCGCGCGTCGCCGGTTACGACGACCCGACCAACAACCTCTGGCTTGGATCGGTCAACGCGGGCCAGTTCGGCTTCTTCACGGGCGTCCTGGCGGACGTTCAGATCTCCGACGAGCCGCTCGCCCCCAGCGCGTTCATTCCGGTGCCTGAGCCTGGCATGATCGCCCTGTTCGGCATGGGCCTGATCGGTCTCGGCATCGCGCGGCGCCGCCGCACCTGACCGACGACGACATCGCCAACACGAAAACGGCCGGGTTTCCCCGGCCGTTTTTCGTTTGTCCGAAGCTTTGACTCCCGGTCAGCTCGGCACGAACTTCTCCGCGTGCACGTTGGCGGCCGGCACGCCGTTCGACGACAGCCAAGCCTCCGCCGCATCGATCATCGGCGGCGGGCCGCACAGGTAGACGCGGCAAGCGCCGCCCGAGAGCAGATCCGGCCGCAGCAGATCGGTGACGTGGCCGGTCGCCCCGTCCCAGCTGCCTCCGCCGTCCACGACGGCGCGTTCGACCGTCAGCGACAGCCCCTTCGCCGCATAGCCGTCGAGCTGGTCCTTGGCGAAGAACTCGTCGGGCGTATTCGCGCCGTAAAGCAAATGGACAGGCTGGCCGGTGTCTCCCTGGGCGACCATCTCGCCGAGCATCGACAGCATCGGGGCAAGCCCGGTGCCGCCGGCGACCATCAGGACCGGCTCCTCGACCGGCCGGAGATAGAAACGGCCGAACGGCCCCGTCATGGTCATCTCGTCGCCCGCCTTGGCCCGCTCGGAGATGTAATCGCTCATCGCGCCCTGCTCGAGCACTTTGATGAAGAACTCGTAGGTATTGGTGGCGGCATCGGTCCGCGACGGTGGGTTCGCGAACGAATAGGACCGGTGCTCGTCGGTGCCCGGCACCGACAGGTGACCGTACTGGCCGGGAATGAACGAAACCAGCTCGGCGCTGTCGGCCGGCGTTGCCACGATGCGGGCGACGGTCGACGAGACCATGCCGACTTCGCTCACCGTGACGCTCCGCGATTCCGGCGCGGACCGCAGTGCGATTTTCGCCTCGTAGGGAAATTCGATCACGCAGTCCGACTTGGCGTGCATCTGGCACGTCAGCACCTCGCGCCGCTCGAACTCTTCCTGCGTCAGGGATTCGTCCGTGTACTCGTCGAGGGAGTACTCGCCCTTCGTGCAGACGCCCTTGCAGGTCGCACAAGCGCCTTCCAGGCAGTCCGTCAGGATGCGGATACGGTTCTTCAGCGCCGCGAAATAGATATTGTCGTCCTCGTTCGCATTGAAGCGGACGATCCGCCCGTCTTCGAAGACGAACGTCACTTCGTGTGTGCTCATCGGATTATCCTTCGGGCACGAGCAGCGGTTTGACGGCCTCGCCGCGCCGGATCAGTTCGAAACCTTCCGCCGCGTCCGACAGCGGCAGGATGTGGCTCTGGATAGGCGACAGATCGACGGCACCGCGATAGACGAGCTCCGTCGAGCGTTGCCACGTATCCCAGATGCGCCGGCCGTGAATGTTCACCATGCGCGGGCACTTGAGCAGCCACCAGGTGAAATCCACCGGGATTTCCTTGGGCGGCGCGCCCACCAGACGGAAATCCCCGCCCTTCCAGAGGCTGTCGAAGACCGTCCGGAAGCCGGCTTCGGAGCCGGAAAACTCGATGCCGACATCCGCGCCCTCGCCGCCCGTCATGTCGCGCACGGCATCGGCGACGTTCGTCTCGTCGGCCTTGATCGCGCGGTCCGCGCCCATCGTCTCGGCCGTCTTCAGACGCACGGGGTTGAGATCGGCCGCG
Source organism: Alphaproteobacteria bacterium (assembly GCA_038133505.1). Lineage (GTDB taxonomy): Bacteria > Pseudomonadota > Alphaproteobacteria > MPNO01 > UBA830 > JAYQUR01. Next base: position 4,061 of record JAYPTI010000128.1, read on the forward strand.
ATCACCTGCGCCGCGCCCAGCGCCCGGGCGACCGTTACGGCCATGAGCCCGATCGGCCCGCACCCGTTCACCAGGACCGTCTGGCCGGAGACGCCCGAGCCCTCGAGGCAGGCATGGACGGCAATGCCGAACGGCTCCAGCATCGCCGCCGTCTCGTGCGGCAGATCTGCCGGGTTCTTCCAGGCGATGATCGAGGGCACGGTGACGTAGTCCGCGAACGCGCCGTCGATATCGATGCCGGGATAGGTCGTCGCGTTACACAGATGCGCGCGCCCCAGGCGGCAGGGACGGCAGACCCCGCAATAGATATGGCTTTCGAGACTGACATGGTCGCCGACGGCGACGTTCGTCACGCCCTCGCCGATCTGGTCGACGACGCCGCTGACCTCGTGGCCGAGCACGCGCGGCAGCGCCATCCGGCGCGCCATGCGCGGCGCCCAGTTGTAGATCTGCATGTCGGTGCCGCAGATGCCGGCCGCGCCGACCTTCAGGCGGATTTCACCGGGCCCCGCATCGCGCGGATCCCATTCGCGGACCTCGACGCCGCCGACGGCCGCCTCCGTCTTGCAGAGCGCGAGCATCAGAGGTGATAGACGTCGATCGGCCCTTCGAGGCGATCGTCGATGAAGGTGATCTTCTTCCGGCTGATTCTGAGCTCGCCGTCTTCGCGCCGCAGCTTGAAGTCGTACAGGCTGCCGCGCGTCAGGCTGCCCTTCTTGCCGTAGGTGTGGATGACGCAATTCGCGGTCGCCTCGATCTCGTCGCCCTTCTCGGAATGGATGAGGACATTGCCGACGACGTGAACGGTGCGGTCGAGCGGCACCGACGCGTATGAATCGCGGGACTCGATCCGGAAGACGCGATCCTCGAGCCCGCCGCGATTGCGGAGGTAGATCAGGTTGAGGTTCAACTCGGGATCTTCGGTCGTCTCTTCCTCGTTGGCCCAGGACGGAACCCAGTAGACGGCGTCCTCGGTGTAGAGGTCGATCCAGTCGTACCACTCGCGCCGGTCGAGCAGCGTGGATTCGCGGTAGATCAGGTTGGTTACTTCGGTCTGCAGGTCGCTCATCCTACGACGCCTCTCCCTTCATCATCTTTATCCATTGTCTGTAGAGCCCGTGGAACAGGACCTCGTGGTCCCAGTTGTTCGAGCTGGCGACGGGCTCGAAGCCGAGCGCCTTCGCCTCGTCGTCCGCGCCCTTCGTGAACGTCCCGATGCCGCGGTTGAACTCGCTCCACCGTGCATCCCGCGCCAGCGAGCCCTCGTGCGTGTCTTCGAGGGCCGCGATGTCGTCGGACGTCGCCATACCGGCCGTCAGGTAGAAATCCTCGAACTTCCGCAGCCGGCCGGCCCGCGCCGTGTCGCTCTCGCCCTTGGGCGCGATGCAGTAGACGCTGACTTCCATGCGGTCGGCGGAAACCGGCTTCATCACCCGGATCTGCGTCGACGGATTGTCCATCAGCAGCACGTTCGGGAAGATGTAGAGGTTGCGGCCCTTGTTCAGGATCCAGTCGACCTGCGCGGGCTTCAGCTCCTTCTCGAGCCGCTCCTTGGCCTCCCAGATCGGCCGGACTTCGGGCGTCGTGTGCTGCGCCCAGATGGCCATGTGACCGTTGCCGAGATCGTAGCTGCCGGTCGGCACCCCGCCGGCGATGCGCCCGGCCTCGGTCTTCTTGATGCCCGTGTATTCACCCTTGCTCTCGCGCGCCGAGATGGTGTGCGCGAAGACGCGGTGGACGGTCGAGACGTGATAGCCGTCGACGCCGTTCTCCGCCTGCAGCTTCCAGTTGCCGTCGATCACGTAGGTCGAGCTGCCGGGGACGGTCTCGAGACCGTCGGGCGACTGCACGACCATCAGGTCGATCCACGGCTTGGTTGCGCCCAGCCAGTCCTCGAGCGAAGGCACGTCCGGGTTCAGGCTGCCGAACACGAAGCCCTGATAGGAGTCGAGACGCGCGATTTCGCGCAGGTCGTAATGCGATTTGTCGGTGCCCTCTTCCTCGTTCTTCACGCCGATGCAGCCGCCGTCGCACTTGTAGGTCCAGCCGTGGAAGCGGCAGGTCAGCGTCTTGGCGTTGCCCCGGCGGAACGGCGTCAGGATCGCCGCGCGGTGCGAGCACGCGTTGATGAAGCATTTGAGCGAGCCGTCTTCCTGGCGATGGACGTAAACCGGCTGGCGGCCGATCTCGGTCCAGAAATAGTCGCCGTGCTTCTCGACCTGGCTCTCGTGGCACAGGAAGACCCAGCATTTCTCGAAGATCTGCTCGATCTCCTTCTCGAAGAGCGCCGGGTCCGTATAGACCGCGCGGTCTACGCGAAACACGCCCTCGTCGACGCGGTCGTCGACCAGTTCGGACAGTTGGGGAGTTACGATGCTGCCGTCCATGGCTGTTCCTTTCAGAGACCCTTCACCTGCTTCTCCCACTGCCGGTAGAAGCTGTAATAGAGCGTTTCGTGATCCCAGCTGTCGTTGCTGGTCTCGGGATTGAAGCCGCCCTCCTCGGCGACGTCGTCGGGGCCGCCGATCATGGTGCCCATGCCGCGATGGAACTCGCCCCATTTGGCGCGGCGCCCGCGGCTGCCGTCGTGGGTCGCCTCGAGCGCCATCACGTCGTCGGACGTCGCCATGCCGCTCGCCATGAAGAAGTCTTCGAACTTCCGAAGCCTTGCATAACGCGCCTCGCGGCTCTCGTCGGCAGGTGCCAGGCAGTAGATGGTCACCTCGGTCTCGTTGGCGGAGATCGGCCTGAAGATGCGGATCTGCGTCGCCGCGAAATCGTTGATCATCAGCGACGGGTAGACGATCAGGTTACGGCCCCGCCGGAGCATCCAGTTGACCTTGCCCTCGGGATGCGCGGCGGCGAGCTTGTCCTCCGCCTCCGACAGGGGCGAGGTGGAGACCGGGTCGCGTTCCGCCCAGATCACCATGTGGCCCTTGCCGAGATCGTAGCAGCCGTTCCGCACCTTCTTGGCAAGCCGGCCGACCTCGGTCTTCATCATGCCCTCGTAGCCCTCGCGCTGCTCGCGCTTGCGGACCGTGTTGGCGAAGATCCGGTGGACCGTGCTGGTGTGATAGCCGTCGACCGCGTTCTCGGTCGACATCTTCCAGTTACCGCCGACCATGTAGGTTTGGGAGCCCGGCAGAACCTCGAGCCCCGCCGCCGACTGGTCCGCAACGAACGCGAGAAACGCCTTCGACTCGCCCAGGAAATCCTCGAGCGGCTCGACATCGGCCTTTATCGAGCCGAACACGAAGCCCTTGAAGCTCGCCACGGCGCCGATCTCGCGGAGGTCGTAGACGCTGCGGTCGAACCCCACGCCGTAGCCGCTCTCCTCTTCCTTGATGCGGATGCAGGCGCCGTCGCACTTGTAGGTCCAGCCGTGGAAGCGGCAGGTCAGCGTCTTGGCGTTACCCTGCTTGGTCGGCGTCAGGATCGCGGCGCGGTGCGAACATGCGTTGAGGAACGCCTTGAGGCTGCCGTCCTCCTGCCGGTGGACGAACACCGGCTGGCGGCCGATATGCGTGGCGAAATAATCGCCAGGCTTCTTCACCTGGCTTTCGTGGCACAGGAACTGCCAGTTCGCTTCGAAGATGTTGCGCATCTCCGCTTCGAAGATCTCGTCGTCTAGATAGATGCGGCGGTCGACGCGGAAAACGCCGTCGCCCGGGCGGTCGTCGATCAGGACGTCCGTGTCGGTCCCTGCAAATCCGTCCATCGTGTCTCTCTCCCTATTCCGCCGCCGCTGCGCTGCGATAGCCGAGCGCGCGCGAGATATCCGCCGCCGCCTGCCGGACGCAGTCGATATAGCGTTTGCGGTTCTCCTCCGTCAGCCGCACTTCGGGCCCGAACAGGCAGACGCCGCCCGCGACCGTGCCGTCCGCGCCGAACACCGGCGCCGCGACCGAAACCGCTCCCTTGATTATTTCGCCTTCCGATACGCAGACGCCGGTCCGCCGCACCTCGTCGAGCCGCGGGTCGGAAGGTGCGTCGGGCATGAAGGCCAGCATCGACCGGCCTGACGCGCCGACGTCGAGCTTCTCCGTGAAGCCAACGCCGCGGTTGAAGGTCAGCGCCTGACGGCTCGGCAGTTCCTCGAGGCAGATCTTGTCGCCGTCGGTGCCGGGCACGAACAGCGCGACGGTTTCGTCCGTCTCCTCCCACAGCCGGCCGAGAATGGGCCGTGCTGCGCGGACGAAATCGTCCTGGCCGATCCAGTTCCCCGCCAGCCGCGTCGCGCCCGACCCAAGCTCGAAACGCTGGGGCTCGCCATGCGAGCGGATCAGCCCCTTGCCTTCCAGCGTCGCCAGAATGCGGTAGAGCGTGGGGCGGCTGAGGCCGAGACGCTTCTGCAGGTCGGTAACGCTCAGAAGGGGCGTCTCGCGGCCGAAACAGGACAGCACGTCGACCGCCCGCTCGATGGAGCGGATGGTCTTCGGTTCGTCGTCAGTATGGTCGTCGGCGTGGTCGTAGGGCATGCGTGAAACCGTCATTGCGCACCTTGTGTACGCTATGTGTACACCATGTACACAAATACTATTTCATTGCCGCGCGCCCGTCAAACGGTATGCCGCCCCGGACCGAAGTCCTGCATGATCTTGTTGTGCGCGATCCGCGTCTTCCGCGTCGGCGGCGGCGTATTGCGCGACCGGCCGACGAAGCGCGGGATGCCGTCGGTGAACGCGGCCGCGACCGCCGGATAGTCGCCGTGCTTGATCGCATCGAGCGCCGTCTTCTGCGTCCCGCCGAGCGGCGCGTCGACGACGATCACGTCCGCCGCCCTGCCCCGTTTTATGAAGCCGGTGTTGATCTTGTAGACCTCGGCATTGTTGCCGGTCGCCGCCGCAACCATCATTTCCGGCGGGTATTTGGACAGGCACGACATCTCGACCACCGTCTTGATCATGCCGAGCGGCATGACGCCGGTGCCCGTCGGCGTGTCCGTAGCGTAGATCAGACGGTCGAACGCGTCCGCCTCGACCGCCATGTCGAGGCACATCAGGGCCGTCCGGATATTGCCCGCCTGGCAGATCTGCAGCGCGATCTCGCTTTCGTTGATCACGCGCGCGAAGTCCTTGTCGGGCATCGCCACCGGCCCGCCGTTGATGTGGAACGAGACGTCCGGCTTCATGTCGAGCAGGTGGTCGCCGGTAATTGCCGACGAATCCGGGATCGACGCGCCGCCGGTATGAACGTTGACGATCATCCCAGCCTTCTGCGCCATGCGCACATAGGGCGTGTACTCGAACGGCGACTTGAACTTGCCGAAGCCGGCCTTGGCGAGCCAGACGCCCTGCCGCGCGGCGTCGTTGAAATGCTTCTGCTCCAGACCCGGTTCGATGATCACCGCGCCGGCATGAACGTGCATGCCCCCCGGCGAATAGTTGTCGAAGCTCTTCTTCGCCGCCACCGCCAGGGCGACGACGCCGTCAGGATCGGACGGGCGGCCGGGCACGTGGACCTCGCTCGCCGAGATCGACGTCGTAATGCCGCCGTGGAGGTAACTCTCCAGAAACCCAATGGCCCGCTGACGCGGAGTGTAGTCCGCGAACGCAACATGGACTTGCGAGTCGATCAGGCCGGGCATCGCTGTCATACCG
>JAYPTI010000129.1:0-9631 GCA_038133505.1 Alphaproteobacteria bacterium
CCCTCGAGAACCGTCTTGTACCAGTCCAGCACGGTCTGGACGCAGCCCTCCTTGGTCCGAAGCACCACGTGCGCGAGCTTCGCCGGCGCGACCTTGCCGCGTTCCTTCGCCGTTTTCGGCATCTTTGCGATTGCGTCCATCGGTTTCCTCCGCTTTCGATCTGTCGAGTGCGCTCATTGGGCGGCGCTTTGTTGCCGAAAGCGTATCACGGCCCGAAACAGCGCTCCAGCGGGAGCGCCGCCGCGACACGATTGCCCGGAATGGTCCCATCGGCCAAAATCCCCCGAACCGATGCAGCCAAGGGGGAAACGACGATGACGACGGAAACCGACCAGAAGACCGGCGCGCCTGCCGTCGAATTCGTGGGCATGATGCACGAGGGCATTCCCTGCCGCACGGAAGACCTCGCGGCGTGCGTCGACTTCTATACCGGGGTGCTCGGCCTCAAGCTGCTGCCGCGGCCCAAGGCGCTCGACGAGCTCGGCCCTGGTGCGTGGCTCAGCGATCCGGACGACCGGGTTCAGTTTCACCTGATCGGCAACGATACGGACTATTCGCCCGGCCCCGGCTCGAAGGCGACGCCGGCGGGCCGCCACACCGCCTGGATGGTCGCGGACATCGACGCGTTCTGCGCGCGCATGGACGCGCTCGGCGTGAAATGGTCGTCGATAAGCTCGCTGATCGGCGCGCCGCAGGTGTTCGTCACCGACCCCGCCGGCCACACGTGGGAATTCCAGGGGCGGCCGAAATCCTGATGCTTCCGAAACCGTCCGAGCGCGGTCCGTGCCGCGCGCGCTGATCGTCGGCGGCTCCGTCGGCGGGCTGTTCGCGGCGCGTCTGCTGGGAGACGTCGGCTGGGACGTCGCGGTGTTCGAGAAATCCGCGGGAGACCTGTCGGGGCGCGGCGCCGGGATCGGCCTGTCGCAGGAACTGTTCGACGTATTGCGGCGCGCCGGCGCCGAGCTCGACGACGCGATCGGCGTACCGTGCCGCTGGCTGCTGCGGCTCGATTCCGGCGGCGAGGTGCTGGAGCGGATCGAACGGCATTGGACGTCCGGCATCTGGACGCGGGTCTACCGCGCGCTGCGCGCGGCCGTGCCCGACGACGTCGTCTTCCAGGGCCGATCGCTCGCCCGCGTGACGCAGGACGGCCCGCGCGTCACCGCGCATTTCGAGGACGGGAGCACGGAGGAGGGCGATCTGCTGATCGGCTGCGACGGCGTCTATTCGACCGTCCGCCGCCAGTACCTGCCCGAGGCCGAACCGCAATATGCCGGCTACGTCGCCTGGCGCGGGCTGATCGAGGAACGCCGAATGCCGGCGGAGGCGCGCGCGCTGCTCGACGAAGCGCTCACCTACGTCTTTCCGCCCGGCGAGATGAGCCTGTCGATGCCCAATCCCGGGCGCGGTGACGGCGTCGGCAAGGACGAGCGCGCCTATTACGTCATCTGGTACCGGCCTGCGCCGCCCGACCGTCTGCGCGAGATGATGACCGACGCGGACGGCCGCGATCACGGCTTCACCATCCCGCCGCCGCTGATCCGGCCCGAAATCATCGCGGAGATGCGCGACGCCGCCGCGGCGCTGCTGCCGCCCGCCATCGCCGATGTCATGGTGCGGACGGAACTGCCGCTGATGCAGGCGATCACCGATCTCGAAGTGCCGCGCATGACGTTCGGCCGCGTCGCGCTTGCCGGCGATTCCGCCTTCGTCGCCCGCCCGCACGCGGCGGCGGGCATCACCAAGGCGGCGCTCGATGCGGGCACGCTGGCCGACGAGCTGGCGGCGAGCCCCGACGACATCGACGGGGCGCTTGCACGCTTCGAGTCCCAGCGTCTCGCGTTCGGCCAGTCCCTCGTCGATCACGCGCGCGCCGTCGGCATCCATGCGCTGTCGTCCGACGACGTGCGCGATCCCGTCAAGGTGATGCTCGACTACGGCGCGCGCCACCTGCTCAAGGACGTCGAACGCAAGGCGTCGTGATACGCCGTTCTTCTATTCGTGCTCGCCGCGGGTGAAATTCGACGCCCGGGAAATCGCCTCGCCGATCGCCATGCGCAGGCGCAGATCGTCGTAGTCCGCTTCGCCGATCATGTCCACGAACGTCCGGATCGACCCGTCCAGATCGCGGAAGTCGTCGAGCACCGCGGTCTCCGCCGGATTGCGCTCGATCTCCGCGCACCAGTCGAGAAAATCGTCGCACTCCTCGTAGATCTGGATCGTGATCAGCACGATGTAGAACAGGCGTTGTGTGTTCGGCGGGACGGGATCCGGCTTCCACGGCATGGGAAAACGCACGTCCCGGCCGGCGCAGGCGACTTCTATGTACGGGTAGCCGGCAGGGTTGTCCGGCGGGTCCACGACGTCGAGGGTCAGGCCTCGCGCCTCGATGATGCGCGTCAATTCCGCTTCCATGCCGCTTCCGTTTTCCGTTCGGGTTTCGACGACCCTATCGGCATTTCGTCCCCGGGCAACCGGAAATGGCGGATCGACGGCCCGGTGCGCCGCCTCCCGGCGGTTTGCCGCGCTTGCGGGATGCGCGCCGGACCCGTAGCGTTCGCGGGCTGGGGAGCGGACCGTGACGGAAGCGACGAGAAATCCTGAAAGACTGAAAGCAACCGTCGGCTACATCCTGTCGCGCGGCGCGGAGCTCCATCCCGACCGCATCGCCGTCGACGATCTTCTGAACGGCCGGCGGCTGACGTACCGTGAGCTCGACGGCCGCGCGAACCGGCTGGCGCGGGCGCTCGCGCGGCAGGGCGTCGGGCGCGGCGATATCGTGGCGACGATGCTGTGGAACGAGCACGCCATCGTCGAGACCCTGTTCGCCTGCGCGCGCATCGGCGCCATATTCGCGCCGCTGAATGTCCGTCTGCGGGCCGCGGATGTCGCCGACTATCTCGGTGGGCGGGACTGTGCGGCCATTGTTACGTCGGCGGACTTCGGCGACCGGTTCGCGGACGTGCCCGCGCGCACCCGGATCGCCCGCGGCGGCGGCGACGGCTGGCTCGATTTCGAGGCGCTGCTCGATGCCGAGGAGGCGGGGCCGCTCGCCGCCGACATTCCGTTCGACGAACCCTATCGCCTTGTCGGTACCGGCGGGACGACCGGGCGCAGCAAGGGCGTGCTGCACAGTCATGTCGGCACGCTGTTCACGGTTCTCGCCGATATCGCCGAGTTCGGCCTCCGGCGCGGCTGGAAGACCTTCTCGGTGCTGCCCGCCTATCACGTCGCCGGCATGGAATGGGGCATGCTGACAGTGCTGTGGCGCTGCGGGACTGTCGTTTTCCCGGCGAAGACGTCGTTCGATCCCAAGCATTTCCTCGACGAGGTGCGCGCGCGGGCCATCGAATACCTGCCGCTGGTGCCCGCCGTGATCGGGCCGCTCCATGCCGCCTGGGACGGCGAACCGCTGACGGACGTGCGCGTCGTCGTCAGTACCGCCGCGCCGACGCCGCTGGCGCTGCGCGAAAAGCTGGCGGATATGTTTCCCGGCGCCGACCTGATCGCCGCTGCCGGGCTGAGCGAGAGCCTGAACATGGCGGCCCAGTCGCCGGGCGAATTCCTGACCCATCCCGCCGGAATCGGCGAGCCGCACGTCGATACGCGCGTCCTCATCCTCGACGACGACGACCGCGAGGTCCCGCGCGGCACGCCGGGCCACGTGGCGCAGCGGAACTTCAACACGGCGCTTTGCTATCTCGGCGACCCGGAGGCGAGCGCCGCGACCTGGCGGCCGCGCAAGGGCGATGCGGAGGGGCTTCACTGGTGCTTCACCGGCGACATCGGGGTCATGGATGACGACGGCCGCCTGACCATCGTCGACCGGTCCAAGGACGTCGTGAAAACGGGCGGCGAAAGCGTGCCGTCGGTCGAGGTCGAGAGCGTCTATGCGGGCCACCCGGCGCTTTCGGACTGCGCCGTCGTCGGCATCGAGGATGCGCAGTGGGGGGAGGCGATCGTCCTGGTCGCGGTCGCCGCCGATCCGTCGGCCGACTGGGAGGCGCTGGCGGCCGAGCTCTACCGGTTCGGCCGCGACAACCTCGCGGGCTTCAAGGTGCCGAAACGCATCGCCTTCCTCGACGCGCTGCCGCGCAGTCATTTCGGCAAGGTGCTGAAGCGGGACCTGCGGGCGTTTCCGTTCGAGCGCTTTTACTGAGCGCGTCTAGCCCTCCCCCGCCGGCTGCCACACGATCACGCGGACAGGCGTCGGGTTGAAGTCGTTGACCGGGTTGTTGATCTGCGGGCAGTTCGAGATGACCGCGAGCGTATCCGTGTCGGCGCGCAGGTCGACGTAGTCGCCCGGCTTCGAGATGCTCGGGCCCATGTCCATGTCGCCGTCCTTGCCGACCGGCACGTACATGAAGAAGTTCACGTTCGCGGCCATGTCGCGCTTGCCCATGCCGTACTTCGCCATTTCCGAGAGGAAATTTTCGCGGCAGCCGGTCTGGTTCTCGACGCCGTAGCGGAACTTGTTCAGCTCGGCCGAGCAGCACCCGCCGATCGTGTCGTGATAGCCGCAGCTGTCCGCGACGATGGTAAGCAGCGGCGTCAGGCCGACCGAATAGAGCGTCGTGCCCGCCGTCAGGAAGATGCCGGTCTTGTTGATTTTCATCGTGTCTGCGGCGGCATAGCGGTCTTCGTGGTCGTGCGCGTTCCAGCACAGGAAATCGACCGCCTGCTTTCCTTCGAGGTCGACGATGCGCATCATCTCGCCCGCGTTGATCACGCGGCTCCATCCCGCGCGGGCGGCGATGACGGTGTCCTCGACGATCGTTCCGATGATTTCCGCCTGGTCGGGCATGGCAGCCTCCTGTTGCATGCTTTTCTGTCGGTATCCTGCCACAGGGCGGGACAGGAGCAGAAGGGGCGGGCGATTTACGCGCCCGAGGCGTTTCGGCTACGCTCCGGCGACCTGCCCTGCCGACACCGGAGCCCCGCCCGTGACCGCCGACCTGCCGTACGCCCTGCCGCCCGACCCGAACACCCGCAAGCCCGACGCGGCGGTGCCCGACGGTGCGTGCGACACGCATTTCCATATCTTCGGGCCGCCCGACAGGTTTCCCTACTCGGAGACGCGGCGCTATACGCCGCCCGGCGGGCCGCTGGAAAACTATCGAAAGATGGCGGCGATTACGGGGCTCCAGCGCGGCATCGCGGTGCAGCCGACGCTGCACGGCTTCGACAATTCGGCGATCCTCGATGCGGTCGCGCGCTCGGACGGCGCGATGCGCGCGGTGGTGCGCTTCAACGACAAGACCACGGACGAGGAGCTCGAGCGGCTGCACGAGGCGGGTGCGCGGGGCGCGCGCTTTTCGCTGATGTCCGACCGGCCCGGCAGCGTCGACATGGTGGCGCACGCGATCCCGCGCATGGAGAAGCTCGGCTGGTCGCTGGTCCTCCACGTCGAGGCGGACCATTTCGTCGAGGCCGAAGCGTTCATCCGCAAAATTCCGATCCCGACGATCATCGATCACCTGGCGCGCTCGAAGCCGTCCGCCGGGCTCGACCAGCCCGCGTTCAGGCTGCTGCGCGACCTTCTGAAGGACGACCGGTTCTGGGCCAAGATCGCCAGCGTCAACAAGGTGAGCGACACGAAGGACGCGCGCGTCGCGGACGGCCTGCCCTATCGCGACGTGATCCCGTTCGGCCAGGCGGTCATCGCCGATGCGCCCGACCGCGTCATCTGGGGCACCGACTGGCCGCACGGCAACATCTTCGAGCCCGGCCGCACGCCGAACGACGGCGACCTCGTCGATCTCGTCGCCGAGATGGCGGGCGACGCGGCGACACTGAAGAAGGTGCTCGTCGACAATCCGACGCGGCTGTATTTCGGGGATTAGGAGCAAGAGCGGTTGCGTTCTTTCAGCGTGGCCGAAACCACGCTCTCCACAAGATCGTTCAACTCGCCGCGATAATCGCCGACGCGCGTCCGCGCCGAGCGGTCGGACGTGATGACGACCGTCAGCGCGAGCGACGGCAGCACGTGGACAAACTGCCCGCCGAACCCGCGCGCGTAGTGGGACGCCTCGCCGCAGAAGGTCGTCGAGAACCAGCCGTAGCCGTAGGCGTCGCCCGACCATCTTGATTCGGTGCGCGGCGTCCACGATGCCTCGACCCAGCCTGCCGGCAGCACCTGCTTGCCGTCGTGCTTCCCGCCGTTGCGGTAGAGCTCGCCGAATTTCAGGAGCGCGAGCGGCGACAGCAGCATGTTGTTGCCGCCGAAATAGATGCCCTGCGGATCGCGCTGCCACGTCGGGATGGCGATGCCGAGCGGCTTGCCGAGCCAGTCCTCGGCCAGCGTGTGGGTCGACCGACCGCTCGCGCGCGTCAGGATCGCCGACAGCAGATGCGTGTTGCCGGTGGAATAGAGCATCTGGCCGCCCGGCGCGTCGTCGAACGGCCGCGACAGCGCGTGTCGCACCCAGTCGCGGCTCGCCACCCAGCGCCCGTAATTGACGCCCGACGTCCGTTCGAGCCCCGCCTGCATCGACAGCAGGTTGCCGACCGTCAGTTCTGCGAGACGCGGGTCGCGTTTGTCGGCGGGCGGCAGGCGCGAGGGAAGGAGGAATCCGAGAAGAAGGACGACGACAAGACGTCCTATCACCGGATCGAACGCTCCTACGGCATGATCCAGCGGAGCATCCCCATGCCGTGTCCCGTGAAGCAGGACGGCATCACCGCGGCATTCGCCAAGGGCGTCCTCACGGTCACCTTGCCGAAGGACGCACCCGCCGCGCCCAAGGCTAAACGCATCGCCGTCAAGGCGGCCTGACAGCGGACGGGGCGGTTCGTTCGCCGCGACCGCCCCGTTTCCGTCTGCTAGTGTCCCACGATGGACCAGCAGGAAATCGTCGACCGTCTTGCCGCGGGCGAGGCGTTCGGCGGCGCGAAACCCGACCGCATCGATACCCATATTTCCGTCGTCTTCCTGACGGCGGATCGCGCCTACAAACTGAAGAAGGCGCAGAAGACGTCCTATCTGGATTTCCGCACGCTCGAGGACCGCCGGGCCGTCTGCGAGCGCGAGATCGAGCTCAACCGCCGGACCGCGCCGGCCATTTATCTCGGCACGGTGCCCGTCACGCAGGACGCCGACGGGGCGCTCCGGCTCGGCGGCGGCGGCGAGGCGCTCGAATGGCTGGTCGAGATGGTGCGCTTCGACCCCGATGCGACGTTCGACCGGCTTGCGGCCGAGGGCAGGCTGTCGCCCGAGCTGTTCGTCGGTCTCGCCGACGAGATCGCCCTCATGCACCGCACGGCGGAACCGCTGGACGATCCGGCGCTCGCCGCCTCGATGGAAGGCGTCATCGAGGAGAACGAAACCGAGCTCTCGGCCCGGATCGGCCGTCCGTTCGATGCCGCCGCCGTCGAGGCGCTGATCGCGCGCTACCGAGAAATCGACGCCGGGCTTGCCGGCCTGTTCGGGGACCGCGTCGCGGACGGGATGTTCCGCGTCTGCCACGGCGATCTGCATCTCCGGAACATCTGCCTGTTCGACGGGCGCCCGACCATTTTCGACGCGCTGGAGTTCAACGACGCCTTCACCCGGATCGACGTGCTCTACGACGTCGCGTTCCTGCTGATGGACATGATCCACGCGGGTTTGGACGCGGAGGCGAATGCCGTCTTCAACCGCTATCTCTACCGCATGGACGACGTATCCGGGCTGCGCGCGCTGCCCTACTACTTGTCGAGCCGGGCGGCGATCCGCGCGCATGTCACCGCCAAGATGGCGGAAGGGATGACCGACGAGGCCAAGCGGATTGCGACCTGCAAAGATGCGGACGCGTATCTCGCGCAAGCGATCGACAGTCTCGACGCGCCGCCGCCGGCGATGATCGCCAACCGCGGCGATTCGGGAACCGGGCCGTCGCCCGGCGCCAACCGGCTCGCGCCGGATGGCGGCGGCGTTGAGTCGGCCGAGCCGGCCGAGACGCTCCCGCAAAACGCCTACGAGCCCGAGGTGTCGCAGGACGTCTACAGCGAGATGATCCAGGACGCACGCCGCGTCGCCCGCGAGGGGCGGTCCGCGATCCTCGACGCGACCTTCCTGCACCCCGACTCGCGTACCCGCGCCGAGACCGCCGCACGGATGGCGGGCGTGCCGTTCTTCGGCATCTGGCTCTCGGGCGACCCGGACGAACTCGTCCGCCGCGTCGATGCGCGCATCAAGGGCGCGTCCGATGCGACCTCCGCTGTCCTCCGCCGCCAGCTCTCCGACGGGCACGGCGAGACCGACTGGACGGAGATCGACGCGACCGCGCCCGGCGCCGATCCGGCCGCGGAGATTGCCGTCCTTCTGGCGGAGGCCGGGGTCGCCTGCCGCACGCGCGACCCGGCCTGAAGCCCTTTTCATCCAGGCGCGCACATTGGATTATCGGCGCGCGCGCAACCAGACATCCGGAGGAAACATGAGCGAGACAACGATGCCGGGCATTCCCGTGCCCGAACGCCCCGAGACCGAACTGGTCCTCGCCGAGATGCGGGGGAACGTCGCGCTGGTGACCCTCAACCGGCCCGACAAGCGCAACGCGATCAACGATGCTCTGCGCGGCGACCTGATGCAGGTGATCGACTGGGCCGAACGCGATCCCGCCGTCCGCGCGCTGGTGCTCACGGCGAACGGCAAGGGCTTCTGCGCCGGCGGCGACATCTCCGGCATGCGCGAGCGCCTGTCCGCGCCGCAGGGCCGCGTCGCGATGAACGGCTGGAGCCGCCAGCGCCGCACCCATCACCTGATCACCATGCTGCACGGCATGAGCAAGCCGACCATCGCCGCGGTAAACGGCGCGGCGGCCGGGTTGGGCTGCGATCTCGCACTGTGCTGCGACTTCGTGATCGGCGCGCGCGACGCGACCTTCGTGATGAGCTACGTGCTGCGCGGCCTGATCCCCGACGGCGGCGGCATGTATTTCCTGCCGCGCCGCGTCGGCCTCGCCCGCGCCAAGCAGCTCATCTTCACCGGCCGCATGCTCACCGCCGAGGAGGCGCTCGCCATCAACATGATCGAGCAGGTCGCGGAGCCGGAGAAACTGCTCGACGACGCGCTCGAGATGGCCGAGGCGATGACCGCCGGCTCGCCCGATGCGGTGGCGCTGGCGAAATCGATCATGGACCAGGGGTTCGAATCGACGGTGGAGGAGGTGTTCGCGCTCGGCTGCCAGGCGCAGGCGATCTGCTATACGACCGACAGCCACCGCGACGCCGTCAGCGCCTTCCTCGACCGACGGAAATAGAATGGCGGCAACCGGCAAGACGGGCGGCATCGACCGGCTGATCCGCCCCCGATCCGTCGCGATCGTGGGCGCCTCGACCGATCCTTCAAAGATCGCGGGCCGGCCGCTGCGCTATCTGAAGGCGCACGGGTTCGGCGGCGACATCTGGCCGGTCAATCCGCGCGCCGACGAGATCGACGGGATCGACTGCTTCGCCGATCTGGCGAGCCTGCCCGGCGTGCCGGACGCGGCGATGATCCTCGTCGGCCCGGCGCATGTCGAAGGCGCGGTGCGCTCGCTCGCGGAGATGGGCTGCGGGGCGGCGGTCGTTCTCGCCGGCGGCTTCGCCGAGGTCGGCGGCGAGGGCGAGGCGCGCCAGGCCGCGCTGATCGAGGCGGCGGGCGGGATGCGCC
>JAYPTI010000130.1:0-9532 GCA_038133505.1 Alphaproteobacteria bacterium
GCCCTCGATGTAATCGGTCATCAGCCGGTTGACGTAGAGCGCCTTGCGGCCGGTCTCGGGATGCGTCCGCGCGACCGGGTGCGAATATTGCGGCGCGTTCGGGTCGATGTTCTCGCCCCGCGCGGTCGGGTTGCCGGCGTAGTCGTAAATGTTGTGGGCATTCAGCCCGTCGACGCGCGCGCGGACATCGTCGGGCAACGCGTCCCATATCATGTAGTTGTTGGAGAAGATGGTGTTTCCGCCGGTCGGCGGAACCTCCATCGCGTACAGCATCGAAGCGCGCGCCGGAACTTCGTAGTAGCACTGGTCGCCGTGAAACCACATCTCGCCGTCCTCGAGCGCGGTCGCGTAGCCGCTGTCGCGGACGTTGGTGATCATCATCGTGTGCGACATGGCCTTGTTGGCCTGCTTGCCGGTGCGAACCTCTTCGAGCTCGCCGAAATAGCGGCAGAAGCGCATCTGGTCTTCGTTCGAGATGTCCTGGTCGCGGAAAACGAGGACGATATGCTCGTACCAGCCGCGTTTCAGTTCGGCGACGGTCGCATCGTCGAGCGGCTCGCGCAGATCGAGCCCCTTCACCTCCGCGCCGAGAACGTCCGACAACGGCTCGAACACGATATCCGATACCTGTGTCGCCATTTTCGTCTCTCCCCCTGACGTATCGTTCGTTTACGAACTATATTCGTTCCCGTTTTTTCCGGCAATTCGGCAACCCGTGTGACAGAAAGCCACGCTCCGCCTCCCGGCCAGGCGCCCTCGCCCACCGGCAATATCGCCGTGTTCGCGACCGGGTTCTTCAGCCTGAGCCAGATTCCGATGATGACGCTGATCGTGCCGCTCTGGGCGCTGGACATCGGCGCGTCCGCGTTCTGGATCGGCATGGCGATCGCCATGCGGGCGTTGCTTGCCATGGCGTTCTCGATTCAGGCGGGCGCGATCATGGACAGGCTGGGAACGCGGCGGGTCACGCTGTGGCTCGGCGTCGGCGCCGCCGCGCTGGTGCCGATCTATCCGCTGTTTCCGAGCGTCGCGGGAATTCTGGTGCTCCAGGTCGTCGTCGGTTTCCTGCACCTCACCTGCTGGATCGGGGCGCAGGCGCTCGTCGGCCGCCTGACGAAGGGCGATCCCGCGCTGATGGGCCGGTTCACGTTCCTGGCGACGCTGGGCAATTTTCTCGGCCCGTTCCTGGCGGGTCTCGCCTGGCAGTATCTCGGCCCCTGGGGCGCTTTCGGGATGGTCTCCGTCTGGTCGCTCGCCTTCGTGCTGGTGACCTACGCCGTGTCGCGCGATGTCGACGGCAGCGCCGGGGTCCGCGTGACGCTCGACGATTTCCTTCCCCGCTGGGCGACCTACGCAGCCGGGTTCTCGCTGATGCGCGTCCCGATCATTACCTACGTCATCATCGTCTCCGCCATCCTCGCCGGCATGTACGCGATGCGGCATACGTTTTTCGCCGTCTATCTCGAAAGCATCGATTTTCGCGGCGGCGAGATCGGCTTCATCGTCGGCAGCATCGCGCTGTCGGGAAGCGTCGCCGGCCTCGCGGTCGGGCGCCTGTCGCGCTGGATCGCGCCGCACTGGCTCGTCCTGGCCGGCACGATCACCGCCACCATCGCCTTCAGCCTGGCGCCGCTGTTCTCGGGTTTCTGGTCGCTGCTCGTCGTCGCCTGCACCACGGGCGCGTGCTCCGGAACCGCCTTCCCGATGATCCTGTCGGTCCTGACGCGCGGCGCGGGAACCGACAATCAGGGCCTCAGCGTCGGGCTTCGGGCGACGATGAACAGGACGGCTTCGCTCGCGGTCCCGGTATCCATGGGCGCCATCGTGGGCGCGACGAGCCTGTCCACGGGTTTCTTCGTCATGGGCGGCGTCATCGTCGCGATCGCGGCTATCATGGGCATGGTGCTGGTCCGGATCCTGCGGGGACCGCACGGCAAAGACCTGACGGGAGGGAAACAATGACGAGCTTCGACGACCTGGCTGTCCACAAGCTGTTCCGAATGGACGACGACGTTGCCTTCATCACGGGCGGCGGCGACGGTTTTGGGCGCATCGCCGCGCTCGCCTTCGCCAATGCCGGCGCCTCCGTCGCCGTCGCGGACCGGAACAAGGAGAGCGCCGACGCCGTTGTCGCCGAGATCGCGTCTGCGGGCGGGCATGCGCTGGCGCTCGAACTCGACGTCGCCGACCGCGACGCGCTGAAATCGACCGTCGACGACGCCGCCCGCGCCCTCGGCGGCCTTCACGTGCTGGTCAACAATGCCGGCATCAGCAACCGGGGCCCGACGCTGGAAATGGAGGACAGCCACTGGGACAAGGTCGTCGAGGTGAACCTGACCGCGGCGGTCTTCGGCAGCCGCGCCGCCGCGCCGCACATGTTCGAACACGGCAACGGGCGGATCGTGAATCTGGCGTCGATCATGGGCCTCGTCGGCAACCGGCTTTTTTCCCATGTCGGCTATCAGGCGACGAAGGGCGCGCTGGTGAACGTCACGCGCGCGCTCGCCGTCGAATGGGCCGATCGCGGCATCCGGGTCAATGCGCTGGCGCCGACCTTTTTCCGGACGAATTTTGGCGCCGCCTATATGCAGTCCAACCCGGGCCTCGTGGAGGCGATCGAGGCGTCGACGCCGATGGGACGCTTCGGCGAACCCTGGGAACTCGCGGGCCCGCTGCTGTTTCTGGCCAGCGGCGCCTCGTCGATGGTGACCGGCGTCACCCTGCCGGTGGACGGCGGCTGGACGGCCGCCTGACCGGACTTAAAGGATTGAAAAATAGCGAAAAATGCTTAAATCCATAGGTGCACACAGGACTCGCACTGTAACGCGGCGTATGACAGAATTATTGCCAAAGACGTACTCGTTCTAGTGAAACATCGGGGTAGTCGTCGCAGCGTGGACGCGCAGGGAAACGAGCCATGGTCGACACGAACAAGTTCAAGAAGGTACTCGAAGACCGACTCGCGCTTTTGGTCTCCAAGTTGAGTGAAATCGACGAGGATCTGAAGGAGCACGGAACCGAGGCCGATTTCGAGGAACGCGCGACCGAGATCGCCGGCGACGAGGTTCTCGAAGGTCTCGGCGTGCAGGGCCTGAAGGAAGCGCAGCAGATCAAGGCCGCGCTGACCCGGATCGATGACGGAACCTACGGGATCTGCGTCCAGTGCGACGAGGAAATTCCCGAAAAGCGGTTGGAACTGCTTCCGCACACGCCGCTTTGCACCTCCTGCATGTCCGGGGCGAATTAACGCTCCCGCGAGAGCCCGTATTCCTGATCTATGAACGACACCGCCCCGCTATCGAGCCGCCGCCGACAGCTTAGGGGATACGGCGTGCCCGGCAGTCCGCCGGGGACCCTGCGCCGGCCGTCCGATGCGTCGGAAACGTCGATCGAGGCGATCGGTTACGACAAGGACTACTTCGAACGCATCGCGACCGCGTCGCATGAGGATATCGTGCATCTGCAGGCATCGTGCGAGCGCGTATGGATCAATGTCTCCGGCCTCGCCGACATCGACCTCATCCGGGAAATCGCCGGCCGTTTTTCCCTGCACGATCTGGCATTGGAAGACGTTTTCCATACGCAGCAGCGTCCCAAATCCGAAGAAGACGAGAACCATCAGTTCGTGGTGGCCCGTAGTCCGCTGACCGACGACTTCCCGCATACCGAACAGATCGCCAAGGCCACCGAGGAAATCTCCGGCCAGATCGGCGAAATCCAGTCGGCGACGACCGGCGCCGTGACGGCAATTCGCGAGATCAGCGATACGATCGGGGAAATCAGCGAAATCGCCTCGGCCATCGCGTCGGCGGTGGAGGAGCAGTCGGCGGCGACCCGAGAAATTGCGGTCAGCGTCGAACAGGCGGCTCAGGGCACAGCGGAAGTGACGCAGAGCATCACGACCGTCACCACCCGCGTCGAACAGACCAACATATCGATGGAGCAGATTCAGGAAGCCTCGGCGGAACTCGCCAAGCAGACGGAAACGCTGCGCGCCGAGGTCGACTCGTTCCTCACCGAAACCAAAAAGCTCTGACCGACAAAGAACGGGGCGGCGGCGCGCGCGAGCGCCCGCCGTCGCCGGTCGGGTTCTATCCCTTCGACGCCATCACCAGCGCCAGCATGTTCGCCGCGTAATCGGACGCCTGCGGCGTTTCCATCAACCGCGCGTTGGCGATGTAGGTCTTGCAGGTCATCAGCGCCGTGCGGTCACGGCTCGCGAGCGTCGCCAGCACCTCGTCGGCCGCGGAATACAAGTTTCCGGCAGGAACGACGTGGCTGACGAAGCCCGCCGCCCGCGCCGTCTGCGCATCGACCTCTTCCGTAGAGTAGACGAGCCACGCCACCGATTTCGGCATCGACCGGTCGATATGGGCCGAGATCGCCGCCGTAGGCGGAAGGTCGTGCTTCATCTCGGGAAGCGAGAACCGCGCGTCGTCCGCTGCGATGGTCACGTCGCAGACCGCGGCCGCGGCGCAGCCGAAGCCTGCCGCCCGCCCCTGCACCGTCGCGACGACCGGTACCTCGGCGCCGCGCACCGCCTCGTAGAAACCCAGGATCGGCGCGGTCAGCGCTTCGCGCATCTCGACGCCGTTCTTCGGCGTATGTTCCGGCGCGCTCTGCGGATCGCGGCCGAGGCAGAAATCGTCGCCCGTGCTGCTGATCGAGATCGCCTTGATCTCCGGATCGCAGCCCGCGTCGATGATCAGTGCCGAGACGTGATCCAGCATGTCGAGCGTGAGCATGTTTCCCCGGTTGGGGCGATCGATCGTGATCCGCGCGATGGAACCGTCAAGGTCGAGCTTCAAGACGTCTTCGATGTCGTCAGCCATTCTTCTTCTCCCCTATTTCTTTTTCAGCGGCCGGTATTCGAACGCGGCGCCGCCTTCGATCAGCCGCGCAATTTCCTCGTCGCCGGCACCCAGCACATCGCGCAGGATTTCCGCGGTTTCGCCGCCGAGCCGAGGCGGATAGGTATGATCGTTCATGCCGGAGCGGGACATCTTCACCGGATTGCCGGCGACGCGCACGGCGTTGCCGCCGCCGTCTTCCAGCGACAGCACCATGTCGCGGCTGACGATTTGCGGATTGCTCAGCGCCTTCTCGAGCGAATTGATCTCGCCGACGGGGATCCCGGCCTCCAGCAGGCGCGGCACCCAGTGATCCGCCTCCTTCATCATGAAGGCGCCCTCAAGGATCGGCCATAGCTCGTGCCGGTTGGCGTAGCGGTTCTCGTTGAGCGTAAAGCGCTCGTCGTCCTTCAACTCGGCAAGGCCGAGCACGTCGCACAGCGCCTGCCACATCCGCTCGGTGTTGGCCGTGATGACCAGCGAGGTCCCGTTCGCGCAGTTGAAGCCGCGGTATGTCGGGATCGAGTCGTGCCCCCAGCCCTGGCGTCCCGGATTCTTACCCGAATGCAGGTGATAGGCCGCCTGGTAGCAGAGCATCGAGATCTGGCAGTCGAGCATCGAGACGTCGATATACTGGCCGCGCCCGGACCGCCGGCGTTCCTCGAGCGCGGAGAGCGCGCCGATCACCGCATACATGCCGGCATTGAGATCGCCGATCGGGATGCCGGAGCGAACCGCCGACCGGCCCGGCTCGCCGGTCATCCCCATGCCGCCGGAGATCGCCTGGACGATCATGTCGTAGGCCGGCCGGTCTCGGTCGGCGCCGGTCTGCCCGAAGCCGCTGATCGACGCCCAGATGAGACCCGGATTGCGCGCAGAAAGGTCGTCGTAGGTGAGCCCGAGCCGGTCGAGCACGCCGGGCCGGAAATTCTCCACCAGAATGTCGCTCTCGTCGGCCAGCCGCTTGACGATTTCGAGGCCGTCGGCGTTCTTCATATCGACGACGATGCTTTTCTTGTTCCGGTTGATCGACAGGTAGTAGCAGCTGTCGTCGCCCACGAAATGGGGCGGCAGGACCCGAGACCAGTCGCCGGCCGGCGCTTCGAGCTTGATCACCTCGGCGCCGAGGTCGGCGAAGATCATCGTGGCATAGGGACCGGCGAGAAACTGCGTCAGGTCGAGGACCCGCAGACCCGCTAGTGCGCCCTGCCCGTTCTTTTCGCTCTGCGTTTCGTCGCCGCTCATGACATTGCTTTCCGCCCGCCTCCGGCCAGCTCCGCTGGTCCTGCCGCGAAGCAACCGTTATTCGGAGAAGAACTAGCAGGTCGGACCGCCAAACTGAATACGGGGCGGCGGAAAAGAGACTAGAGAATGAAGCTGACCGCGCCGAGCGCGCCGAGCTCGATCGAATCCAGGACGGCGCGCCTTTCGGCGATCCGGAACCCGTCGTCGGTGACGCGCAGCCGGAAGACGTAATGGCCGACATATTCGCCGCCGCGGCCTTCCCGGCGGAAGCGGTGAACCGAGAAATTGGCCGCGACCGTCACCTCGTCGCCGTCGGTTCGGAGGATCCGGACGTTGGTGATCAGCCGGCGCGTCCGCGACGGCGGAAACTCGGCATGGGCGTCGGGACTCTTCAGCCGTTTGACGCGGCTGCGGATGCGATGGATGTCGTCCGCGATGATGAAGAGCGTATCCTCGAAGCTCGACTCGGGCGCCTCGTTGGGCGGCACGAGGTAGTGCGCATCCTCGGTGAGCAGTTCGAGCCAGTCGTCCAGCCGCCAGTCGTCGAGCAGCGCCGCCTCGTGATAGAGGAAATCCTCGACCTCGGCGCGCGTCACGGCCAGCGCCGCGCTTTTCGTCTCCGCCAGCGCCATTATTCGGCCGCCTGGGCTGCTGCCTGGGTGCCGGTCATCAGCTCGTTCCAGCGGCGCCAGAACGTGCGAAGATGCAGCTCGTCCGAATTGAGCTGCTCGCCGGTCTTTGCGATGCCGCGCGTCATCACCGACCACGGAACCTCGTTGACCGTCTCCGCAATGCCCTGCTGGACCTGCATGAGCGCCTCGACGTCGTCGGGCGTCGCGAAGCCGCCCGGGCCGTAGAAGGTCAGGAACGCATCGAGGCGGACCTTTCGCATTTCCGGGCTTTCCTCGACGGGACCGATGGCCCACGCGGTGACTTCCATCCGGTCGACGGCCGCCGGCCAGAACGTCCGGACCGTCACCGACGAGCCGTCGTTGATCATCAGGTTGGGGAAGACGAACAGGTTGCGGTTGGTGTTGGCGACGCGCTCCGCGCGTTCTTCGCCGAGCCGCTCGACCAGTTCCGCCTTGGCCGCCTCGACGATCGGCTTTGCGTCGTCGCCGTAGATAGAAATCCAGGCGGCGACGGGCCGGCCGCGGAAATTGGCGTTGTCGATGACCGCGTGCCCGTTGCCGAGGTTCCGCCCGATGCCGCGTTTCGGCAGCAGCAGCCCCCCGCCCTTCGGCACTTTGATGTTGACCCCGGCATCCTTCATGTATTCGAGCCACGTCGAATGGGTCGAATGCAGGTGATAGTCGTCGAACGAATTCTCGACGAGAAGCTTCCAGTTCGCCTCCACGTCGTATTCCTGCACGCCGGTGACGATTTCCATCGCGCCCGACGGCGACTGATCGACCACGAGGTCGATATATTCCTTGGCGCCCGCGAGATAGGTCTCGAGGTCGGGCACGGAAGGATCGAAGCAGGCGAACCAGAAGCCGCGATAGTTCTCGAACCGCGGCGCTTCGGTGAGCCCCAGCTCTTCGCGGTCGAAACTGTCCGGATAGGCGTCGTCGCCCGGCACGGCGACCAGGCGGCCGTCGCAGTCGTACGACCAGCCGTGATAGAAGCAGTAAAACCGCTTGGTGTTGCCCTTGCGCTCGCGGCAGACCTGCGCGCCGCGGTGCCGGCAGGTATTGAGATAGAGCCGGACGTCGCCTCCGGTATCGCGGCACATGATGACCGGCCGTCCCGCCACCCGGCGGGTGACGAAGTCGCCCGGCTTCCGGACCTCGGATTCGTGGCCGGCATAGATCCAGCACGTGTTGAAAATCCGCTCGCGTTCCTGCACCAGAATTGCGGGGTCGACGAGGGTCTGGCGGTTCAGCCGGAAGTCGTTTTCGGCCGGATTATCGATGATGTAGGGCGATGTGTTCATGGCCGGAATAATGGCGCAATCGCCCGCGATCGTCCATCGGCACAAATGCCGCAGGCGGCGCCGTACCCCTTACTCAGCGGCTTCGCGCGGCGGCAGCTTCCAGCGCGGCCGGACGGCGTGGCAGGTGTATCCCATCGGGAACCGCTGCAGGTAGTCCTGGTGTTCGGGTTCCGCCTCCCAGAAATCGCTGACGGGTTCGACTTCGGTGACGACCTTGCCCGGCCACAGGCCGGAGGCGTCGATTTCGGCGATGAGAGCCCGGGCGATATCGCGCTGTGCGTCGTCCTCGTAATAGATCGCCGACCGGTAGCTCGGCCCCATGTCGTTGCCCTGGCGGTTCCTGGTCGACGGATCGTGGATCTGGAAGAAGAACTCCAGCAGGACGCGGTAGTCGGTCTGCGACGGATCGTAGATGACCTCGATCGCCTCGGCGTGGTTGCCGTGGTTGTAGTAGGTGGCGTTCGGCACCTCGCCGCCGGTATAGCCGCAGCGCGTGGAAATCACGCCCGGCTGATGGCGGAAAAGCTCTTCCATTCCCCAGAAGCAGCCACCGGCAAGAACGGCGCGTTCGGTTGTCATGGCGAATCCTCCACTGGCAATTTTCTCGATACGCGGAAAATGGTGGTCGCCGACCGCCGAGTAAAGGTCAAATCGCCGCGAGCGAAAGCCCGCGACGGGCTTTCCCGGCCCCGCGGCGCCCGGACCCGGCCATTCGCCGCTGTCGGGGTCTCAGGTCGGAATAATGGCCGTGGTCTCGATCTCGAGACGGGCCCGGTCCTCCATCAGCGCGACAACCTGCACGGCGGCCATCGTCGGATACGTCTTGCCCATCACCTCGCGCCACGCCTCGCCGACGCCCTTGAGATTGGCGAGATATTCCTGCTTGTCGACGAAATACATCGTCATCCGGCAGACGTTCTCGGGAGCCGCGCCGCCCTCCTTCAGCACCGCGACCGTGTTGATCAATGCCTGGCGGAACTGTCCGACGAAATCGTCGGACTCCCATTCCTCGTTCGCGTTCCAGCCGACCATGCCAGCGACGAAGACGAAACGCCCTTCGGAAACGATCCCGTTCGAATAGCCCTTCGGCCGCGGCCAGCCGGGCGGATTGAGTGTCTGCATGAACGGTCCTTCCTTGAGGAAAACTTGCGCGGTTCGAACGATTGTTTTAAGCTTAAAACAATAGCGGATCAACCTTGCATCCGGGTGAACGAAATCGACGCCTCAGCACAAAAAGACGGTCAGGGACGGCTCGGCGGCACGCCGCTCGCGGGTCAGCACGCGCTCGTCACCGGGGCGACGCGCGGTATCGGCGCCGCGATCGCGGAGACGCTCGGCCGCCTCGGCGCGGACCTGACGCTCACGGGGCGCGACCGCCCTCTCCTCGACGAACGCGCGGGCGAGATCGCCGCGGCATCCGGGGTCAAGGTCCACGTCGAATCCGCCGACGTCACCGACGGGGATGCCGTTGCCGCCGCCCTGCGGTCGGCCGTCGCGGCGA